>JBARZW010000126.1:0-66426 GCA_049650305.1 Promineifilaceae bacterium (SeqCode)
GGTGGAAGGTAGCCGAGACCATCATTGATCTTTAGGGGATTATGCGGCGCCAGGTATGAGGCGAAGATAGCGACGAAAACGAATATCCCGATGATCATCATGCCGGCAACAGCGGCTTTGTTGCGGATCAGCCGCTGCCAGGCATCGTACCATAAGCTTCGTGATGGGTATGGGAGCTCAGCGACCTCAGCATGCTGCTCAACCGCGGTTCTCTGCGCTTCTGCGATTCCTGCCATCATTTACTCCCAACAAGTCATCGAAGTCTTATCCGCGGATCAAGAAAGCTATAAATCACGTCAACGCTCAGATTCGCGAAGGCGATTAGAACGCCGTAGATCAGAGTCGTTCCAAGAATCATTGAATAATCCCGGTTACTGATCGCCTGTACATACTCCCGGCCGATACCAGGGAAAGAAAACATCGTTTCAATGATGAATGATCCGGTGACGAGAGCTGCCAAAGCGGGTCCCAAAACGGTTATGACAGGAATCAGGGCATTTTTGACCATATGCACGCGAACCACAGCCGACTCTCGGAGCCCTTTGGAGCGAGCCGTGCGAATGTAATCCTGGCGCATAACCTCGATCATGGACGAACGTGTAAGACGGGCAGTCAAAGCCATGGTGCCAAAGCCCAACACTAAGCTGGGAACGATCCATACCTTTAATTCGGACCACGATCGTGGGACAACATTGATCCAGTGCAACGTCACAGCGAATATGATTATGAGGTAGATGCCAATGACGAAGCTGGGCACGGACACCCCTAAGTTGGCCACAAACGAACACGTGTAGTCGATGATGCTGTTTTGCCTCAAGGCGGACAAGATGCCAGCCGGGATACCCACGGCTACGGCTAATATCAGGGACAATATTCCCAATCGTATGGAGTAGCCGAAGCGGCTCTCCCAAAAGGGTTTTCCCTCTGGTACGCTGAAAATGATCTCCTGAACTGTCCGGCCACGCTGCCTATAAGAAGGACCGAGATTTCCACAAACTGCGCCACAGACGAACTCCCCCTCGCCATCGAAATCGCCGATAACATATGCCAGGAATTGGCGCCACATTGGCTTGTCAAGGCCGAATTGCTCGTCTAACCTGGCCTGGGTCGCGGCGTCGATCTGTCTACGTCCAGGATCCCTGTCCCAAGGACCGCCAGGCGCTGCATGCATCAAGACGAAGGTGATCAGGGCGATGGTGAATAGCACTGGCACCATCCATAGAAGACGACGAATGAGAAATGAAATCATCGCAAATCCTTACGAGACGTTGGTGCCGGCCGGCGTGTTCGGCCAGGCAAACCACAACCACGCCAGCCGGCTATCCAATAAACTCTGATTAGGGCATTAACGATGCGTCAATGTCGATTCCAATGGGGTCGATGGCGCCAGGCCAGATCGAATCTTGCGGTGTGGTAACAACACCGGTCACCCAAGGTTTGACCAAGTAGTTGTTGACGTTGTTCCACATGAAGGCTACCGGCGTGTCGTCAATGAGTAAGTCCTGAGCTCGTTGATACAATTCCATCCGAGTTTCGGGATCTACCGTGGTATCGGCCTGATCAACCAGGGCGTCGAACTCCTCGTTGGCGTATCCGATATCTTCGACAAAGCCGGTGCTTCTGAAGTAAACGCTAAGCCAGTTCTGAGGATCCGGGTAATCGGCGCACCAGCCAAGAATGTACATCTGGGGCGCTGTTTCGATATCCTTAGTGAGGGCCGTATATGTGGTCGGTTCGACGGGGTTTAATTCAACGTCCACGTCCAGGACTTCTTTCCATTTTGCCGCCAACCACTCATGCCGAACACGATTTCGAGGCGTGTCTCCGAACGTATCCACGATCGGCGGGAGGTTCTCGACGGATCCATAGCTTGACTCTGCCAGGGCCGCATTTGCGCCTTCGGGATCAAAAGCCCATCGTGTCTCACCTTCCTTATAGCCAGGATATCCCGGCGGAATGAAGGTTAGGGTTGGGCTGCCAAGACCCTTGAGAACATCACGAACCCAGGCATCACGGTCGAGGGCCATGGCGAACGCTTGCCGTACTTTACGATCGCTGAACGGCTCTTTAAGTTGGTGGAATTCGAGATCAAAGGTGCATGATCCGGGGAAGATCATCGCCTCCTCGGATAGCACTGGATCTGCCATCACCGTTGCCAGGTCCTCGGCTGCGAGATTGATAATATCGAATTCGTCGTTTCGATAAGCTTGGAATTCCACGGCCGTATCGGTGATGTACGAGAATTCGATATCTAGATTGCCCACACCGTCCCAGTAGTACTCATTTGGAACGAAGTACCCTCTGACGAATGGCTCAAGGCTTTTCAGTACGTACGGTCCATTTCCGACGTGATACTTGGAACTGTTCCACCAGTTCACGCCACCCTCCGAGATAAGTTCGGCTTTGGCCGGATAGGTGACCCACAAGCTCATCACTGTGTGGAAGTAGGGAGCGGGCTTGGACAACCTGATCTTGAGCACGCGACAATCTTCCTGCTCGTAATCCTCGCAAGGATTGCCGTCCAAATCCAAGGCCTGCACGCTTTCCCGTACGGCTTCTTCTCCCTGGACGGCGACTTCATCGGCGCCTATACGCCATTCAGGCGCGCCCAGGATCTCGTCCGTAATGGCTGCATACTCGCCCGCTGTCGCCGGATTGATGTTGCGCAGCAATCCGTCGCGGAATCGCATGGCATTTAGGATACTACCGTCGCTGTACTTCAAGCCCTCTCGCAGGGTGAATGCGAGCTCGGTAGCATCATCGTTGTATTCCCATGACTCGGCCGCGCCTGGCACTGTATCAAGCTCGGCGTTCAGCTTCGTTAAGCCCTCATAGATCAGCTGCAGATGGCCAATCTCATTGGCAAATGACGAGAGCTGGGGGTCGATAATATCTGGATAGGTGCCGATATTGACACGCAGAGCCATTGATTCTTCGGCTGGGGTTGGGGCTACTATCTGCTCAGGCTCCCGCGTTACCTCTACTTCGATCTGTTCGGTTACTACTCTTGTAACCTCTACAGCCTGTCCTTCTTCGATGATGGTTTCCGTGATTACACG
The DNA here is from genome assembly GCA_049650305.1 of Promineifilaceae bacterium (SeqCode). Taxonomy (GTDB): domain Bacteria; phylum Chloroflexota; class Anaerolineae; order Promineifilales; family Promineifilaceae; genus UBA11865. The sequence continues at coordinate 3,060 of JBARZW010000126.1, forward strand.
GGTAACCTCAACTTCTTCGACTATCGTTTCCGGTTGGCAGGCCGTCAAAGCCAGGGCAACCAAAACGACCAGAACAATACTCGACCAAAAACTTCTCCGAGACATCTCTTCCTCCTTCTCCTAGGACTATTTTTCTAAGCCTACTCGGAAGTATGTGTTCTTGACCTACAAACCTTCCCAAATCTATAGATCAATAACCGTTGTAAACCGTGGCTCACAACGGGATTACACATTTCGTGATAACACTCGAATAATCGCCTTTTCGTTGGCTCCCTACTTACATCGCTCAACAAGTCGATCACCCATTATTCGATTGTCAGGGCTAGTAAACCTCGCTCCCGAGGTCGCCAAGCCACTAATGAGCTAGCCAGGCTTCTTCAATCATCGAGATCCTCAAGCTTGGATTCTCCTTTACTCCACCAGATTAGTTGCTTGCCATACTCCTGTGAAAATTGGCGAAAACAATGAGAGACAATACGGGTTCCAGGAGCAATCGGGCAGGGGCAGTGGAGGAGGTGAGTCTGCCCCTGCCGGAAACGTAAAAGTTTCGCTGTTTCTCCCGGTGAACGATTCTTCCATGAATCGACCGGGAGAGAAGACATCACAATGATCAGTTTATGCTAAAATCCCCCAGATACATCAGACATCTGGGGGATTTTGTTGCTGGACGACCGCATTATATTTCGTCCGTTTAGGCAGCTAATCTAGCTACTGCTCAGCTGTACAGTATTGGTATGGGTCAGGTGACTAACTTTTGACGGAAAGCCAGGGCAATAGCTTCGGCCCGGTTGGATACATTTAACTTGGAGAGAATTTGACTCACATGCGCCCTAGCGGTCGAACGGCTCACGTTTAGTCGCTCGGCAATCTCCGGGTTCGTCAGACCTTCAACCATCAGAGCGAGCACCTCGCGTTCACGTGGAGTAAGATCCTCACCCGGTGTTGGGCCTTGACGAGCGCTTTGAATAAGGACTTGGGTGGCTTCAGGAGCCAAAGTAGAGCGGCCGGCGTGAGCGGCCCGAATAGCCTCGGCGAGAGCGTCTGCCGTCACGTTCTTTAATAGATAGCTGATCGCGCCTGCTTGTAATGCATCCTGCACCAGCTCCTTCTCTTCGAAACTAGTAAGGGCAATAACCTGAGCCTCTGGACAGCGTTCCCGAATCTTTCGAGTTGCCGTGGCGCCATCCATTACCGGCATTACCAGGTCCATGAGGATAACATCGGGTTTGATTTCCTCACAGATCTCTAGCGCGGTTTGGCCATTGTTTGCCTCGCCAACCATAAGCAAATCAGAATTTACATTCAGGAAGGCAACCAAACCTCTGCGAACCATGTCGTGGTCGTCGACAATCATCACTCGGATATTGTCTGAATCGTTCATAGTCATTTCCTTTCTATCATTCCGTCGCTGTACTCGAAGACGACGACACATCACCTGATTCTTGTACGCCGTTCGCTAACCTATCTAGCATCGACTCTTTCCAACGGACCGTGACGATAGTCCCTTGGCCCATCTGACTTTCTATGTTCAGGACCACGCCAACCGCTTGCGCCCGTTCCCGCATTATAGTTAATCCAAGACAATCCGAAGTGATACAATCTGGATCAAATCCATCGCCATTATCGCTAACAACCAGCGTGGCTCTGCTTCGAGGTTCTCCACCCAGGGCCGAAGGATAGCACTTCAGGGAAACCGACACCTTCGTTGCGTTGGCGTGCTTCACTACGTTGTTTAGTGCCTCTTGGGCGATCCGGTATAGAGTAACGTGAACCTCTGAAGGTAGCTCGCAAGGTCCTTCAATGAAGAGATCAACTCGGGTTCCGGTACGCCCTGTGAGGGAATCTGCCAGCTGGCGTAACAAGTCCCCGATACTGGCCTCGGCTAGGGCTGCCGGCCGAAGCTCCAACAACAGCGTTCTCATCTCCGCTAGCGCCCCCCGGCTCAACTGGCGTAGTTCTTTCAGTAGATGACGGCCTTCATCATGATCCGCTTCCCACGCAGCAGGCATGACCTCGGCGATTAGGCTGGCCGAGAAAAGCGTCTGGGTGACGGCGTCGTGTAGGTCCCGAGCCAGGCGGCTTCGTTCCATGGCCACCGCGGTCTGTTCTGCCCGATCACGAAGCTTGTCATTCGCTATCGCTAACATAGCCTGGTCAGCAAAGGTAGAACTGAGCTCAATATCCTCATCGGAGAATGTACGATTCTGTGAAAAATAGAGAACCAACCCACCGTAAGGCTCGCTGCCGATGGACAGAGGAAGTCCAAGAATGGCCTTGTACCCATTTAAGATCATGTGACTGGAGATCGGCGTCTTCTCTTCATGATTCACATTGTTCGGGTAAATGACGGAATGACCGTCCAACAATCGGGATGCAACTGGCTCGACCATGATCCCTTTATTGGGTTCAGGTCCGGACAAGAAAGAGGCAATGATGGATGGACCTATATCCAATACATGCTTAAAAATAGCGACTTCATCTGCGCCGGTGAGAATCGCGACCTGGTGTACGATATAATCAAGGCTTTCCTCAAGGGATCGATTCGAGTTTAAGATGATCAGAATTTCACGAAGCCCTTCAGCTGCATTCTTCCGTCGTTCGAGTTCGTGTGTTCGAAGTTCCAAGTCGTGAGTCCGCTCTTCTACCTGGTTTTCAAGCTCGCGGGTTCGAGCCTCAATGCCTCGTACTCGCAGGCGGTATCCTAAGGCAATCCCCCCGATTACAGTGACGGCTACTAGGACTCTAAACCACGAGGTCTGCCAGAATGGCGGCACAACGGTGATGTTTAGGGAGACACCGTCCTCGTTCCAAATTCCGTCGTTATTCGAGCCCCTCAACTTAAGGACGTAGTCGCCTGCTGGTATATTGGCGTAGCGTCCGGTTCGTCTGGTTCCTAGGTAGTTCCAATCCTGATCATAGCCAGTCAGCTGGTACGCATACTGGTTTTTGTCCGGCTGTGAGTAGCTCAAGGCAGAAAACCCGAATTCAAAGAAATCATTTGGCCATCGGAAAATCACTTCGTTCACGCCCTCTTCCGTCTGGCTGATGTCTATGGATTCACCCCCCTGAGTTAGCGTTGTAAGGACAATCGACGGGATGTATGGATTATCGGTAATGGATCCAGGAAAGAAGGCATTGAATCCGTTGATACCGCCAAAATACATCTTTCCGTTCTCTGCCTCGTAGGAGGCGTTGACGTTGAATTCGTTACTCTGAAGACCATCCCGCGTGTCGTAGTTTCTAAAAACCTCTATGCTTGGGTCAAACCTGGACAGTCCCTGGATTGTGCTCAACCAGAGATTACCATCTTCATCTTCTAAAATTCCTAGAATCGCATCGTTTGGCAGACCATCTTTTTCACGGAAGTTGGTGAAGGTCTCGCTCTTTGGATCCAGCCGGTTGAGACCGCCTCCATAGGTGCCGATCCACAGAAATCCATTTTCATCTTCGTGGATTGCCAATACGCGATCGTCGCTAAGCGAATTTGGATCATTCGGGTCATTCCTGAAATGGGTGAATACGCCGGTCTTGGATTCGAATCTATCTAGACCATTATCAGTTGCTATCCACAGAAATCCTGCCCCACCGTCATGTATAGCTCGAACGCTCCCTCTGCTCAGACTACGCGAATCCTGAGGTTCGTTGAGGAAGCGATTAAAGCGACCTGTGCTGGGATCGTATTTATTCAGACCGCCAGAAGTACCGATCCATAGAACGCCGCTCTGATCCTCGCTGATAGATAGAACCACGTTGTGACTTATGCTATTCGCATTGTCAGGTTCGTTCTGGAAATGCTCAAATAGTCCGGATTCAGGATCCAATCTATCCAGACCGCTTGACGTGCCAATCCAAAGATCCCCTTTCGCATCCTGGAGAATAGTAAAGACGATGTTGCTGCTAAGGCTGTTAGGCTCTTTTGGTTCATGCGAATAGCGGGTCAGCCGTCCTACATCTTGTTCGAACCTGTTCAATCCTCCTCCAAGCGTCCCAACCCAAAGATCTCCATCGCGATCTTCATGAATAGCTAGGACGTCATTACTGCTGAGACTGTAAGGATCACCGGGATCGTTCTGGATATGTTGAAACCGCATTGAAGAGCTCGAAAACTTATTTACACCACCTCCATCGGTCCCGAGCCAAAGTACCCCAGATCTGTCTTCAAACATAGACCGAACGTTGTTGCTGCTGAGGCTATTGGGATCGGTCAGATCGTTCTGGAAATGGCTGAATTGGCCGCTCTGACGGTCAAATAGCTTAACTCCTCCACCGTTGGTCGCGACCCAAAGCTTGCCGGTTCGATCCTCAACGATGGCTGATACAGCGTGATCAGCCAGGCTGTCGGGATCGATGGAGCCACTCTGGTACCGGTAGAATAGTTCATTATCGAGATTGAACCTATGCAAGACACCACCACGCGTCCCTACCCACAGGCGTCCTTCCTCATCTTGGGTTACGGAAGAGACATAGTTGTTGATCAGGCTTCTTGGATTGCCGATTTCATTTTGGAAGTTAGTAAAACGTTCACTCTCTCGATCGTAGCGATTTAGTCCTCCGCCATATGTTGCGATCCACAAGTTGCCGGATCCATCCTCGAATATGGATTGGACTGTGTTATTGCTGAGGCTGTATAAATAATTGGGATCATTCTGATAGCGCGTTATCTGACCCGTGCTTCGATCGAGCTTATTTAACCCGCCACCACTTGTACCTACCCACAGGTCACCGTATCTATCTTCGAAGATCGATTGCACGGCATTGCTGCCCAGGCTCCCCTCAAACTCTGGATCATGTTGATATCTACTAAACGTTTCGCTTTCCCGGTCGAATCGATTTAGACCGCCGGCGCTGGTACCAATCCAGAGAATACCTTCGCTATCCTCATAGATAGCCTTGATCATATTATCGCTAATAGAAGATGGGTCTTCGGAATCATGTTTATAGACACGGATGTCATACCCATCGTACCGGTTCAACCCATCGAGGGTGCCAAACCACATAAATCCGTAATGGTCTTGCAGGATAGCATGCACCGAACTTTGAGATAGTCCCTGCTCTACAGAGATCTGTTCGAAGTTTATATTGCTGTCACCCATCAAGGGCGACTGGAAAACGGCGACGCTTTGAGCTAGAGGAATTGGTGACCCGTCGTCCCCAGAACCACCGGGCGCTACGATCTCTGATGGACCCGCGTCACCATCAAGTTGGTTCCCCGCCGTGTCCGCATTCCCGCAGGCAGCTAGGATCGAAAAGAGAAACGCCGCAAGAGCATATCGAAACAGATATGGTCCCACACGTAGAAATCCAGCTCTGAACGTTCTTTCCTCTTCGGCCATACTCCTCTAAGTACCTCTCGCCACGGTACAGCCCAGTATACAAAAACAATGTATGGCTCTTAGTGATAAACGACGGGTTTACCAGCGCAGATTGTCACTGCTCGATGTTGCCAGAGACTTTCATATCGTCTGGAAACCACTCTATCGTTAATTTAAGCAGTATAGACCATCCTCCTCCGGTTGCGTGTTGGAGTCAAGGCGTAGCGACAAGGTCTACAATGAATGAATTTATGATTGGCAAGAGGACTAATTCGTAAAGGGACGCCTGTTGGTCCGGTGTCGTAACCATCATAACCACATAGAAACCGTCTTCACTTGGTGCGGTCGCTGCCATACCGGTAACCGCATTTTCCTCTAAAGAAACCTCGGATATCGACCAGGTTAAGCCCTCAGCATCTATCTCGTCGAAAACCTCTCCAGCGCCCCAAATCGTCCTGAATGCGTCAATTGGTTGTTCGCGGTTTTCTCTAATGACCAATTCGATGGAACGGTCTGGAGCGATAAAGTATTCATCGTTGACTCGAATCCAGCCGCTAGGTGCTAGAGCTGATATATTGAAGGGTTCGATCACTACTGGCTCAAAGGTTACCTGCTCAGCCATGAATGGCATCACGAAGGAAAAACTCATGTCTACCAGGCACGATGTATCGGGTTCATTGGTCGGATCGTTCAAATATTGCAAAGCTACGCTTCGCGGGCAATCATCGGAAAACGATGGACCATGCCCAACCCCTGGAAATGCATAAAGGAAGTGGTTACTTAACCCCTGAGCGACTTGTCTAGCCCAGGAAGGGGGTGTTACGGGATCGTTTTCGCCGGTAATTATTAGGGTTGGCAGGTCGCTGGTGATGGCCTGGTTCTCACGAGGATCTGCTCTGCCAGATCCCCATTGTGCGCAGATTCTCAGAGCCATTTCGCCGGTTGATGTGCTGTAAGTAAATAGCTCACTAAGATCGGGGTAGGCGGCGACGGATTCAGCAACATCCTCCGGATCGGCAAATACTGCTTCCTCATGACACTGGACCGACAGTTGCATGCCAGCGCTAAATAACTCCAACTTAATAAGCCAGTTTGCCAGATAGCCAGTGAGTAAATCATAATCACCCTGCTGGACATCGTCGATCATCTTTGGAAATAAGCTGGTAAGTTCGGCCTGATAGAGGGACTGGAAGAGCAAGACAAGAATCCCGACCCCGTCGATTTTTGCGTCGTGCCGTTCTCCAGTAAGAACGTTTGGTATGCTTACCGAAATTGGCTCTCTATTTAGTTGATCGACCAGGGCAAAAAACGTCCCTTTCAGGTTGGGGTAGACTTCTTCACAAACTGGGTCCGCTTCGCAAGTGGAAAAGAATAAGTCCATTGCTCTCGAAACGTTGGCCGGAGTATCCGTGTGCATGTTGGCCGCAATAGGATAGACCGAGTCCAAAACAACACTTCGTATCCCTTCGGGGTGATCTCGCATCACCGTCTGTGCCAGACGAGTCCCATAGGATGTCCCGTACAGGTTCCACTCATCATAGCCCAAAGCCAAACGCAATGCGTTCACATCAGAAGCGCTCTCCGCGCTGTTGTAGGCCGACAAATCGACGCCCTCTCCAACAAGCCGGTCGCGACATTCGAACAATGCGTCAGCGTTCCGAGCAGCCACTTCTTCGAAACTCAACTCAAGGGCCAACATCTCGTAAGTAGCATCGCTAAGTTCAGGACACGCTAGGGACGGCTCCGAATAACCAGTGCCGCGTTGATCAAATAGAATCAGATCGCGATCGGCTAGCAACGGCGCGAAAGCCGTTTCGAATTCGAACTGCACAACCTCAAGAACATCTGCCCCTGGACCGCCGGCTAAATATACAATCGGGTCAGGCGCCGGATTCGCGTTGTCGCTCTTGAAGACGGCTACGTGCAGTCGCAAAGTACGGCCGTTGCCCGGTTGGCTGTATTTTTCAGGAACTGACAGGTAGCCGCATTCAACCTCGCGGCCTTGTGGAACATCAGATTGGCACACGGCCGGTTCGAATCTAGGTTCAAAAGACGTGGAAACTGTGGCACTCGGTTCACTTTTTATTGCCAGCGGTTCAACAGCTGGGTGCTCCGGTGAGACCTTTTCTGGCGTGACGCTCGATAATGTGTTCGATTGTCCGGAGGCCTCTGGCGTCGCAGTGTCATCCTGGCAAGCTACAAGCAGGAAGGCTAGGAGGAACAATAATCCGGCTCTTTTGGCCGTTGCCTTCCTATACGCGAGACAATTCAAGAATACCTCTTTATGCGAACGAAAGATTCTACTTACCTGAATATCGCGTAGAAAGCGAAGCGACACTACGACAATTCACCTAAGAATTGATTTAGCGATCAGCTCAGGATAGTCGTCGTCTATTTATCCCGCCAGGCTGTAGCAAAACGGCGCCAGCTAAACTGGGCCTGGGAAAGTAAATTCTGCGGGTGGAAAAAGCGTGTTGCCATGACGAGCACTACATACACCGTTATGGCCAACATCAACAGACTGAGCAACACCTGCCAAGCTGGTACCGACCCAACAGCCATGCGAGTTACCATGGCACTGGGTGCGCTGAATGGAAACATACTGAGGAACAGGGCAAAAACGCTATCCGGATCATCTACGAACAATCTGCCGAACATGAGGGTGGGCAAGAGTGGAATAATAAGCAGCCACGTTACTTGGCTAGCTTCTCGGGCCGTATTTGCTAAGGCTCCAGCAGCGGCCATAACCGACGCATAGAGCAAATAGCCCAAGAGGAGAAAGAGAAGGGCCGTAACGAAAAAGGCCGGTGTGAAAGTGAGTCCTGAGACGTCGAACAGGCGGGATCCTTGGTTGAGGATCAGGGCTGCTCCAGCTCCCCAGACGAGCAACTGTATTAAAGCAACGGTACTCATGCCCAACAACTTACCCGTCATGAGTTCCTTCGGTTGCAGGCTCACAAGAAGAACCTCTACCGTTCTATTTTCCTTCTCAGATACAACGCTCTGGAGAATATAACCGCTCACGATAATCAAAATGAAGTAATAGACATATGGGATAGCGCTGGAGGTAAACTCAGCCAGAGCCGCATCGCCGGCGGCATTCTCATCGGGGGGATTGAGGGCATGCCTTCGGGCCAGCTGCCCTGGAGTGGGATTGAAGGCTACGGCAGCTAATGACTCATCGCCGATCAAATTGGAGTTGATGATATAAGGCAACATCCATTCATTAGAACTGCCGAAGGCAACGCCCATATCACCCCCCTGGAGGATCTGGAAATCCTTATCATAGACCGTCACCTCGCCAGAGTTTACATAATCCTCAGGTAATACGACGAACTGGTCGATTTCGCCGGCGTCGAGGGCGACACGTGCTTCTTCCCTTCCTGCAAACATCAGAAACATGCCAGGAGGTATGCCAGCGGGCATCTCTTCAACGAGACGGGATTCATCGACCATTCCCACGACTGTCATTTCGAGTGGGCCGGCCTCCTCTTCAACCACCTCTGAATCTTCTCCGCCAAGGGTGATATCGTTGTCCTGGAGAATGAAGTACCCCTGCATTCCGACCAAAAGCACAGGAACTATGAAGCTAAGAACCCAGAAGGACTTTTTGCGGAGAGTAATCCGTATCTCGTGTTTTACAACTAGCCAAATGTTTCGCATTCCAAATCCTATATAGACGATATATCCTTGCGTTATGGGTTAGCCGCTTCGCAATGAGGCTAAGGCTCCCCTCACAGTTAGGGGCTGACCGTATCGGAGCATCCCGGCTCTGAAAATTCGAACCGCTATCCAAAGCATTACGAACATAGCCATGACCAGCAGCACCCAGCTCAATCCTAGCTGCCAGACCGGTATGGTTCCCAACCCCCAGCGAAGCGAAACGGTAAGAAACGACGATGTCGGGAACAGAGTCAGGAAGACGATGATCGGGTGACCAGGATTCGTGAAAAGCAAGGGCATTAGAAAGAGTGGTAGCATGAAGAGGAGATTCAGGATACCGGCAACTTGCTGTCCTTGCTGAGATTCTGTTACAGCTCCCCCGATGGCGATCATGATAGAGGCTATCAAAGCGTAGGCAGGGAGGAAGAATAGAACCATCAGACCGAGATAACTCCAGGGAACTTTAACAAAGTGCAGCATCTCGATGTAAGGTGAGGCCACCTTCAAGGCTATGACGATAGCCACGGTGTAGATGGCCAATTGGGTCAGGGCCCCGGCTAGAAGGCCTACGGCTTTGCCACCGATGAGCTGACCCGGGGTGACCGAACTGATGACGATCTCCATCGTCCGATTTTCCTTCTCACTGGCCACGACGCCCATAAGGTAGCCAGCAGCCATCATGGTCGCGAAAAGGAAGAAAAAAGTAGCAGCGAAAGGGAGGATAATGTTGATGATCGCGCTTTCGCTGAATTCACGATTGCCGTTTACATCGATGACGGTGATATTCGCACCCTCAAGTAACCGTTCTCGCACATCTTCAGATAAGGTTGAAAGGATATTAAATCGCACAAAGTCATCAAATTCTCGCCAGAGGTCGTCGGAAGGAGGATTCTCGACGTAGTGAAGATCGGTCTCCAGCGTATCCAGATAATTCAGCGGAAATACGAAGAAAGCTTGAATGTCTCCGGCTTCTAGGGCGGCCAGCGCGCTCTCTTCGTCGCTAAATTCCAATATCCCGATGCGATCTTCGGGATCGGGCAAGTTGTTCTGCAGTGCAGGATCAAAGATATCCGGCTTATCCACGTATCCGAGAGCCGTATCGTCTTGGCCCATCGTCGCGACCAGGTAGACGAAGAAGATAAGTACTGCCATACCGACTGGAACCAGGATCGTCGCCAACAGAAATCCCCGCCGGAAGACCGTGCGACGGTATTCGTGTTTTGCTATTAGCCAATAGTTACGCATAGCCAACCTCTGCTTCTTTCTCACTCTGCGGCGGAGTCGCCTCGCTAACTACATTGATGAAGATGTCTTCGAGTGAGGGTTCAGCCAACTCAAACCGCTCGATTTTAACGCCATCGCGATCTGCCAGCGTACGGAAGATAGCCTGCGGATCAGTGCCAATCTCCAGAGCCAGATGCCATGCGCTGTTTTGTCTGCGCGTCTCAAGAACGCCCGGTATTTGTTCGAAGTTTCCCTGACCTTGAACGATGACTGCATTGCCGGCAAAGTTGCGTTTGATTTCGTTGACAAGCCCGTAAAGCACTGTTCGGCCCCTGCTAATAAGAACGATACGGTTGCAAAGAGCCTCCACCTGATACATCTGGTGTGTTGACATGATAATCGCTTTGCCTTTTTCACGTTGCTCGTCTAGGACCTGCTTCACTAGGCGCGTATTGACCGGGTCAAGCCCGGCAAACGGCTCGTCGATGATGATCAGATCGGGATCGTGAAGCAGAGTGACGATTATCTGGGCCTTCTGTTGCATTCCCTTGCTCAGCTCTTGTACTTTCTTGTGGCGATATTCAACGAGGTCAAAACGCTCTAGCCACGGGTATAGTTGCGTACGCGCGGTACGCTCATCCATCCCTTTTAGACTGGCTAAATAGACCAGGGTGGATTCAAGTTTCTGGTCCTTGTATAGACCTCGCTCCTCAGGGAGGTAGCCGATGCGCCGCTTTCTTGCCAGGTCTAATTTGCCGCCCAGAATAGTTACCTCGCCAGAATCGGGCTTGAAAATATCCATCATCATTCGAATGGTTGTGGTCTTTCCGGCGCCATTCGGTCCGAGCAAGCCAAAAATCTCACCAGGCTCGACGCCGAAGGAGACATCTGCAACCGCCTGCAGGTCACCAAATCGTTTCGCCAGGTTTCTCACTTCAACGGTATACATATTTGTCGATCCTCCCGTCGCGGCTCTGATCCGGCCACGACGACTGCATTCCTAGAATTCAATCTTTTGAAGAATAGCGCTTATCAGTCTACCAATAGAGTTCGATATTTGCATTAGCCACCTGGACGATAAAGTCTCTACCAACTGGAGTATTTACGATCGTGTTACGGCGGTCAAGAATTCTTCAAGAGTTTTAACCGGTTTTTTGAAAGCTATACTCGACCACACCCAGACCGAGAATCATCACCGGAGCTCCGCTGTCATCCGCCTCGAATTTCAGCGGTAATCCGGCAACCGGCGGTGAAAAGGTACCATACCTGATATCATCATTGTCACGGAGCGCTCGAATCTCAATACGATACTCACCCACGTCCAATATTAGTTTGTCGTCTTCCCATTCGAGCGTCGCCTCACCTAGGTCTTCGTTTTTGTAGATGCCAAGATAGTCTTCCACCGAAGTTGGGTCGATACCGTCGACGAGGCTCCGGCGGATTGATGATTGAGTTTCTTCAGTCTGTTCGAGCAAGAACTGGAGGAGTTCTTCAGTTTCTGGCTCTTGCTGAAAGAGCTTCTCGAATAACCAGGCACGGACGAGAGGATTGAATAGTGAACCTTGTTGGTTTGTAAGAACGCTGATACCCAGGTTAGCGGCCGGCGCGAAGGCGAACTCCGAACTGAACCCGAAGGTATTTCCGGCATGGCTAATCACCGTCAAGCCATCTTTGTCCTCGATTATCCAGCCCAGCCCATAACTCGCCTCGGCAGAAATATCTACCTGCGGCTCCCATGTAACAGCAAGGTTTTCGGTCGATACCACGCGCTCTCCCGATGGTGAAACACCTCCGTTAAGTTCGGTGAGTATATAGTTCGACATGTCGAGTACGTTTGACCACATTGCGCCCGCAGGGGCCAGGGGAGCCAAGCTAGCTTCGTAGCTTAATGGGATCTCTACTGTCTCGCCAATTAGGGTCTTGCCATGAGGTCTTGCATACTGCCCATTACCGGCGATTTCATCGAACGAAAAAGTTGAGCTATCCATTCCGATTGGGCCTAGGACTCTCTCCTCTAACAGGTCTGTGTAAGCGTCCTGCAGGTCTCCATATTCGGCTCCGGTCGCGTGAGTCGCCAGATAACCACCGGCCGCGACCATCTGGTTGCTGTATTGAAATGCCTCACCGAAGTCGGTGAAAAACTCAAACTCCTCAAGGGACTCGATGATCATTTCAGCCGAGAGATCGTCGGAGTTGAACAACCACTCAAGATCGCGTCGAGGAACACCTGTACAGGCGCAGACCAGGTTTCGCATCGTTATCTGGTCCGTGATATCAGGATCGGCTACGGCAAAAGTGGGCAATATCTCAACAGCGCGCGTGTCCCAATCGAAAACACCCTCATCGACGAGCTGGGCCATCAGCATCGTCGTCAGCGATTTGGTCGTCGATCCGACCATCATTAATGTCTCTGGCGTCACAGCCTCACCTGTTTCGTGGCTTCGGACACCAAAGCCATTCGCATAGACAAGCTGGCCATCCTGGACAACGGCAATAGAAGCGCCAGGTACATCCAACTGGTCCATTTTCTCGGCAATGAAGGCCTCGAATTCAACCACTAATTCATCGGTTAGAAGAAGTGGTTCTACCCCAGAAAGATCCACTGTCTCCAGATCGCTAATGTTAAATCCACTGGAGATGATCTGAATCTGGCTGGATCGCTGCTGAGCGGCCTCCAGAGTCATGACATACATCAAGACATAAACCATTCCGTCATAAAGGCGTGCCTCAGCCTGGATTATCGGTTGTTGTCCCTGATCCCAGTCGTAATCAACAACGACGTACTCATCCACACCACCGGCCGCGGAAGCTGGGACCTCCGTGACTTCGTTGACTAGGCGGTCGAATTCGGGATCAACTAACTTCCAAGCATCGGTAACAGCGTCTCTCGGATCTTCGCCATCGACGACGACGATGTATACCTTGATATCTTCCTCGGGACTTGCCAGGGTCACGTATCCTTCTGATTCTCCAGCAGTCCAATTTGTGGGTATTGGAACCGCAAAATTCCTATCGGGATTCTCGTATATTTGCTGCGGGCCATCTTCGCTAAGAAGTTCAAGCGCATCGACAGCGGGTAAAAAAGTTGATTCGTGTAGGGCATCGTATTCTTCGGGGGAGGTCTGAAGCAAAACGATGTAGGCTCCTGTATCTGTCTCCGCCAGAGCTAGATCAACCCTCACCGTCCCCACAGTAGGAGCGCTGACATCAACCACGAACAGATCCCAACTGAAAGAACCAGACTCTATCGACCCATGTCTTTCGGGAAGCGAATCAACGCCAAGTTGCTGTAACAATAGAGCGGATAGATCGTCAACTCCCATGCCAGGTGCTGCCTGCTGGATGAGTCGAGTCACATCTTCAATCGACTGGCCACGAGCGTACACGCCAGGCGCAGCTTCTTGCCAACCCTCTGGGACCAGCCCTTTTAAGCCCATCGCTTCGTTTTCGACTGCGACGAGCGTTAGCGGTTCTTGCTCTTCGACCGGCGGCGATTCAATCTCCTGGGCTTCGGCCGTCGCTGTTGGAACGTCAGTTGGCTCAGATAACGGTGCGTCGGCCGGATCCTGAACCACTTCATCAGCAACCGGCGCTCGTGTATTCGTCGGAATTTCCTTCTCTTCTTCTGACGATCCACAGGAGCTCAGTAGAAGGATCAAAGCCAGCAGGAGACAATAAATGATTACAATCCTTCTCATCATTACCCTCTTCCTTTGAAAAATACCGGCTACTGCGTGGATGCAATGGCCTATCCAGCTTGAATCATCCAGCCAGAAGCATCACGATTTTTCCACTGTCCGCCTTATCGTTTGGAGTTCGACTAATATCTGATTCAGAGTCGGAGCATAGCCGCTGGAGACTGGTTGTGTTTGTGGACGCGCCGGCTGTTCGCCAGCAGCCGTAGGCGCCATGCTCCCACGAAATCTATGCAGTTCAGACACGACCAGGTCATAGACTCCGTTTACGTCGTCAAGACCCACCAGGCTTTCCTCGGCTCCCGAAGTGCCGCTCATTCCGGCTGTCTGGATATTCAGGGTCCCTAAATCGAAAAACCAGCGATCCAGTAAACCGCGTTTTATGGTGATATTCGTAACCGTTCGAAAGGGCACATGTTTGACCGAACTAGTGATGATGCCCGCGCGGACAATGACCTCATCCTGCCATATTTCGTATTTCAAGCTCCGGTAATAGGGAGCAACGAGAATCAACGCAGGAAGCAGAAAAACGGCTGTGATGATCGCGCATACTGTAAAAAGAACTCTGGCTCCGTGTTGACCGAAATCGGGTGCGAAGCTAAGCGCCCAGGAGAGCAACGCGGCGCCGGCCAGAGAAATCACCGCTGTGAGCAGTATGGTGACGATTGATTTTGTCAAATATCTTGGACTTGGCTGTAAATAATTTGTCTCATTCATGATGCAACTTCTCTTAGTAGCAACGTCCCTGAGAGTCTACCTCTCTTGTCGGCATTCTCCGTAGGAGGCATTCTCCTCAGGTACTCCAGAGCTGAACTGTCTATTGTTGTATTGGCCTAATGCTGCCAGGAGCCGGTCCGGTGGATCTATTTTGCTCACGAAAGCATCGGCGCCATCGCGGAGCGCTTCCTGTCCCAGCTCCGGCCGGCCACTGAGGGCAACAATGAAGATATCAGGGCAAACATTTCGCAAGGATGCGATCGACCCTATTTCGGGTAAGCCGGGAAGCAACCAATCCAAGATGAGGACGGAAGGTGACGCATTCTTCACTTGAGCGACTAATTCGCGGGCTTCGTCTACCTCTCCAACTATCTCTACGTCCTGTTTGCTTTCGAGCAACACACGGAGGGCAAAGCGAACCTTTGGCTGATCGTCGGCGATAATAACGCGTATTGTCATGCTAATCGTTTCCTTGGCAAACCTATGCTTGTTCGTTGCTCTCTAACAACTTCCCGATTCCGACGTACGTGAATTCGGAGCCGCCTAGACATCGAATCGCGCCCCAGACCCCATAGAGAATGGTACCTAACCATAGACCGCACGGAAATATAAGCAAGGCCATGCCGAAAAAGAGCGACACCGGCGGTGCGCTTTGATAAAGGTCGGGATTGGCCATGATCGGCGGCGCTACCATAAGCATCAATAGCACACCCCAAAAGCAAAAGGCTATCACGGTCAGTGAGAGCACAACTATCTGATAAATCATTGCTTGCAGGGATTGGTAGGCGACATATGTCGACTTCTCTCGTTGTGTGAGCCAGATGATCATGGCGGCAAAAATACCCCCAATGCCACTGGTTAATACGCCAAGCAGAATGCTTCCATGGGCCAACGCAGCCATCGTTCGCTCATCCTGGCTTACATAGAACTCTTTTTCCATTTGGTCTTCCTTATCTCAGTGTGATGCTATCCAAATGCAATGAATGTGTTTCAGTCTGGAATTAGAGTAAGACGAGCCAAATTAACACCATCCCTAGGAGTACCAGGACGAGAAGCCCAACCAGAACGGCGACAATTAGTGGTACGGCCGGTCGGACATCAACAGCTTTGTCTTGCCGTTTACTCTCCTGAAAAGCAACGCCGAGGCTTACGCCCATTCCAGCTCCAATGGCGACGCCAATTGGAAGGCTGTCCATGGCAATTCCAATTGCAATTCCAGATGCAAATCCAATTATCATGCCCAGCATATAATAGGTTGGCACCGAATTTGATGGGTTTTTTGAGACTGATTTGTTATTCATGAGACATTCTCCGCATATTGATATTCGATCATATCTGTTAGCTGATTGCGGCAGATAGCTTGATGAAGGGCATTACGTCCAACTGTCAGAGGTAGTCTAAGTCAATAACCCGGAAGGGACATCAGGCACATGAGGAATATCGCATTAGCCAGGTGGCTAATTTATCGGGGACAAGGGGGAGGATCAGGAAACGAGTTTAAGTCGTAAGGCCAGGGTGATGGCTTCAGCCCGGTTTGATACTTCCAGTTTTTCCAAAATATGGCTGACATGGGCTTTGGCTGTTGACCGGCTCACGAACAGCCGTTCGGCGATCTGGCGATTATTGAGTCCTTCCACCAGGAGAACCAATACCTCCATCTCACGATTGGTTAGCCGATAATCAGGCAACTCTTCAGCGTCAGACACTTCATCCTGAAGCAATACCTGAATTGCTTCGGGTGCGAGAGCGGATTGGCCTGCATAAGCAGAACGAATAGCCGCCGCCAGCTCTTCCACGGTCACATTTTTTAAGAGGTAGCCAATAGCCCCGGCCTCGAGCGCATCCCGAATCAGTTGCTTCTCCTGGAAGCTCGTCAAGGCGATAACCTGAGTCTCAGGCCATCGTTGGCGAATAGCTCTGGTAGTTTCAGCTCCATCCATACCAGGCATAAGTAGATCCATCAGGATGACGTCTGGTTCGACTTCGGCGCATACCTTAAGGGCTTCGAGTCCATCGGCGGCTTCGCCGACAAGTTCCAGGTCTGGTTTTGCCAAGAGAAAGGTGGCCAGTCCGCGGCGGACCATATCGTGATCGTCTACTAACATTACCCGGATGGTGGCGTTTGTTGTCATAGGATTTTCTTTCCCTGTATATTAGGAAATGATCTGCGTTTGATAACCCTAACCTCGCTCTGTATTGACCATGTTGACAATCTATTTGGGATGATACTAGCTTCTTTACCTGCTGGAACCGTCTGCCATTATTCGTCTCAGAAAAGCCGCACATTGGGATTATTCGTTTTGTTGATTGGATTGCAAAATAAATCCCACCAATTCTGCCTGTCCCCATTGTTCCCGGAAGTATGACGGATCAACCAGATTGCCGCTGTGCCTGACCATGTTCGAGCAGGTTAGCTAATACATCACAACAATATGCATCACGATAGAACCACGCCTGCAAATAGCCCGATCAATCTATGCGATATATCAGCAAGGATCTTCGCCATAAGAGTTTAGGTTCCTGCCCTTTTCGGTTCACTGAAGCCTGTTCAGATTCGTGTTACGGGTCCGATATGTCATAGCCTTGGTTGATGTTGCCGGTCTATCACTATTTGTCACACGGCCATGTTCATTCGCCTGACGATGCTCGCCAGAAGACCTCTACCCTGGTTCCCATGCCCGGTTCGCTCCGTATGTCGAGCTCCGCTCCGATGGCCTGGGCTCGCTCGTGAATTATCTTTATGCCCATGCGATCGGAGGAGACTTGGTTTGTATCATATCCACGGCCGTTATCGGTGATCGACAGAGAAACGACTTCTCCTTCCGAGCAGCCACTGAGGTTCACATTGACCTCAGAGGCCCGAGCGTGCTTCATGACGTTGTTTAGCGATTCCTGGGCGATTCGGTACAGGGCAATTCGGACCTGGGTTGGTATCTTGCAAGGCTTCTCGATGGTAGTGTTGATCGGGACGCCGGTCCGCCCGGTTACCGCTTCTGAAAGCTGGAGTAATAAGTCCGGCAATTCAGATTCCTCCAAGGCAATTGGACGCAGTTCCAACAGGAGGGTGCGCATTTCTGCTAGCGCGCCCCGCGTCAGCTGTCGTAGCTCCTGAAGCAGGTTTCGCCCTTCTGACTCGTTATTCTCATAGATTAGCGGCAGAGTCTCGGCGATCAGACTGGCAGAAAAAAGAGTCTGGGTAACAGCGTCATGGAGATCGCGGGCCAGACGGTTTCGTTCGGTTGCCACGGCCGTCTCCTCAGCCTGGGCATGTAGCCTGTCGTTGGCCACGGCCAGCGCTGCCTGATCGGCGAATGTGGAGCCTAACTCGAGATCATCAGCGCCAAAAGATCGCTCCGAGGTGTAGAACATCAAGAGGCCGCCGTAGATCTCGTCACCGAGGTGAAGGGGTACGCCCAATAGCGCTTGGTGCACCGCCAGAGCCGCCGGCTGTACATCGGGATGAGCTGACCAGTAATCCGCAAGACTAGGCATGATCAATGGTTGCTTGGACGGCAGGCCATCATCTATCCACTCCTTGGTGATGGCTAACAAGGCAGCCCCAGGTGTATACCGGATTTGCCCGCCCTCGTTGGTAGCTACGATAGAGACCGGGTCAACTCGCTTGACCGGGTCAACTTGCTTGACCCCGTCAACTCGCTTGACTCCGTCAACTTGCTTGACCTGGGCCTCGTGCTCTTGACGGAAAATAATGGCATCTTCGGCATCTGTTAGCCGCGCGGCCTGGTCGACAATATAGTGCAAGCTCTCCTCGAGGGACCGGCTAGAATTGAGAATCACCAGGATCTCGCGCAATCCCTCGGCGATTTCCCGGCGCTGCTCCACTTCCGACGTTCGCGAAGTAACCAGGGCTTCCAGCTCGCGGGTCCTTGCTTCGCTAGATCTGGTTCTCAGCCGGAACGCGCCATAGATAGTTGCGGCAACGAGTAGCAGTGCCAGGAGTAAAAACCACCACGTTCGCCAAAAGGGATAGGGCATGGATATTCTAATGGCCGTACCCTCGGTATTCCAGACCCCATCGCTGTTGGTGCCAACTGCCCGGAATGTATACTCTCCAGGTGGCAGGTTGGTATACGTCGCGAAGCGGCGATTTCCAATATAGTTCCAGTCCTCGTCAAAACCCTCCATTATATAGGCGTATTGATTCTCCTCTGGAGCAGAATAATGGAGTGAGGCCAGCTCGAAGGAGATGGAGGTGTCATCCCGGTCTAGCTCAATATTATCTAGCTGCGTTATTGGTTTGGAGATGCGGGAGTTCTCGCCGGGCTTAACCTCCTGGTTCATGATCTGGAAATCCGTAACGATGATGGGTGGCAGGTAGGGATTATCATCGATATCGTCCGGATAAAAATGGGTAAAGCCATTTATCCCACCGAAGTACATCTCTCCATCTTCGCCCTCGTAATAAGCGCCAACGTTGTATTCCAGAGCCTGCAAGCCGTCACCGGTATCGAAATTGTGGAAGGTTTCATCGGCCGGCGAAAATTTCGTGATCCCTTTGTTGGTGCTGACCCACAGGTATCCATCGTTATCTTCAAGGATCCCATAGACGACATTGTCGGGGAGTCCCTCCTCCCCAAGATAGCGAACGAAAGTCTCATCCTCAGGCACAAAGCGATTGAGGCCATTTTGGGTGCCGATCCACAACGATCCAGAACTGTCTTCATGAATAGTAAGGACATAATTGTCGCTCAAAGATCTGGGATCATCGGGATCATGAGAGAAATAGGTTATCTCCTCCGAATCCCTATCGAACTTTGCTAACCCGGCCATGGTGCCTATCCAGAATTCTCCTGCCCTGTCCTCGAAAAAGGTCCGGATGTTGTCGGGACCAACGTTATCGATCCGTTCCTCCTCGTCGAATAGATAATGAGTAAACGTTGCGCTGTCGCGATCGAATTTATCGAATCCTCCCCCGGCCGTGGCCACCCAAAAATCTCCTCTGCTGTCTTCGTAGAGGTCTAGTATGATCGGGAATCCCACCCCGTCGGGGTCGTTAGGATTATATCTATGGCTAACGAAGTTATTCGAATCCGGTACGAAACGGCTCAGACCACCGTACGTACCTATCCAGATCTCTCCGAACCGATCTTCCAGTAATGCCCCGATGACGCTGTCAGCGAGCGAAGATGGGTCACCCGGACGACCCGTATATTGTTCGATCATTCCGGAATCCTTGTCGATCCGGTTCAGCCCAGCCAACGTGCCGACCCATAGCTGGCCCTGTGAATCCTCCAGGAAAGAGAGCACCAGATTATGGCTAAGACTGTTCTCCAAGTTTTCGGGATCAGCAATGACATGCCCGAATTTCGCCTTATATGGATCGAATCTGTTGATGCCGCCCGTAAATGTACCGCTCCACACGATGCCCGCTTCGTCAATATACAGCGATGGGCTGATATCCTCACTCAGGCTGCTGTTTCGATTAGGGTCGTGTTGTTCGTGTATGAACCCAGTTCCGCTGGGTTCCATTCTGTTTAAACCACCGTCCGTAGCCATCCAGATATTGCCGTTGCTGTCCTCGTCAATCACCCGAACGATGTTGCTGCTTAGGCTGTCAAGTTTCACAGGGCTATTGCGAAATAAGGATACTTCCCCGCTATCAGGATTGTATCGATAAGCGCCATCAGTGAGGGTGCCGATCCACAAATTCCCGGAAACATCCTCATGAAACCAGGAAACGGGAGTGCCTGTATAGCGGCTGGGAAGAGGATCCTCGGAGAATTCCTCTTTCACCGGATCAAAGGTGATCAGACCACTGGCGGTTCCAAGCCAGAGATTTCCGGTAGGATCGTCGTAGATGGCAAGGACAAGGTTCGAGCCGACGGGCTCGTCGGTCGGATTCAGTTCGTTTCGGTAGTGGGTGAAACCTCCAGATTCGGGATCGTATTTATTCAGCCCGTTCAAAGTCCCGACCCAGAGCGTGCCTGATCGATCTTCGTGAATGGTATAGATAAAGTCGTTGCTTATACTTTGGGGATCATCTGGATCGTAGAAATGATGGATGAACTGCTCTTGGTCCCGATCATACTTCTCCAGACCTCCCCCTTGAGTGGCGATCCACATCATACCCATGCTGTCTGTATGCAAGGCCTGAATATGATTGTCGGATAAGCTATTGGCCTCGGATGGTTTGTGTTTGAATACGGTTATCCTATATCCATCATAGCGATTCAATCCGTTGTTTGTGCCGAACCACATAAAGCCCTGGTCGTCTTGAATGATGGTGTTTACAGTGCTCTGGGAGAGCCCTTGTTCCAGAGTTACATGGTCGAAACGAAGGCTGTTGTCCGCGGCCGGAAGAGGCGGTGCTGACGTCTCGTTTACAAGCCGGTCATCGTCATAGATAAAGGAAGGGGAGGGACTTTCCTTGGACTGCTGCTGGCAAGAAGCCAACCCAATGAGAAGGATTAGACAGGATGCCGGTAGGCGTTTTCGAACGAGTTTCATGGATAGGTTATTATCGACTATTCACGATCTCACTAGATTCCACATGTGGTCCCATGCCATCTGATACTATTTTGAGGTGAAGAGACAGATTGTCAATAGCAACCGAACCTCAGATTCTTGTGGGACTTTTTGCGTTACCACTTGAATCGAACGACCGTTATTAGTGAAATCCAGCACCTTAATAGTGTACACTATTAGTTCTCTCTTTCCTGATGAGAAGCATGGAGCAAAGTCACCAATTATTGCCGTGACAAAGGGAGACTTCCAAGATGAGGAATGTCATTGCCGGCAAGTGGGCCATCGCCAGAGTCGCCAAGGTTGTGTTTGTCTTCGCGGTAGCGGAATTCGTCGCCCGACGCAAAAGTGCGTAGCTGGCAAGAAAACGAAAACCGGGTTTCTGAGAGAAACTCTTTGAGAAACCCGGATATTTCTTACCTAATAGGGCTGTTACAGGTAAAATGGGGAAATTGAGATTGATGTGACGGCTTAGACCGGATTTACTCCTCATGAACATTCCCATTAAAAAACCAAAAGAAATCTCCCGCATGCGCGACGCTGGCCAGCTCGTGGCCGAGTGTTTCGCCATCTTAGGAGAGAGCGTCAAGGCAGGGGTTTCCTTGGAAGAGCTCGATGAGAAGGTCGAAAAATACTTGAAACGCCGGGGAGCCAAACCCCTATACAAGGGATACAAGGGAAGCTCGGCCGGGCATCCGCCGTTTCCCGGGGTGATTTGCGCCTCGGTAAACCACGAGATCTGCCACGGCATACCTGACGAACGGGCGCTCAAGGGAGGAGATATCATAGGCATCGACATAGGTCTTCGCTACAGAGGTTGGTGCGGTGACGCTTGCGTAACCTTCGCCGTTGGCGAGATAACGCCGGAGGCCCAGCGGCTGATGAATGTCGGCCGAGAGTGTCTCCGAGTGGGTATAGAAGCGGTGGGGCCGGGAAAAAACCTCAACGCCATCGGGCGGGCCATCGAAGATTACGCCGATTCACAGGACGTGACAGTGGTGCGTGAGTGGGGTGGGCACGGCATTGGCCGCGATCTCCATGAACCACCATCCGTCTCCCATATCCGCCACAAAAATTCCGGGCCCGAACTCCGGCCGGGAATGGTTTTTACCATAGAGCCCATGATCAACGCCGGTTCGTACGAATGGGTCATGCTCGACGATGGTTGGACGGTGATCACGGCCGATGGATCCCTATCAGCTCAATTCGAGCATACCGTCGCCATTACGGACCACGGCCTCGAAATACTGACCAAGCTGCGATAACAGGACTGGGGATCGGGGACTGGGGATGCGACCGCTACGCGAGCGGGGACTGGTGCATAAGTGTGTGGTTTGTGTTCTGGGGCGACTTAGCACGTGAGCATGATTAACCCGAAAAACCGCTGATTTGACGGCGGGCAGCAATCGATTGGGACGGCTTCCCTATCTAGCATCCAGTTTTGAAGACCTATTCGCTACCGGAAGATGATGTGCTGTAGAGCTGGGTATTGGGGAAAAAGGCGTACCATCCGAACCAGTAGGCCAGATGCCCGGCGATTCGCGGGGCAACGACGCCATCTGGACCGACCAGGCCCTCTTCGGTTACTTGCCAGGGATTGCCAGCGCCATCAACTACTGTATCGGGATCTTCCCCGGGAGTGAAAACCCCGTTGCCCCGGTCGAAGGCACGGACCTCTCCTCCTACATCGTAGTAGACGTCGCCAAGAATTTGGTGTCGCCCGTTCACTGCGACTGCTCCTCGATCGGCTACGAGGACGACAGGTATATCTCCTAGGGAATCATTCAAAACCCGGTCATTCACCAAGGCTTCAATCTGGTATGCTTTTGGCTCGCCGTTCAGGTGAAGCGTGTAAACAAACTCCTTGGGCGGGAGCAAGTCAGATCGTTGCCAGACCGGGAACATAGTGTCGCCTGAGGCGAAATAGTCGCCGTAGAAAACGCCTGGAACATAGATTTCTGGCGGGTAGTATCCGGTATCGCGGTCCAGCACGAGGGTATCCGGGTGCTGAGCGAGCCAGTCAGCCCAGGTAGTAAGAACCACCGGCAGAATATCAAGTTTAAGATCCTGGCCGGCGAGCTCGCCAAGAACGGGTTCGCCTGTAAGTTGGTTCCACAGGTGCGTGTCTGCCTGTCGTACATTAGCTTATTGCTTCTATAGAGAAATCCCGATGTGCCGAAGTCATAAACTTCCCCGTCGGATCCCCGCCCGCCGTAGGCGATAGCCGCGCCGCAAAGCGTGCAATAAGCCAAAGACACAGGTACTCCACCAATGACGTCGTTGGCCATTTCGTGGTTATCGATGATGCGCAGAGGGTATGCTCGTGTATCTCCGTTGACGGTTAAGCCAAAAACCGGTTCATCATCCTCCAGGTAGTCGGCATCGCTTCCCGGCAGGGTAGGTGCGCTTTCTAGTGGTGGAATACCGTCGATCGGCACGCCGCCCCATTGAATCTCTTCGACGCGAATACGCGAGGGGTATTCGTTCTGTAGGAAATCGTCAAATCCAGGATCTATCCGGCCAAGCAGCAGGCCCTTCCAACCGGTAAAGCCCGGCGGCGGCTGCAAATCACTCTTACCATACCATTCAACCCATGCTGGCCAATCGCCTCCGAAACGCTGACCGCTCAAATCCTCGAGTGCCTCGATATAATCATTGTAGTTACCCCCGACGATACCGAGCTGGCGGCCGCGCATGAGCTCGATCAATGGGGCTATAAAGCGCGTGTCCCTGGCTTCGAGGATTGATTCGAGAGCGTACTCGCTCGCATCCTGATTGGAACCGATTAGATCAGCAATCAATTGGGTGGCTTCCTCGTCACCCAAACGCCTGCCGGGAGGTAGTACGGCAACCGCCCCCTGGCCAGGATTCGGAGTCGGAGCTGGGGCGAACAAAGGACCTTGCGAATTGAAATCTGGAGTAGCTGTCTCTAGTTCCTCGTTTCCCTTCAGATATTCTTTCCCAGACACAGCTTCAGATCTTATCCTCGTAGACACCGCAGATGGTTCTGCAAGTTCCGTCTCTGGAGAATCACCGCCGCAGGCAGAAATCAAGACAGAAATAAGAAACAGGATCAAGGTCAAATTGAGTAAGTTTCTGTTATTGGGTGACATAGGGAGCAGTATACTCTCTTGTGTCGACAATTTAATCGAATGTAAGCAACGCGTAAGATAGATTAATCGTTCTGTAACGGAATTTTCGGTAGGAGCGCGAGAAGGACGTTGGGGCGGTGAAAATATTATGGAGGGGACAAGCGAACCGACGAGACAGCCCCATCGATGGTTTGGATCTCCAGGCGATCGCCGGTACTGTAATTGTAAAGGCCTGTTTCCAGATATTGCCCGGACACACCCATGTAGTCGTGATACTGGATGAACAAATCGCCGGGTCGCCACTGATTGACCGGGTATCCCAAGCCATCGGCAACCACGACATTCTGATCCGCAGTGTGCAGATGAAAGAGAACGGAAAGAGGTTCATCGGCCGTGTCTTCCACCTGGAATACTGTTGCCCAGAAAGTTTCATCGACCCAGCCACCCTGGAAAGAAGCCACGTCACCTACATGAACAGGAGGATTTAGAAGTTTCCCGCTACCTGTGGTGATTTTAGTCGATCTGTCGAGTATCCTGTTTGCCATACCGGGAGGCGAGGGCAAGAAATAGATTTTGTAAGGCATCGTTGCGGCGCTGTATCTGTTTGAGAAAACTAACCTCAGGTCGCTTGCCAAAACCTCATCGATGTTACCAGGATCGAAATCCTGCGGTACGATATACCAGCCTGGTTCATTTCCAGAGGGCACTACCCAACTGCTCCAGCAATCGAAATAGACATGCCTGCGGACATCGTGGCCAACATACCGGTTTGCCATCGCTTCATCGAGTGCCGGTTGTGGATCAATACAATGGGCTACCCAATCGCCATGATCTGGAGAGTCAACATCGTAAACCAGAACAGAGTAGCCGATATTGTCGACCGGATCCTGGCGTCGAAACCAATCAAAAATATCGGGTTCGATGTCGGAAGCGCCCTGTAATTGACTGACGCTGATCGCATACCGGCCGGGCGATGGGTTGGCCGGTGAGAAATCAAGTGGATTACCATCCTCGTCAAACAAGGGCGGTTCCTCCAGGCCATAATAGCCTGGATCGGCTGCGCCAGCGTAACTGACGAAGAACGGCATGTCTTCTCCCCTTGCGGTATATTGAGCCAGCAGGTTCAAGTCCTGGCCCCAATCGACGTTCGAATCGCCCAGGATACGATAGCCTTGAGCAGACCCACCCACGAACTCGTTGAAATATGCTAGATAATGCGGAGCCTGTAACAGACTAACAACACCATATGTAACCAGTAAAACCAGCAGGAGCGCCTGAAGAAAGCGTCTATGACGCCACCAGGGGGCTGATTCGGCTGCAATCAGCCAGACGAGTGGGACGATGGGTAAAATGTGCCGGTACCCTATGTTGAACCTACTGTACGAAGCGGCGACGAATAAGGCCATAGCTGGTAGCCAAAGATAGATCGTCTCGCGCCAGGCTTTTCGGCTCGCCAAGAATATCAGAGAAATGAAAAGCAGGATGATGGTCACGGCTGGCGTCTTGACGATAAATGCCACCCCAAAGTATTGCCACCACCCCTCGGTTGAGCGCTCGCCGAGCAGATAGGCGTATTGCCCGATATCCATGTGATCATAGACGGCGGTTAAATTGGCAGCATATGTGGGCGCAGGAATGACAAAAGGCAGTCCTTCAATTGGTCCGATCTCGAATCCGTAAAGAGCCCACAAGACAATTCCAGCTATCGGTAGCATGCCGAGCCAGACAAGGCCCGGCTGCCACCAGGGCCTTCCTCGCCAATGGGTGTAACATAGGACCAGTGTTGTCGGCAGCAGGATGACTCCGGTCAATTTAGATCCCAACGCCAGCCCCAGAGCCACAGCGGCGATGAGCCAGCGTAAAAACGACGGCTGCTGCCAGAACGCCCAGAGGCTCAGCACGCTGACCAGGAAGCCGGCCGTTGCTACCAGGTCGGTCGTCGCCAGGGACGAAAAAGCAAGCAGATTTGGCGAGAAGGCGAAGAGGGTCATGACCATGGCCTGGCCCCAAAGACCAGTCTTTCTGGTGGACCAGTGCGCCAATAATGCGCCGATGAGAAGGCCTACGAAAATGATTGGCAGACGACCGAGAAACAGCAGGCGAGGAACATCGGCTCCGCTCTGCCACATAAATTCCCGCACCAGTCCCGCGGCCGACTTTGTGGACCACGACGGTAGACTAACGACATCCGGAACGCTCGACTCTGTAGCCAGAAAAATACCTATAAGCCAGTGAGAGAGAGGCGTGTGTTCGCCCTGTAGAGCTAATTCACCCGTCTCCCAAAGCACCCTGCCGCGAAGCAAATGCATTCCTTCGTCAGATGTGGGAGACTTAGCCGTCGCTGTCTGCAAAGCCAGGGCGAAGAAAACAAGCAGACCTAGGATGGAAATAACGTATCGCTTCATCGCCTTAACAACGACATTCGACCGGTGTGCTTGCCCAAGATATCCGGTAGGTCTAGTTTATAGTTACTGGGATCTCATTGGACATTGTAACCCAGACAGCGCCCGCGCCCTGGCAGGTTGCATAGTCTTCAAAGCATATGGCCAGTCGTAAGGTGTAATTGCCTGATTCTGGTAGCTTGATATTGTCCTCGTGATCCAGCCCTTGGGGTTTTAACGTTGCACCTTGTCCCCCCCAACTTTGCTGGAACCACTCGGGACGATCTACACCGTCTTTCTTGGGCATAGCGCCAAGACGGCTGTAAACGACGTCGCCGCCGGTTGTATTCTCGACAGTGAACTCAAACCAAACTTGCTGATTCACCCCCAGGTTAGAGCGCTCCCATTGGATGTCGAAGTGAGTCCCGACCAGACCTCGGGTGTCTGACGGTGGCGGCGCCGGCTCTGGCGTGTTCGTCGGGGGTGGCGGAGGTGGGTTTGTAGGTACGATGACAACAGGTATGGGGGTGTTCGTTGGAGGCACCGGCGTGTCGGTAGGTAAGGGTGTCTCGGTGGGCGGTGGTGTGTCGGTCGGCGTGGGAGATGGAGGGACAGTATCCGTCGGTTGTATTTCGACCGCGGCCGTGGGCAGCGACGAGGATCCTTGCTCGGTAGCTACCGAGCTAACCTCCGTCGGTCCAACCGTCACCAGAGCCACATTGTCTTCCTTGAGCGTGTCGCTAAGCATCAGGTAGAAGACAAAGGCCAGGATCAGGATCATCAAACCCGCTAAGGCCGCTACTACAATTGAGAGAGTTCTATTCATTACTGCTAACCTTTTCCGTAGAAAAAGATATATATCATTTCGGGAATTCGTTCTGTCTATTTACCTAAAATCAAATGTCGATATTATCGTATCTGGTGATCTAGGCAAGCCGCCATCGAGAAGCGCTATATCATCAAGCAAAGATAGTCGGTCCGAGGATGGTATTACTGGTGAGAACAGGTATGATGAGAACCTCCTTAGCCGGGCCGTTGTGGAGACTCAAAATGTCCAAGAGACGAATAGCGATCTGATGACCACCTTCGAGATTCAGGCTCTGGAAAACAGCTACCGTCCCTGGGTGAGACAGCTCCTGAAAGCGGAGTGGGGTGGGCATATCGTCATCAGTCGCGGCCGTGTTCACGATGCCAGCCAATTGCCGGGATTCATAGCCCTGGAAGGTAACCGGCCGCTGGGTCTGGTGACCTACCGCATCGACGGCGACGCCTGCGAGCTAGTGACGCTCAATAGCCTAACTCATGGAATCGGCATAGGTTCGGCTCTTGTCTCGGAGATCAAGGATATCGCAACGTCGGCGGGATGCCGTCGCCTATGGCTCATAACCACTAATGACAACACGCGAGCGTTGCGATTCTACCAGAAGAATGGATTCCGGCTTGTTGCCCTCCATCGCGACGCGCTTGAGGAGTCCCGCAAGCTAAAACCAAGCATCCCACTGATCGGAACGGATGGCATTCAATTGAGGGATGAGTTAGAGCTTGAGATTGGTCTATAGCCCAAGATCGAACCCGGCATTCCGGCACTGATCTTGGCATCCAGTTCAAAGAAGCTGTTTCAGGCAGGATGCAGGGAATCTCAGCCAGAACTTAAAATCGCGATCCCCGACCCTATCAACCCCTTAAACAAAAAGACCGGATCTGTTTGGCGCAGATCCGGTCCAAAATCAATAGTTAGCTGCTGAATGCTCAACCTATAAGCCGGTATGTCCTAGAATAAAATCGAGGCCATCTCACGGCGGTAAACTGCGGTCAATGGTTCTTCGTCGCCAATTAACTCAAAGATGCCAAGAAGGACGGCCTTGACTTGTCCATCTCTATAGTCCTTATTGAACCGAAGTACTTCAAGCAGACCATCCATTGCTGGTGCGATGTTTCCCCGGGCAAGTAGCCGGGCCGCCTGCCGGTACTGGGCTTCGACGACCGTAAGTTCCATTCCTTCGTCGTCCGAACCCGATACTGCGCACACGAATTGAGCGACTGGCAGGAGGCGTTCTGCCTTGGAATGTACGCTGTAATCGCCAAGAAGCCCTTCGAGTATTTCCTTTGCCTCGCATCCTTTATCCTGCGGGATGAGCGCGCGGCTTAACCCGATCTTGACCTCACGATCGCTGGGATCGTCAGCCAACAATTCCCTGGAAGCACCCTCAGCCTCTTCCCAGCGGCGGTCGTTGAGTAAGCCCTTGATGGACCTCATAGTCAGTTCGCCGGCTGAAGGAGCGATCTCGTCCAGAAACTGGCGCACCTTGGGCTCTGGTTGGGCGCCGACAAATTCGCCGGCGACCTGGCCATCCTTGAAGGCCTTCACGGCCGGAATGCCCTGAATGCCGTACCGCATGGCTAAGTTCTGATTGGAGTCCACATCAACCTTGGCTAATATGAAGTTGCTGTCCGGTTCAGAAGCTAGGCGTTCAAGTATCGGTCCCAACATCCGGCAGGGTCCGCACCATGCCGCCCAGAAATCGACTACGACAGGTTTCTCATGGGACCTCTCGATCACATCTTGCTCGAAAGTAGCCTCATGAACCTCGATCACATTCGCAGAATAGGCCATCAATATCTCCTTGCAATTTCCCTCTTAATCTACCAAAACGCGTGGCTGGCGACCCACTGACAGAAAGATCCACAGTA
Organism: Promineifilaceae bacterium (SeqCode); assembly: GCA_049650305.1. GTDB lineage: Bacteria > Chloroflexota > Anaerolineae > Promineifilales > Promineifilaceae > UBA11865. Next base: position 32,318 of record JBARZW010000126.1, read on the forward strand.
GATCTATCGGACGAAAATCCTAGATCCTGTGTCCTATGATAATCAAGATCGGCATTATCGCAGTGAGCATATTTACACAACCGGGGCATATTCTAGCATGAAAGTGTTAACACTCCGTAAGCGGAAGCTCTCTAGTTCGTAAGCAAAAAGATTCGAACGAACTTAAAATATTATTCAACCTATTAAATATATTAATACAGATTCGAATAATATTACAAAACACCCTTGACAACAGCCGTCTGTGGAATTATCATACCCATAATATTAATAATATTCACTAACCACTTAAGATAATTAATAAACATCGTGACTTTTCGGTTATTGATATTTCCAGTCGTGCGATCGTTTTCGGCACTAGTTAGACCACAACGGGCATAGTGGGATATGACGAACAATCTGTGATGATCAGTCAGTTCGGGAGTTGAAAAAATGTTTGACCATGTTCAGCGAGAAAAAGTCGATACGTTGTTCGAGGATTTCACAAGACCCGGCGCGCCAGGATGCGCGCTAGGAGTTTTGTCTGACGGCAAATTGGTCTACAAGAACGGTTTCGGGCTTGCCAATTTAGAATACGACATACCGATAATGCCATCATCAGTTTTTCATGTCGCCTCGATGGCCAAGCAATTTACGGCAATGGCTGCTTTGCTGCTCGAAGAATCGGGCAGAATCTCACTTGACGATCCCATCAGCCGGTATCTCCCTGACTGTCCCGAATATGCTGAGGCCGTCTCTGTTAGACACCTCATCCACCATACCAGTGGCCTTCGAAGCGACCTAGTCCTTCTAATTATGGCAGGCTGGCGTCTTGAGGACGTCATAACGAACGGAGATGTAATGGAACTTTTTAGAAGGCAGCAGGGGTTGAACTTCCAGCCCGGCGACCAATTCTTATACAGTGGCACCGGTTATCTAGTCCTAGCATCCATCATCGAGCAGGTTACAGGTCAATCCCTCGATTCTTATTGCAAGCAGATGATTTTCGAGCCGTTAGGGATGAACCAGACGTTTTTCAATGATGATTACCTGAGGGTTGTCAAAGAAAGGGCGTACGCCTATTACGAGGATGGTGAAAACAACTACCAAAAAGCGGTCCTAACCTGTGGCCTCACCGGTGGTACGGGCTTATTTACCTCCGTTGAGGATCTTTCACTTTGGGACGAGAATTTCTATTCAGGTGACGTTGGTGGCCTATCACTTGTGAATCAGATGTCCCGGCGCGCTCTTTTAAACAGCGGTGAAGAGATTGATTATGGCTGCAGCCTGTTCCTCATCCAGCACGCCGGTAGAGAAGTGGTGGCTCATGGAGGAGATGGCGCTGGCATCCATTGCTTTATGATGCGTATTCCGGGTGAACACTTCTCCGTCATCGTATTAGGGAATCATGGCTCGATCAAGGCCCAGCAACTCGCGCAGAAGACGGCCGATGTCTATTTCGGCGCCACGCCGGGCGAATCCGACCAGCAAATGGATGCTCCTAGTATTGTTGAACTTGACGAGGAGCAGTTGCTTGAAAAGGTGGGTAGGTATTACGATGAGGAATCTGGATCATTTGTAGATGTAGATCTTCACGAGGGGCGCCTGCAAGTCTGGGGCTATGATGTAGTGCCAAAGAGTGAGAACAGTTTCATAGTCGCCGTCTCGCCTGATGCGAGTGCGGAATTCACCCAGGCAACGGGGGATGAACCAAAAGGGTTGAGTATTGACACAGGACTCAGCCGACAACGGTTCGTTGCAGTTGAGAAAATAAATCCCACGCAGGATTATCTAGTCAACTTTGAAGGATCCTACTACAGCTGCGAGCTGGATGTATCTTGGAGGATCCTCCTTGATGGCGATGACCTCGTGGTTCACAGAAAAAGGCAAGGGTTAAGCAAGCTAAACCCAATCACGCAAGATGTCTTTTCTGACGATTGGATGGCCTCAATTACTCATTCGGGTAGCAAGCCCATCAGCCTGGTGTTTGAGCGAGAGCACAACCAGCCACCATCCGGATTTCGCATATCAGACTCAGGAGCCAGGGTCAAAAACCTGCGCTTCGTTAAGGTTAAATCTTGATGTTCAAATATCGTCGAGCCTGATGTCTATTTCAAGCGTCGGAACCATATCCGCAACGTGAGAATCAACAGATAACAACTGCCGATGATCATCTAACACCAGGAATCATCAGTAATTAACCAGGAGGATCGCTCTCGTGTCCAACATGAATCGTTCTATGGATAAACAACTTGCCCCTTTCTTCGTCATGTGGGCGGGCCAGGCAGTCTCTCTCTTCGGCAGCCAATTGGTTCAATTCGCCCTTATTTGGTGGCTCACGCGCGAAACCGGTTCGGCAACAGTTCTAGCGATAGCATCACTAGTAGGTCTTTTACCACAGGTCCTCCTTGGACCAATCGCTGGCACATTGGTCGATCGCTGGAACAGACGCCTGACAATGATGGTCGCAGATAGCTTGGTAGCTCTGGCGACAATAGTCTTAGGCCTGCTCTTTTGGAGTGGGACGATTCAGGTTTGGCAGATTTACGCTCTGCTGTTTGTCCGGGCGGTAGCCGGTAGTTTCCACTGGCCAGCCATGACTGCTTCTACCTCTTTGATGGTTCCTGAGCAGCAACTGACCCGGATTCAGGGACTAAATCAGACCCTGAATGGCGCCTTGGCCATCGTCTCCGCACCTCTCAGCGCCTTTCTTCTAGCTATCATTCCCATGCATAGCATCCTGGCTATTGATGTCATTACCGCATTGTTTGCCATCATCCCTCTTTTCTTTATTCATGTTCCCCAACCGGATAGTAGCAAGCCAGTCAGCCAACATGCAGGGGCAGAGGTCAAAGATTCCTCTGATCGAGGAAGCACCTCATTCAAAGAAGAATTGCTAGAGGGTTTTGCTTATGTTTGGGGATGGCCAGGATTGCTAATCCTCTTAATCATGGCCTTGTTGATCAACCTGGTTTTTACCCCTGCGGCCGTTCTTATGCCACTGTTAGTAAGCGATCACTTCGGCGGCGGCGCCGTGGAGCTCGGTTGGTTTGAATCAGCCTGGGGAATTGGAATTGTCGTTGGCGGCCTGCTCCTAGGATTATGGGGAGGATTCAAACGTCGTATTTTAACAGCACTACTCGGGCTAGTTTTCATGGGGGCTGGTGTGATAGCCGTAGGCTTGGCGCCGTCATCGGCCTTCACTATCGCCGTGGCCTTCATCCTGATAGCCGGCATCGCCAATCCGTTCGTCAATGGACCGGTATTCGCCATTCTGCAAGCATCTGTGGCTCCAGAGATGCAGGGACGAGTTCTGGGTTTGACCAATAGCGCGACAATGGCCATGTCTCCTGTGGGTTTGATCATCGCTGGCTTGCTGGCCGACGCGACTAGCGTTCGACTGTTGTTCGTTATTGCCGGTTTAGTGATGGGGGTTCTTGCCCTGGTTGGTTTGTTTATACCCGCCGTCATGCAGATCGAGGAAAATGGGCACAGCGCTACCTTGGATGCCGGTAATGACGTTGAAAAATCCGCCGTGGAGCCTCAATCTGCCTGAGTGACAGAATCGATTCGCCGTATGGCTATGGCTACCTTTCGAGATAGAATCCACTCATATGGAAGTGTATCCTACGCTGATGAGCAGCCAGCAAGAGACCATTCTTGATTACCTCGAACTTGTTCCGGCGGATGATCCTGGTCTCTCATTCCTGGAAGAACTCATAACCGCCTATACCCGCCGTGTACCGTGGGAGAGCGCGTTCAGAATAGTTAAGCGCGGAAATACGAGCAGCCTGGCAGATTGTCCACGCTGGCCGGATGAATTCTGGACGGATGCCATGGAAAAGGGCGGGGGAGGGACATGTTTTGAGAGCAACTACGCATTTTTAGCGCTCTTAACCGGCTTGGGCTATCGAGGCTACCTCACTATCAATAACATGGGTGATTCAGTCGGCTGCCATGCGGCAATCGTCTTGAAGATTGGCGGGTACCAATGGCTGGCCGACGTAGGATTACCCGTCTACACACCGTTGCCGGTTAACACTCATGAGATAACCTATTGTAGCAGTCGCTTTCATCGGTACACGGTGATGCCAGAAGGGGCCATGAGATTCCGGATTGACCGTGACCGCCATCCACTGCCAACCTGCTACACATTAATCAATAGACCTGTATCCGACGCTCAATTCAGGCAGGCCACCATGAACGATTACGGTCCTGAAGGTCATTTCCTCGATCAGGTAATCGTAACTAAGGTAATTGGCGAGCACGTTTGGCGGTTTAACAGCGGCGAGCGTCCGTACCATCTGGAACGTTTCAAAGATGGGAAAAAAGGATCTCAGAGTTTGCCGGAGGATGAAAGGGAGCGAGCAGAGGCGGTGGGCCAGCGATTCTCGATCGACGAAGACATGATCTACGCAGGACTGCAACTGACGAGATCCGCCTAGAATTAGTTGAATAGTGATCAAAGCCGGTGAACTTTACGAGGAGAAGCGGCAAGTCGAGGTTGGTCTTTAGACGGCGGTACTGATCGCTCGGAAGGCGATGCCTGTCAACAAAGTGGTTAGGATAGCGTAATACCATTGCGCCTGATTCGAGTCATCGCCCTTTCTGTAGGCGAAGAGTGCAGGAAGGGCAATCAAGGCCACGGCTCCATACAACAAGTGAATCATGCGTCCTGGCCGGCCGCCGGCGATGATAAGGATAGTCCCTAGAACAGCCTGGAGAACAAATACTCCTTCTCCAATAACGAGCGCGCCAAGGTAGCTTGATTCCACGCGCTGGCCGCGAAAGGCGCGAATTAGGCCCCACACACCCAAGATGGCAAAGAACAGAATTGACGTTCTTGATATTACCGTATGTAGCTCTCTGATGACATCCAAACCGCTGTTGACCTCCGGTGAAATTGGGGAGCTCGGTGAGTGTAGCCGCCAGCCTGATCCTTGTCAACGAAACGGGTACGGTGATCGCGCGAGGCTGCATTGTGGTGTGCCAGCCAGGCACGATTAATCCCTTATCAGCTGCTCGTTGCCGGGATTATTGAATAAGCTACAATCCGCCCTCATGAGTGCCAGCTACCAGGAGACTCTAGATTATCTGTACGGCTTTGTTAACTTTGAATATCGCCAGCTAGACCGGTACTATCCGGAGAATATCAGCCTAGAGCGGGTTCGACATTTTCTAGAGCTGTTGGGAAATCCCCAGGAAACCTTCCCCCCCATTCACATTGCAGGCACGAAGGGCAAGGGATCCGTCGCCGCCATGTGCGCTTTCAGCCTGCGAGCTTCCGGTTTAAAGAGCGCGCTATATACCTCGCCACATTTACAGGATTTTCGAGATCGAATCCGAATATTGACGCCGGATGATGACGACGGACGCATTGGCAAAGAACAAGTTGTAAAAATAGTTGAAAGAATCAGGCCCGTTGCCGAGCAGATAGTCGATCTCACATGGTATGAGCTGATTACGGCCATCGCATTCCTACACTTTGCGGAAGAAGGTGTAGATGTAGCCGTGATAGAGGTCGGCTTGGGAGGTCGGCTAGACGCTTCTAATGTCCTCACCCCGCTTGTTTCTGTGATCACATCGCTTAGCCTGGATCATACCTATCTTCTCGGCGACACATTGGCCGAAATAGCCGCTGAGAAGGGGGGCATTATCAAAAATGGTGTGCCAGTGATATCGGCTCCTCAAGAGCCTGAGGCTCTTTCCCAACTTGAGTACATCGCCTTTGAAAACCATGCGCCGATGACCGTGATCGGTCGTGAATGGCGTTACGTGTCAGAAGGCCATGGCTTGGAAACAGAGCAGGATCCCGAAACATGGAATCAACAGATAGTAATAACGGTAGCACCTGATTCCGCTCTTGTCCCTGCCGGATCGCATCTAACTCTCGCGCTGGCTGGACGTCACCAGCAAGACAACGCCGTAGTCGCTCTCGCTGCCTTGAATGTCGTCAGTGGGACTTTTCCTGAACTGACTCTGGAGAGTGTTAAGGAAGGTCTGGCAGATGTAATTTGGCCGGGACGGATGCAGGTCTTAGCGCATGGCGGTGGTTCTCCGACGCTCCTGGTCGACTGCGCCCACAATGTCGACTCTGCCCAAAAGCTAGCTTATACCCTTGAGAATGATTTCGAATTCAATAATCTCGTGATCATCCTTGGCACAACAGCGGACAAAGATGTTAGGGGTATCATGAGCACCCTGCTACCGTTGTCCGATCACATCTTGCTCACAAGCTCTGGACACCCGCGAGCCAGTGATCCGGATGAATTGGTTCGGATTGCTTCGGAATTAGGTTATGAATCTCAAGCTCCGTCCGACTCGGCAGAAGCGATTCGAACGGCACGGCGATTGGCGAGTGCCAGTGATTTGATCTGTGTAACAGGTTCAATCTTCCTTGTCGGAGACTTGCTTAATCAATGGGAAAGTCTACAATCGCACCTGTGGGTTGAGAAGTAATATTACTCCCATGGAACACAACATATGAAAGAGGACAATCAATTCGATTTCGGCCAGCTATCAGATTTTATGGGCGTGGCCATGCCCTTTGGCGAAGATCTTTTTGAAGAGGAAACCGCCCTTGATTTGGAGGACGGCATCATCGACCGGCCGTTTCTGCCTCTTCGCGATCTGGTTCTATTTCCACAAATGGTTATGCCCCTATTTGTGGGGCGAGAGCGATCGTTAGCGGCCATTAAGGCGGCCGTTGCGAATGATGAAACACTGATCGTTGCGGCGCAGGAGGACGGCGAGATCGTCGATCCTTCTGAGGCTGATATATACCGGATAGGCACTGAGGTTGTGATCGGCCGGACGCTACGTATGCCTGATTCCACCACCAGTGTTCTCGCGCAAGGCCGGCGCCGGATAGAGATCCTGGAGTTTACACAGTGGGATCCGTATATTCGAGTTCGGGTTAGAGCCATTCCCGAACCGGATCAATGGCATAATACGACCGAAGCGTTGATGAGAGCGGTTGTGGCTCTCTTCGAGAAGGTCGTCGATCTCAATCGCAAGTTGCCGGAAGAGGTTTATGCCTTCGCCATCAATATTGAAGAACCCGGTTGGCTGGCCGATTTCATCGCCTCGACCCTGGATCTGCCCCTGGATATCAAGCAGGAGATCCTGGAAACCTTCGATCCCAACAATAGATTACAGAAAGTAAGCGTCCATCTAGCTCGCGAACTTGACGTCTTGGAGATGGAGGATCAGATCCATTCACGAGTCCAGCAAGAAGTCGACAAGATGCAGCGCGAACACTTCCTTCGCGAGCAGATGCGCGTCATCCAGAGCGAACTGGGTGAGATGGACACTTTCACTCAGGAGTTGTCGGAGCTCCGCGACGCTTTCGAAAGCAAGGCCTTGCCTGATGATGTCCGTGCGAAAGCAGATAAGGAGCTCGCCCGCCTGGCGAGCATGCCACCAATGGCGCCGGAAATCGGCGTGATCCGGACCTATTTGGACTGGATATTAGAGCTACCGTGGCTTGAAAAATCGGACGACAATCTCGATGTGACCCACGCCTCGAAAGTGCTCGACGCTGACCATTATGGCTTGGATAAGGTTAAGGATCGCATCCTGGAATTTATCGCCGTCAAAAGCATCGCCGCCGATGCAATGCGGACGCCGATTTTGTGCTTCGTCGGTCCACCCGGAACCGGAAAGACGTCTATCGGGCAGTCGATTGCGAAATCCCTGAATAGAGAATTTCTACGGATTAGCCTTGGCGGCGTACGGGATGAAGCTGAAATACGCGGACATCGACGCACCTATGTAGGGGCTTTGCCCGGGCGCATCCTCCAGGCGATGAGGCGGGCGGGAACTGTCAACCCGCTATTTATGCTGGATGAAGTGGACAAGCTAGGCCAAGATTTTAGGGGTGACCCGGCCGCTGCCTTGTTGGAGGTACTGGACCCGGAGCAAAACAAAGCCTTCGTCGACCACTACCTGGATTTGGATTACGATCTGTCAGGGGTGCTCTTCGTCACAACGGCTAATCTACTTGATACCATACCTCCGGCTCTACATGATCGCATGGAGGTCATTGAGTTCTCGGGCTACTTAGAAGAGGAGAAGCTGGAGATAAGCCGCCAGTTCCTCATCCCTCGTCAACTTGAGCAACATGGTCTGTTGGATAAGGGCATTAAGCTGGATGATAGTGGCTTAAAGATGATAATTCGCCAGTATACCTATGAGGCCGGCGTTCGAAACCTGGAGCGGGAGATCGCAAACGTTTGCCGGAAGGTCGCCAGGCGAGTTGTGGAAAAGAAACGGCATCCAAAGCGAATCACCTCAAAGCAATTGGTAGATTTGCTGGGACCGCCGAGGATGACTCAGCAGTTCTTGCATGAAGAAGATGAAGTTGGGGTGGCGACTGGCGTTGCCTGGACGGCGGCCGGAGGCGATGTCCTTTTTATCGAGGTCACTGTTATGCCCGGCAAAGGGGGGCTGACGCTGACCGGACAACTTGGCGATGTGATGCAAGAGAGCGCTCAAGCCGCACTCAGCTACACAAGAAGCCATGCAGACGTCTGGGGCATCCATGATGAGATATTTGAAAACACAGATGTCCACATCCATATTCCAGAGGGGGCTGTTCCTAAGGATGGCCCCTCAGCGGGCGCCTCAATGGCCGTGGCCTTGGTATCTGCCTACACGAATAGGCCTATAAGACGCGATGCCGGGATGACCGGTGAGATAACTCTCCGGGGCCGGATATTGCCAGTCGGTGGGATTCGAGAAAAGGCTTTGGCGGCAAGACGAGTAGGCATTAAAACCTTCATCATGCCAAAAAAGAACGAGTCGGACCTGATCGATATTCCAAAGAAACTGCGACAGGATATGGAATTCGTCATGGTTGAGCGCATGCACCAGCTGCTGGATGCGGTACTCTTAGCATCACCACCGGCGAGGGCTAAAAAACGCAAACCAGCCAAAGCCACACCGATACCACGGGCCTCCGTACCACCTGCGTAAGAGGCGACCTCCTGCAGATATCGGCCTGCGTCCTGCCGATTTCCGGTGCCGGTTGGCCGATCGGTTAATACGATCGAATCGAGACGTTCGATTGTCGTCGTTTACCCTCGGTATATTTATGGAGTCATAACCGATGCAACCAGTTGCCACCTTCTCCATCGTCGCCTTTGATCCTCGCCGCCTGGAGTGGGGCGTTGCTGTTCAATCGAAGTTCCTGGCTGCTGCAGCTGTCGTTTCGTGGGCCCGGGCCAACGCAGGTGCTGTCGCCACTCAATCCTACGCAAACCTGGCCTATGGACCCGACGGATTGGACATGATGGCTCGCGGCATCCCGGCCGAAGAGGTTATTCAGGCACTCGTCGGTTCTGACGCTGATTTCCAGACGCGCCAGGTGGGTGTTGTCGACAGGAAAGGACGGGCTGCCGCTTTTACCGGCGAGGATTGCCAAGATTGGGCAGGTCATCTGGCCGCCGAAGGTTACGCCTGCCAGGGGAATATCCTCATACCCGGAACGGTCGAGGCCATGGCTGGGAAATACGAGGAAATGCGCCGCGGTGAGGGCGAGCTGGCGGATTGGCTGGTGGCTGCATTGGCTGCCGGGCAGGAAGCCGGAGGAGACAGCCGGGGCCGGCAAGCAGCCGGTGTGCTAGTTGTCCGCGAGAACGGGGGATACGGGGGAAAGACAGACCGGTATCTCGATTTAAGGGTCGACGACAACCCTCGCCCAATTCAAAAACTACAGAAACTCCTGCAGATGCATCATTTGTTCTTTGGTGAGACAAAGCCAGAGGACTTGATCCCTCTTAGCGATCTTGCGGCGGAATTACAGGAGATGGTTCGGCGCACAGGCGATTATGGTGGGCCGATAACCGGCGAGTTTGACGATTCGACCCGCGCTGCCTTAGGCGATCTGGTCGGTCGCGAGAATTTGGAGGAGCGCTGGAATGGAAGGGGGGATCTGATTGACGAGCATGTGGTGATGTACTTGAGAGATAGATTCCCAACCTAAGAATGCGGCGATCGATTATCCGGATGAACACTGGCTCGCACCCGACAAGAGATACTCTGTCACTCGGATCATTCCTGTCTGTGAAGGTCGGCTCACATGTCCGTGGACCACGGCTTATCTTGCGAGAAAGCCTTGATCCATGATCACCAGTACAAGCAACCCACTGATCAAGCGCGTTCGCAGGCTTAAACAGAAGAAGTATCGACAAAAGGACGGCGCCTTCTTCGTAGAAGGCCTACGAGTTTTCTTCTCAGCCGTCGAAGCTCAAGCACCTATACAGACGATACTCTATTCGCCCGAGTTATTGACGAGTGAACTGGCTCTGAAGGTATTAGCCGACCGGCGAAAGGCAGGATTTGAGCCCGTTGAGACCACGGCTCAGGTCTTTCGCTCCATTTCAACGCGCGAGCATCCTGTCGGCCTGGGCGCTGTTGTGTCAACTGCTTGGATTCCCATCGAACAGTTACCTACAAGTCAAAAAGGATTATATGTTTCACTCTTGAATGTATCAGAGCCTGGAAACTTGGGCACGATCATTCGAACAGTTGACGCAGTAGGCGCTGACGGATTGATTTTGGCTGGTCAATGCGTGGATCCTTACCATCAGACGGCCGTCAAAGCCAGCATGGGTACCTTGTTTCACGTACCGATCAGCGAAGTAGGAAGCGTTCAGGATTTATTGATTTGGGCGAGAGATCAGGGGATAAATACCATAGCGACATCTGCTCGCGCGCCCCAATCATTCTGGGAACTTAACTACAAACTGCCTCTCATGATCATGCTGGGTAGCGAGGGGGAGGGCTTGCCGGCCGATATACTGGATGAGGCCGATCAATCAGTATCGGTGCCAATGAAAGGATCCGCATCTTCACTCAACCTGGCGGTCGCCGCCGGCCTGATCCTCTACGAGGTAATGAGGCAGACTTAGAAGCCTGGTATCGTTGGATGGCTGAGACTCTGGAGCCGCTCCCTAGAAGCCGCTCTCCAAGAGTCGCTCTCTAGGACCAGCGTTCAAGAATATCCTTTATGGTAGTCATGAATGCATCGGCCGAAGCGCCGTCAAGGATGCGGTGGTCGAAGGTCAAACTAACGTAGGCCATCAGCCGGATGGCAATTGCGTCGTTGATCACCTTCGCTCGCTTCTCGATTTTCCCCGCTCCAAGAATTCCACATTGAGGCTGATTGATTATCGGTGTGGCGAAGAGACTTCCTGAGACACCGTGATTGGTCAAGGTGAATGTTCCACCCTGGACCTCATCAGGCAGCAACTTACCAGCGCGAGCTCGTTCCGAAAGATCATTGATGGCCCGAGCTAGACCAAAAAGGCTGAGCCCGTCGGCACTCTTAATGACCGGCACGATCAATCCGTCCGCAATGGCGGTTGCCATTCCGACGTTGATCGCTTTCTTGAGGACGATGCCGTCATTGCTCCAGCTGCTATTGACGAGAGGATGGATCCTCAGTCCTTGAGCCACGGCAGCTATGACGTAGGCGGTGAATGTTAGTCTGGCCCCATCTCGGGCGAATCGCTCCTTATTGGCCGAGCGGTTGGCTGCCACCGAGGTGAAATCGATCTCAAAGATGGTGGTTACGTGCGGGCTTGTGTGTTTGCTAAAGACCATGTGGTTGGCGATGGCCAGGCGAATACTGGTCAGGGGCAGGATCTCGCCAGGAACCAGATTGGTTTCCGCGGGGTGAGTATCTGCAGGCGCCGGTGGTGGGACAGCGATGGCTGATTTGCCGTCACGGTTTTCGAGGTAGGCCAGTACATCCTTTTTTGTAATCCGCCCGTTACGTCCTGTTCCTTGGACCATGTTTAGGTCCACACCATGTTCACCAGCAATGCGCCCAACGACTGGACTGACCCTTCCAGCGTATTGACCAGATGGTCGCGAAGGGCCGTTGCTGCTGACCTTCTTCATGGATGGAGCCGTGACAGCAGTGGATGGCTCCACCTCCTGGATTACAACGCGATCCTCGGCCGGTTCCTGAAGAGACTCGCGCTCAAATTCATCAAGATCTTCACCTGTTTCGCCAACCAGAGCCAATACCGTACCGACGGCAACTGTCTCGCCTTCAGGTACCAGGATCTTCAGAAGGGTGCCGGGAACCTCGGCCGTTGCTTCTGTAGTGACCTTGTCGGTTTCGATTTCCAGGATCGGTTCATATTGCTCGACCTTATCGCCCTCTTTTTTCAGCCAGGACGAGATAGTACCCTCGATGACGCTCTCCCCGAGTTGGGGCATTATGATCTTAGTGGCCATAGTCAGATTGCTCCATTTCCATCGGTGTGTAGATTGTTATCAGTGTAGATCGCCATCACCCGAGAAGAATCCTGGGTAGGTGGTAGAGGTTGTTGAACCGCCAATCGCGAAAAACTGCGATGCATTCCCTTCGGTGAATCCTACTTAAAAAGATCCGGGTACTCGGCGGGATCAGCCTCATTCATAAGATCGTACACAGCATCGAATATCTGTTCGATATTTGGTTTTGACCAATAGTCGCCATCAGAGCCATAGGCTGGTCGATGAGCCTTCGCAGACAAGGTTCGCGGCTCTGAGTCAAGCCACCAGTAGCCGCCTTGATCTTCCAGAACTGCCTGCATCATGAAAGCTGTCGTTCCACCGGGCACGTCTTCGTCGACGAATAGAATGCGGCCAGTTTTCTTCAGAGACTCAACGATGCTGCTGTTGATATCGAAAGGCAGCAGAGATCGCACATCAACCACCTCAGCATCGATGCCAACTTGAATTAATAGCTCAGCTGCTTCTAGGACGAGACGGCAGTTGGCTCCATATGTAACGACTGTAACATCTTCGCCAGAACGCAGAATCTCGGGTATGCCTAAGGGAGTGGCGATCTGCCCGATGTTGTCAGGTAATCGCTCCTTCAACCGGTAGCCGTTCAGCACCTCCACGACGATCGCGGGATCATCTCCTTGAAGCAAGGTGTTGTAAAATCCTACTGCCTGGGTCATATTTCTGGGTACGAGGACATAGACACCTCGGACAAGGTTTAGCACGCCAGCCATTGGGGAGCCTGAGTGCCAGATACCCTCAAGCCGGTGCCCCCTCGTTCGAATTATGACCGGCGCTTTTTGACCGCCTTTTGTTCGCCAATGAAGTGTAGCCAGATCGTCAGATATTATCTGCAACGCATAGAGCAGATAATCCAGGTATTGAATCTCGGCCACGGGTCGCAATCCACGCATGGCCATGCCAATGGCTTGCCCGACTATCGTAGTTTCTCTGATTCCAGTGTCGGAGACCCGAAGCTCTCCGAACTTATCCTGCAGATCTGCAAATCCTTGGTTCACATCGCCAAGCAGGCCGACATCCTCTCCAAACGCGATTACCCGGGGATCATTTGCCAGGATGGCATCGAAACCAGAGTTCAACAATTCATGACCGCTTACCATCCGCGCATCTTCAGAGTAGACAGGCTTCACCTGCGGGACGTTGAGCGCTGACTCTGCTGATTGGCTGTGCAGGTGCGAACTGTATCTCTCAGTACCAGCATCCTCGATCCTTCGTCTCCACTCCAGCAGTTCCCGTTTACAGGTACTTTCCTCGTTTCTAAGGAGGAGAAGCGCATCACGAATGGCGACCATAACATCGCGTCTAAAGGGCACAGGAATTTGGACTAAGCGTTGCCTGACGGCCATCAACTCATGTGATTTTGAGGTCTCCAGGCAACTCTTCTCCAATATCACCGACACCGCTCGAATATCAGCCCTAATAGGGGCAATGTAGGCGTCCCAGGCCCGGAGACGGATCTCCTCTACTCGCTTCCGGCAACTGGTCTCTAGTTCAACCAAATCGTCATATGTAGCGTAACCGTGTTCTACGATCCACTCGCGCATTATCTGGATGCAGTCGAATTCCCTTTCCCATTTCATACGCTCGGAGGTTTTATAGCGCTCGTGGCTTCCCGAGGTGGAATGCCCAAGGGGTTGGGTGACGTCGATGACGTGGATGATGGCGGGAATATGATTCTTGCGGGCTAGCTCTGCTGCCTGTTGGTAGGTATCGATCAGGGTGGGATAGTCCCAGGCATGTACAGTGTAGATGTCGTAGCCGTTTCTGGCCCCCCTGTCTCGCTGGAACCCTTTGAGAAGTTGGGAAACATCTTCCTTCACGACCTGGTGTTTGTTGGATACTGATATTCCGTAGCCATCATCCCAGATTGACAGGACCATAGGGCATTGCAAAACGCCGACGGCGTTGATCGCTTCCCAAAACATGCCTTCCGCGCAACTGGCGTTGCCAATCGTGCCGAAAGCAACCTCGTTTCCGCCCTGCGAGAAGTCGCCACTGTCTCCCAGTTCCTTTAGCTCACGGTAAAGCTTTGAGGCATAGGCAAGCCCGACAAGACGAGGCATTTGGGAGGCAGTCGGCGATAAGTCTGCGGAAATATTGAAGTGTTCGGTCTGTTTTTTCCAACTGCCATCGTCCTCCAATAAGCGGCTGGCAAAATGGGCGTTCATGGAACGACCGGCAGAGGATGGGTCGGCTGACACATCGGCGTGGGCGAAAAGTTGGGCAAAGAACTCTTGGATCGTAACTGTACCGAGGGCGAACATCAGGGTTTGGTCCCGGTAGTAACCGGCCCGAAAGTCACCCGGACGAAATACCTTGGCCATGGCAATCTGCGGCAACTCCTTGCCATCGCCGAATATGCCAAACTTCGCCTTTCCGCTTAAAGTCTCTCGCCGGCCGATGATGCTGACCTGGCGGCTTTCATAAGCCAGCTTGTAATCGGCCACGATCTCGTCGCGGTCGAACACCCTGGTTGCTGTTTTTGTTTCCTTAATCTTGGAAATCATTATCCACTAACCAGTTGTGAGTTACCGCAGTCCGGATGACCGGCTTTATCTACTGAATGATTCCAGGCACGTCTGCCGGTCGCTATCTTTCTTGAAACACCCATACTGTCTATCTACTCGCCTTCGGCTTCTGCCAAGCTTGCCAGCGGTCGCTTATTACTCTTCCAAAATAGGCGATACATGGAAATTGTCGAATGCAACGCGCAATCCGCCTGGTGCGAAGGTCTCGCCGAAAAGTCCGATGTCACCATTCTTCAATGTGTCATCGGTTGCTTGACCGACTTCCGTATCGTTGACGAAAAATGACATCTCAGGGCCCGTAGCGACAACCTGCAGGGTATTGGTTGTATTAAATCCTCGGTTGATAGCCTGGGATTCAAACCAATCCCGATCGACTAGCACCTGTTGTTCAGCACAACCGGCCGTGCAAAGGGCGATGAAAACATAGCCATCGCTGCTTACTTTGAATACATAGAAGCTGTCTTGATCGGTATCGACGCGGAACAACATGCCATACCCATTGTCTTCCGTGCCATCAAGGGGAGTCGCCTCAACCTCAAAAATCGCATCGGCGAAGTTCCGTCCACCCGCAGCCCAAAATCGATCATCAAAAGTGTCGGCGCCCAGGGTCATCTCGTAAAGGCCGCCGCTGATATCACCCATGGCGTTGGCGCCTTCTCCAGCCATCCAGGCATCGACTGTGTCAAAGGTCTCGCTGTAGGGCGTAGTCTGAATTGGCTGGCGCGAGCGAAAGAAATCAAATCTCCAGCCCAGGATCCTGGCTGCGACGATCCCGCAGGCCAGAAGGCCGATAACGGCGACACCGATGGTCAGAACCAGGCACGCTGACCGTTTATTCCTGTCCCTCATTAAGTGCCGGATTTACTGGGGTGTGTATCGAAAATTGTCGAAAATGACCCGAACGCCACTCTCGCCCAGGGCTTCAACCATAACGGCGATATCCCCTTCTGTCAAGCGATCGTCTGAGGTACGGCCGACCTCATTGCCATTAACATAGAACGTCATCAATGTGCCATCGACGACAACGCGAAGGCTGTTTGTGGCCTGTAGTCCTTGATTAACCGCGGGCGATCGGAACCAATCCCCACCGACTAGAGCGACCTGTTCCGATTCGCATAAGTCAGCACACCGCCCGATCCAAATCCACCCATCCCCACTTATTTCAAATACGTAGAAGGAATCTGTTTCTTCATCGACCTTAAACAAGAAGCCATACCCATTATTGAGCGGGCCTGCAACTTGGGTGGCTTCAACCTCATAGACGCCATCACCGAAAGATTCACCGGCTGTTGCCAAGTAGACACCGCTGTTGCTTTTAACCAGAAGCTCGTAAACGCCATTGTCAACGTGCCCTTCTACATCGGCAGAACTACCGCTGCCCCAGTTTCCCGTCTTGTCGTAGGTCTCCACATACGGACCACTTTGACAGGCCGTCACTAGCAGGGCAAGGAAGAGGCCGCAAAGGATGATAAATTTTGGATACTTGTTTGAAAACGATTGTCTCATTCGTGATTCCATTTGTGACGGACCTATGATAACGCATCAGCTACGACTTGGGCGATATCCCTCACTTCCATCACATCTCCGGCCTCGGTGTTAGCATCTTTCAACATGATAGCACAGAAGGGACAGCCGGTGGCCAATATTGAGGCGCCGGTGGCGCGAGCTTCCTTAAAACGATCCATACTCACGGTACGCTCGCCGTGTTCTTCTTCTTTCCACATCTGGGCACCACCAGCACCACAGCAGAAAGAGTTTTCGCGGGAGCGATTCATCTCCAGTGGGTTTGATCCAGATACACGTAATACTTCGCGCGGTGCATCGAATTCGCCGATATGGCGACCCAAATAGCATGGATCATGGAACGTCGTCTGTTCCGAAACCTGTTTCTGGTTTAGACTGAGTTTCCCCTCCGCAATGAGCTCGTTAATCAGTCGGGTATGGTGAATGACCTCAAACTGACCGTCGAGATCCGCGTATTCTCTCCCTATCGTATGCAGACAATGAGGGCAGGTTGCGACGATAGGTTTTTTGTCCGCGCCAACACCCTTGAGGGTCTCGATATTCATCATGGCCATTTCATAGAACAGATATTCATTTCCGGCGCGGCGCGCGCTGTCGCCGGTGCATGTCTCATCATTTCCCAGAACGGCGAAGTTGACACCTGCGCTGTGTAATAAGGTGGCCATCGCCCGCGCAATCTCTTGGGCGCTCGGATCGAAGGCGCCGGCGCAACCCACCCAATATAGTATATCGAAATTAGGATTCTCTTGAACGGTGGGAACATCAAAGTCGAGGGTAGCTGTCCAGGCCATTCGATCTTCGGTCATACCCCATGGATTAGCCAGTCGCTCCATGCCATTGAACGCGCCTCTCAGTTCATGTGGGAATGTGCTCTCCATCAGCACTTGGTTCTGCCGTACGTTCAATATGTCGAACATCGGCTCATTGCCTACCGGGCAGACCTCGACGCATGCTCCACAAGTCGTGCAAGCCCAGACGGCACTTTCACTTATCCCGTAGTCGAGTAACAAGGCTTCCTCTACCTGACCGGATGCCAACTCCCCCATATTGGCCTTGAGATAGTATCGTTTATTAATCTCCAAGGCCGCCGGCGACAGTTCTTTACCGGTTACATACGCCGGGCAAGCATCCTGGCAACGGTTGCACATGATGCAGGCAAAAGCATCCAAGATCTGGGTTTGGGATAAGTCAGTCAGCCGGGCGGCGCCGAATTGCTCAATGGACTCATCTTCAAAGTCCAATGCATCCAATGCTCCCAGAGCCTTTCTCTTCGGCCGGGTGGCGATGTTGAACGGACCCATAAACAAATGAGCGTGCTTGCTGTATGGAAAATATGGAATGAAGGCTAAGATGAGGCCGAGAGCCACCCACCAGCAGATATGCCAGCCTACATCCAACGCGGCAGGCGATAAATCGGACCATAAATTGCTAATAAGATTGGCGAAGGGTTGCCAGCTATCAGCTCCCTCGATTGCTAGTAGGAAAGTCTGTCCCAGGAAGCGAAATCCAACGTGTAGAAGGATAAAAACACCGACAATCAACGAATCCCTTGGGATTCCTGAGATTGCTTTGGGATCGAGTTTGACGTTATCGTGAACGGACAAGACAGCGTCGCGAGTCGCAAAACGCCGGAGAAGAAAATAAGTTACGCCGACTAGCACCGCGACGCTGAATAAATCCGCAAGCAGCCGATAGATATCCCCAAAGGCGTTATCTCCCGGAAATGCGAAGCCGCTGATCAGACCCTCTATGATGTCTATCAGGTTCACCAACATGTAAAAGATAAAGCCCCAGGCCACGCCGTAGTGAAAAAGAGAGGCGACGCGGCGGCGGTGGATGATGCCACCTTGGGAGATGGTTCCGACAACCAATGCTTTAATACGCTGCCATGGATTGTCGCGAGCGATCTCACCCTGACCCCGGCCGATCGAACGGAACATCATCCGGAATGTTAGGAAGGCGGCATAGCCTGAGACGAAAACCAGGAGCAGAAAGAGGATTTTTTCGATGTTGGTTAGCATGGTAACTGTCTCCTCATAAATACAGGCTTACGGAGATTGACGGGCAGGTGCCTGAAGGTGAGAAAATTGCGACGGGTCTTGACGTACTGAACAGCGGCACGGAGTTTCGACAAATCAGCTGAGCTAACGCGGCGATTGGACAGTCTTTGCGCTTCATCGTAGAGCGAACTGTCGACAGTGGTATTGCACTAATTGCTCGCAAGATGACATCAGCGACAATTTCCGCCGAAATACCTGGTTCGAACGCGTAAGAAATCCGAAATGGAAGCCTCAAAAGGGGAACTCTGTTCATTTCCCCTTGATGTTGCTTGGATATCCAAGAGTGAGTTTATCATATGAAAAAAGGCCGGACAATCATGCCCTTTCCCAGGCCTGGACACTGTTCGTCGAGGGTGGGGTATAATTGTGACCGATGTCACGAAAGCGTATCCGGCTATTGCTGGCCATCGCGGCCATTATCGTCATGATCGTTGCTTTTTGGCCCAGCGCCACGTCGCTATACGGTCTCACCGGTGAGGAAACACTGCCGGCCCAGCTGCGAGGTGTCGTTCACTGGCTCTATTCATCCGTCCGCCCTCAGCCTGACCATGCGTCCAATCAGGATATCGCTCTGACCGATGTTTCGCCCTTCGGTATGAACACCTTTTTGGAGCAGGAGGTGCTCCCAGAAGTTCGCGAGGAGGTGTTAAGCATGCTCCATGCCGCCGGATTCGGCTACATCCGGCAACAATTTCCGTGGGAGGACATTGAGATTCATGGCAAGGGCGATTTTGTCGACAGGCGTAACGATCCCGCGGGAGTCGATTCCTGGGATAAATACGACAACATCGTGGACTTGGCCGAACAGTACGATATCGAAATCATCGCCCGGCTAGACAATCCACCGGCGTGGACGCGTTCCCTTACGGACACAATTGGAACCCATGCTCCTCCAGATAGTTTGGATGACTACGGAGACTTTGTCGAAGCGGTAGTCGGCCGATACCGGGGCCGCATCCGCTATTATCAACTCTGGAACGAGCCGAATATCTATCCGGAATGGGGAGAGAAACCCGTCGATCCAGAGGCATTCACCGATCTTATGTGTGCCGGGTACAGGCGGGCAAAGGCAGTAGACCCCGATTCAGATATTTTGGCCGGCGCCTTGTCTCCGACAATCGCCCTGGATAGCCGGGATCTAAATGACCTGATATTCCTGCAACGAATGTACGATGCTGGAGCGGCTGAGTGTTTCGATGTTTTGTCCGCCCAGGGTTATGGTCTGTGGTCCGGGCCAACAGACCAACGCCTACGGCCAACTGTCATCAACTACGCCCATATGATCTTACTTCGCGATATGATGGTAGCTAATGGGGATGCGAACAAGGCCATATGGGTGAGCGAGGCGGGTTGGAATGCGGTTCCTGAATTTATGGATGATCCATATGGCCGCGTAAGCGACGCGGAGCAAGCCAGATACGCGGTTCAAGCCTATCAGCGAGCCCAGAGCGATTGGCCATGGGCCGGCGTGATCAACTATTGGTTTTTCAAACGACCCTCTGACGCGGAAAAAGACCAGCCCTGGTACTATTTTAGGCTTCTTGAGCCTGATTTTACGCCATCGCCGGCCTGGCCTGCGTTGTCAGATTACGCATCCGGTGCTCAAACAGCCTCTGAAAAGTCCCAGCTGACATTCACCCAGCAGAGCTTGCGGCCAGCCCTTGCCCTCGCCAGTGGCGCCGTCCTGTTCTACCTTCTTTTGGGGTATCTATCGCCAAGACGAGACAGTTAAGAGCATGAGGCGATATCGATTCTTAACCGCAGCCATTTTGATCCTCGTATTGGCTGCGGCCCTCCGATTTCACCTGATCGAAACCCAATCCTTTTGGAATGACGAAGGCAACAGTGCACGCCTCAGCGAGAGATCTGTTGTCCTGATTATCGAGGGTACGGCGAGTGACATCCATCCGCCCCTTTACTATCTGGTTTTGCGTGGCTGGCGGGAGTTCCTGGGAGAAAGCGAGCTGGCGCTAAGAGCGTTTTCTGCTTTCGCAGGCGTCTGCCTTGTCGGAGTGACCATCGCGCTCGGCAGACGACTCATAGGACCACGAGCATATGGGCCCGCATTGGCGGCAGGAATCTTTGTGGCCATCAATCCGGCGCTCATATATTACAGCCAGGAAACCAGGATGTATGAATTATTGGCATTCCTGGCCATCTTATCAACACTGCTCCTAGTGATGTGGCTGCAAGGGGGGTGCAAGAAGATTGGATTGGCGGCTGCCTATGTACTATCGGTTGTCGCGGGCCTTTACACCCACTATTTCTTTCCGGCGGTTCTCGTGACCCAGAACCTCATCTTTCTGATCTGGATCTTTAATCAACGCAGATCGAGAGACGATCAACAGCGAGACAAACCCCTGCCCATTCCCGTCGCCAAGCCATTGGGTCGATGGATAGGGATGATGGCGGCTGCTTTCCTACTGTACTTGCCCTGGATGCCGGTTTACTGGCAACAAGCCGGCGATAGACAACCGTTTCGATACCCATTACCGGAATTTCTCTTCGATGGCCTGCGCTGGTCAGCCTTAGGATCTACTATCGAAGAGCCTGTCGCCAGATGGTTGCTACCCGTATTCTTGGTTCTTGCTGTGCTAGGTGTGTGGTTCGGCCGTCACCGGACAATCAGGGGAGTGCCTTACACGCCTACATTGCTGTTGAGTATTTTTATTCCCCTGTTTCTCATGTGGCTTCTCGGGGCCACTCAACCGGCCTTCTTCAAATTCACTTTAGTCGTTATTCCCCCGATAAGCCTTCTGGCCGGCCCGGGTTGGTGGTGGAGCTGGAGATGGACATTCTCTGGTTCAGATTCTAAAAACCGGCGCGGTGCGCAGTCCGGGTCGAGCCTTGCTACGCCAAACGAGAACACTACTCAGAGACATTCAGCGAATGTGCTAAGGCGTCTTGCGCGCGTCTTCATTTTAGTACTAGCCGTCGTTGTGTTGGTTGGAAGCGGAAGGGCGCTAATCAATATGTATTATGATTCCACTTACGCCCGGGCGGATTATCGAGGAATCGTCGCCCAGATCGCTAGTGAGACTCATCCTAACGCGGGTATTGTCTTGAACGCAGCCAACCAATGGGAGGTATTTACATACTACCATCAAGAGGGCGCACCGGTGTACCCTGTGCCGAAGGGTTACCCGGATCCGGCGATTATTGAAGGCGAACTGAGCCAGATCGCGGGACAACATAGCCGGATTTACGCAGTGTTTTGGGGGGAAGCGGAGCGGGATCCGCAAAGACTTGTCGAGCGCTGGCTGGATGCCAACGCTTTCAAGGCTCGGGATGAATGGCGTGGAGATGTTCGATTCGTAACGTACTCCTTGCCTTCCTCCTTAAATGAGCTAAAGGAGCTGGAGAGCGACGGTATCTCGAGTTTACGTTTTGGTGACACCATCCAATTGGAACGGGTCATGCTGTCGGGTGACGACCCACAGCCCGGGGACATCGTTCAGATATCGCTATTCTGGATGGCAGGCGACCACATCGATCAGCGGTATAAGGTTTTTCTTCATCTGGTTGATGAAAACGGGCAAATAGTTGCCCAGCGAGATAGCGAACCGGGTGGTGGGCTTGCCTTGACAACTACCTGGACGCCGGGTGAGATGATCGTCGACAACCACGGACTGCTGGTTCCAATAGGCACGAAGCCGGGACAGTATACGCTGCTACTTGGTATGTATGACCTCTCCGATCCCCTAGCGCGATTACCCATCTCATCGGTGGATGGTGATTTTGATGCTTTCCCCCTGGCGACGATCATTATCGGGGGGACTGAAGGTTAGATGCGTTTCGGGCATTGGATGCTTGGGCAGAAGGGGTGATTCGCCGGTCCTCGATGGCCTTGGCAGGGCATATGTGACCGGGAAGACCCTCTCTGCATCAACATTCCCTACGACAACGAACGCTTACGATGGTAGCCACAACGGCGGCAGCGATGCCTTCTTATCTACCATTGGCCCATCTGGAAACAACCTGCCTTTTAGTTCCTTTTTAGGTGGCCTCGATAATGATACAGGCTATGGGATCAAGCTTGGCCATGGAGACGTAGCCTATCTGACCGGCCGTTCAAATTCGGCCGATTTTCCAACGACATCTGGAAGCTTTGATCCGATTCACAACGGAGACTATGATGTCTTCCTCTCCGGCCTCGTGGTACCGATAACGTCAAGATCCTTCCTGCCCAGGCTTAACAAATAATAAGGCGAGAATTGGACTCTAGGAGTTTCCTGGTCCTCTTTGGAGAATTTCCGGCCCGTATGCGAAAAGAGCCGGTGTACCCCCTGTATGCCAGAATAGTATCCTCTCTTCCGCGCCAAAGTATCCACCGCGGATCAAGGCTAGCAACCCGCCCATAGCTCTACCGGTGTAAACAGGATCGAGCAAGATCCCTTCATAGCGAGCCAGCAGGAAAATAGCTTCGCGCTCCAACTCACCCAGAATGCCA
Source organism: Promineifilaceae bacterium (SeqCode) (assembly GCA_049650305.1). Taxonomy (GTDB): domain Bacteria; phylum Chloroflexota; class Anaerolineae; order Promineifilales; family Promineifilaceae; genus UBA11865. Next base: position 55,159 of record JBARZW010000126.1, read on the forward strand.
TAGCCTTGGCCTAGGTAATTATCGTCGACCAGGATCTCGCTATTCATAGAAGCAGGTTCTAATCTAAGGTGCATTGCCGTGGCCGTCACCAGGGTGGAGACGTGAAGTTTCAAACGTTTGGCAGGGTGTTCAATGCTGATGCCAAGTATACGACCACGAAATCCGTGCACCAGAGCGCCGAGAACCATCCCGGCCTGGGTGCCGCCGCTGCTGCTGGCTACGACGATGGTATCCACCGCCATGCTCAGTGCGCCTAACTGGTCCATTAACTCGCCCATGGCAAGCACGTAGCTGGTCGCACCCAAGACATTTGAACCGCCCAGGGGGATCAAGTAGGGTCTGCGCCCGGCCGCTTCTAGCTCCTTCATGACATCATGGATAGCGTCACGGATAGACGCCTCACCGCTCCAGTTCAGATCTGCTCCCAGAAACTGGTCCAGCAACAAATTCCCCGAGCGATTAGTGGTAGCTTCCCCTCTCAGGACTAGGCTACAGCCCAATCCAAGAGATGCTGCCGCCGCGGCCGTTTGCCTGCAATGGTTGCTCTGTGGAGCTCCCGTAGTTACCAGATGGTCGCAACCTTTGGCCAGGGCGTCGGCAGCTAGAAATTCCAGCTTACGCGCTTTATTGCCGCCCAAGGCCAAGCCAGTTTGGTCGTCACGCTTTGTTAAAATGCGTGGCCCGCCTAGATATTCGCTGAGCCTACGTAACTCCTCAATCGGGGTGGGAAGGTGGGCCAGATTTATTCGGTCGGGATAGGATGGTTGCATGATACGCTTAGTGCGAACAGAAAGACTCATTGAAGTGTAAGCAAACGCGCGTAGAACGCAAACCTGCGCGGAAGGCAAGCGGACAATCAATGCGAACGCGCCTGGAAGGCAAAAGTGCCTGGAAGGCAGGAGAGCTTAAAACGGAAGAGCGCCAAGAAGGCCAACGCGCTTACAAGGCAAAAAAGGCTAGCGAAAAGAAAGACTAAATCCTGGAATCAGGACATCGAGTGCCAGCCCGATACGATAATTCTGGCTGGGCCAACAGCAGATTTCGCATGCTGTTGGGCTATCGTTGAATCAAAGTCTAGGACCCCGCGTTAATCAAGGGCGCGAATTCGAGAAAATTGCGTTTCACCGGACGCAAGATAAACAAGCCCTGTTCGATTCCGCTAACGATGACGTTTCCGCTTTCAAAGTAAGGATAAACGCTCCAGGCGCCGTTAAAGTTGGGGCTATCGTTTGCCGGGTAGATATCAAAGTAGCCCACTTCCGTCAACTCAGCGGACGATAGGTCACCCATCTCAAGGATGCTCAATCCGCTTCTGTAGTTAGCTTCATATACGTAGCCGTTGTGCGTGTACAAATTATGGTCTATGGATGCCGTACGGCCGTCGTGATAATCCACCAGCACAGGCGAATCTAGATCCGATACGTCCCATACCCGTGTCCTTGTATGGTGCCCGTTGTACCATTCGTCAAGCTCGTCATCCTGCAAGTAATATCTGTGATCGTCAGACAACCATCCTTGATGGGTATATTCAGCGCCCTGATAACCGGTTCTAGATAGCTGAATGGGATTGCCCTTATCGGTCACATCGACGATTGTCACAGTGTCTTCATTGGCGTTGGCACAGATCTCCTTTCCCTGGTGGTCTGCATCAGGTCCCACGTAACTGACGCACTGGGCATCATGGGTATAGCCATCGGCGCTGAAACAACCGGCGGCGGTTGGGCTAGTTGGAGTGGATATATCTACGAAGTGGAGTCCCCCCGAGCAGGTATTTGTTCCCACTCCGTAGGCGAAGCCACTCTCTTCATTTATCACGATGTTATGGGCGCTTCCGAAACCATCGTAATACGCAGTCTCGCTGAAAGTCACGGGTGGATTCGCAACTTGCCCAAGGGCGCTGAGGTCGAACACCTGCATGCCATGCCCAGGTGCCTCGCTGACGACAAAGGCATGATCGTCGTACACTTTAATATCGCGCCAGCTTGAGTTCTGGGTATGAGTGGGAAGTTTCCCGATATAAACTGGATTCTCGGGATCGCTCATTTCCACAAAGGCCGTGCCGTTGTTCAATCCCATCAAGGCGTATTCCGTGCCGTCCGCAGGATCGGTCCATCCCCAGCTATCGTTTCCAGACACTGCGCTGAACACGCTAAGGGGCATAAAAGACAGAAGATTAACCTTATCGCATGGATAGGAACCAGCCATTCCTCCGATGCAGGGTGTCGCGTTCAGCGACTCTAGATTCTCCGCGGGCATCCTGTCGCGCATGAAGGCTTGCATCGTTCTCGTGGCCGCTGATTGGTCTTCATCTCCAGCCAGATCCTTCGCATAAAGCCGGGCGATGCCGCCGTTTCGTGAAAGAACGAGTAGGGCGAGAAACAGCGTTGCCATCGCCAGGAAAAAATAGCGTCGTCGAATGAGGGGTCTCATATAGATCTCTCCTGCTACATATGGGCTCTAGGGCGGTTGCCAACTCTAGCCGTCTATCGAATTCTTACCAAGGGTTTTCAATAGAAATCAACTATTCGGGCGAATGGGGTTAGGTACATAGGTGGTCAATCACGTTTACTCACCGGTCGGTTTATTCGCCTCCGCCAAATTACTACTAGAGCGAGTACAACGTTGACCGAGAGCAGCATAATGGGCTGCCATCCCGGTGCCTCAGATATCACTTGAATGTCGGACAGGCTCACATCGGTTGGATCCTGGATAAGGTCCGGCTGTAATATGAATAATCCTTGCTCCGTATCACTAACCGCAATTACACCGCTCTCAAACCAAGGAAAATTGCTCCAAGCGCCGGTTTTAACTGGGCTATCGCTGTCCGGATCGACGTCGAAGTAGGCGACTTCTTCGACACTCCCGCCACCGATATCGCGGATATCAAGAATCCGTAGGCCGGCCCGGAAATTCGACTGGTAGGCGAAGTCGCCGGCGACGTAGATGTTGTGATCAATAGCCGAAGTCGCATGTTCATAAAAGCCCATGTAAATGACGTTGTCGAGATCGGCGACATCCCATAAGTAGGTTCGTGTGTCGTTGCCAAGGTTTACCTCATCCAGGGTGTCGCTCAGAAGAAAGTAGGACTGGACTTCAGTTAGAGATTCCTGATGGGCTCTTGATATATTCGAATAGGTGAGAAGATCGATCTGGACCGGAGCGTTTTTGTCCGTGAGGTCACCAATGGTGAATGCGTCGTCGCTACCTGTAAAACAGATTTTCCTTCCTTGATAATCGGCATCAGGTCCACTGTAGACGACGCACTGGGTGTCCGAGGTCAGGCCGTCATCGTTAAAACAGCCTGCGAATGTGGGGTTCACTGGATCTTGCAGGTCGATCATGTGAAACGCGCCTGAACAGGTCTCGGTCCGGAAAACATAGGCGAATCCAGTGTCTTCGTTGATGAAGAGGTTGTGTCCATTTCCGAATTGATCGTAATAGGCTGTTTCGGAAAACGTTGTGGGGACCGTGATCGTCCGCAACTGCGTTAGCTCGAACACTTGCATGCCGTGCAAGCTCGAACGGTCGGCAACTATATAGGCGTAATTGTTATAGATTTTGATGTCCCGCCAGGTAGAGCTGATGGTGTGGGTGGGTAATAAATCTAGGTATCGAGGATCTTCCGGATCACTGATATTCACGAACGCCGTTCCATCAGATAAGCCCATGAGAACGAACTCCTCACTGGTCTGAGGATCGGTCCAACCCCAAAGATCGTTGCCCTTTGTATCGGGGCTACCTCCCATATCGGAAAGTGTCAGGCTGCTGACCAGATCCACGTTGCGACAAGGGTAGGGACCAGCAAAGCCATTCTCGCATGGGATGGGACCGGAATTTTCTGTGACCGGGGCTGCTGTGAGGGCATGCCTGCTTCCAGAGAGCAGCGCGGTCAGTAGCGCCAAGGCGAACAGAAGCGGCAACAGGATTATCGCCATCAATCGTCTCATACTCAAAGGAGTATTGGTGCTTTTCAAATCGTTTCTCCAGGTTTTCCTACCGTCCAAATCTTGGATGGTCGGCTGTGGAGTGGACATAGCCGGCGGGCAGCATTATCCATGACATGGGCTTGGTATTAACCTTTTGGTATCCTCCGGTTGTGGTGTTCTGTCGCTCTAGGGTGCTCCGTAGGGAACGGAACAAAGAGTATAGAACACGGCGACTTAAATTGCCAAAAATTCGAAGGCATCTATCTCTTGCCCATGCAGAACAGCGCGTTGTCGATAACATATCCAACAGACAGGTCATTGCCCGAGGGGTGAAAAATTGCCTCATTTCGATGCTGAAAACGAACCAAATGAAGACGTATTAACCCAACGATGGTTCCATAAGCTGCTGGTTCTGTTTCATAGACCGGCTGCGTGGTCGACCTGGCGAGTGCTTGTTGCGATCATTTCTCTGGCGACCTCTGTTGTACTGGTCTGGTATCTGATAGTTGGAAGTATAGGGCTTGCTGTTTCTGCGGGGCTTGTCACCGTATTTTTCTCGGCGACGGATGGCCTGTTGCTCTGGTCCTTGCCTCGACGAGGCATCTCATTTGGACCCTGGCAGGCCCAGACCATCGTCCTGGCAGTACCGAGGATGGTGGCTTCCAGTGCTATGTCTCTCGTCGCGATGGCAGCGGCCGGTCTATGGGGGCTGGCTGGGCTAATCGTTATTCAATGCGTTGGCTCGACCGCGCTTATTTGGGGAGCGTTGATTGAACCTTTTCATCTTGATCTTACAACTCTCACGATCACGAGCGATAAAGTCCTACCTGGGAGCAAGCCCATACGGCTTCTGCATATCAGCGACCTGCATGTGGAACGGTTGACGAAGAGAGAAAAGAAACTGCTGGAATTGGTCGAACAGGCCAATGCTGATTTGATTCTGATCACCGGTGATTACCTCAACTTGTCCTATGTGCGAGATAAAACAGCCCAAGAAGATGTCAGGAAACTGCTTAGCCAACTATCGGCACCCTACGGAGTCTTCGCCGTCCTAGGCAGTCCCCCTGTTGATGAGAGGGATGTTGTTCCTCAGATGTTCGACGATCTATCGGTCAACTTACTTGTAAATCAGAGCCAGACTGTGCAATTGAGCGAAGACCGACAATTGTTGTTGTTAGGTATGGACTGCACCCACTTTCTGACCCTCGACTCACAGCGCTTGGAGTCTCTGGTAGCGGATGTGCCCCCACATATCCCATCCATCTTGATGTACCACGCCCCCGACCTCTTTCCCGAAGCGGTTGGGCTTGGCATTGATCTGTATTTGTGTGGACATACGCACGGGGGTCAGGTGCGCTTGCCGTGGTTTGGTGCGCTCCTGACCAGCTCCCAACGTGGCAGACGATTCCAGATGGGCTTCTATCAGGAAGGGAAGACCCACATGTATGTTAGCAGAGGCGTAGGAATGGAGGGGTTGAGCGCCCCTCGAGTAAGGTTTCACTGCCCACCTGAGTTAACATTGGTGACGATACAGGGCGAAGCACACGACTAGATTAGTCAGCATGCTAGGACTCATGATATCGCGTCCCTAGGATTGAGATCCCCAAATGCAGAGCTGCTTGAGAATAGCCTCGCATGTTTGCCATGAGTGGTAGCCGGGCGATGAATTCCTATTTTCGGAGCTCATTTTGCGATTACGGCCCCAGATAGCAACCTTCTTAGTCCTATTCACGTAGATCTAGATAGAGATAGAGCACGAGGGCTGAGCTACTACTCTCGGACGACTTTGCTGCCAAATACATAAGTCTACGGTTAACTGAGATCTATTCAGCCCGACCTATCGGAATTTGTGAGAGGTAAGATGTCACAAGCTATTGCAGTGAATCAAGTAAAGCAGCCGGTACGCCAGCTACCGTTTCTATTGAGGGGTATATGGTTCTTCGTCCTAGGTTGGGAGTTAACTGGGATATGGATCCTGATTGCCTGGACCTTTAACGCCACCTTAATCGGCTTACCAGTCGGATTATGGATGATCGATCGTGTACCTCAGGTCTTAACCCTTAAATCCCGCTCGGGCAATTGGGTCGTCGACCTAAATAGTGGCCGAAGTCACTATAAACCCTCTGGCCAACTCTCCTGGCTCATCAGGCTGCCTTATTTCATCCTCGTCGGTTGGTGGCTTAGCCTGCTATGGGCAGCCTTCGCCTGGCTAATTTGCGCCACGATTATCGGCCTCCCGATTGGCGTCCTGATGCTTCACGCGCTACCGGCGGTCACGACCCTACAAAAAGGATGATAGAAGAGCCGTCCTGATTTGTATTCTCGCCAAGAAGTTCGGAGTCGGTACCCTAAGAGTTCCTTAACCGCAGCCGCCGCTCGTTGGGGCTCGCTTCAGCTCAAGTTTTACTTTAGGCGTGTACTCCAATTCATGAGACTCCGGATTCGGGCCAGCTGCTGAATATCTGTCTCCGATTGCGGTGTCAAATATATAGCAAAGCTGGTCATCACCCGCTCCTGCGTTAACACTTTTTGTGAGGTCATCCTCGCCAAAGGTCGCGATCCAATTATTGATTCCTCCTTCGAGGATGTAGGCATTGGGCACGCTCTCGGCTACCAGGACCTTCCAGGCCTCGGCCGCCTCATAGACACACTGATTCTGGGTCGACCGCCGGTTCTCCAGGCTCAGATCGAAGCGTTCGAATTCGAGGTTTAGGCTAGTAAAATCTGGATCAATTACCCTGAGAGCCTCTTCAAGAAGCTCCTGCCCAGTCTGGTCTCCCTCGAGAATTACTATGGTTCGTGCAGTCACATTAGCCTCCGTTACTCTAAATAGCGGCGCTAAGTGCTGGTCTGGTTCTCTCCCCTGGTTCGGATGAAATTGAGATACTTTGGGATAACGACCGTGTACACCCAGTACAAGAACGGCCGGGCTGGATAATCCCAAGCCCCGATATGGTGGATTACCTGGCCATTGAATCCGGCCTTGAAACGCCATACTCCCCACAGTGAATCGGCTTCGTCAAATTCATCGGGGGCGCCCCAGAAGTCATAGACTTTGCAGCCTGAAGCCTTTGCCCATCGAATGGCCTCCCATTGCAGGAGATGATTAGGCATTCGCCTTCGTTCTTTGCCGGTTGACGCGCCGTACATGTAGAGAGCTCTTCCACCATAATGAACGACGATGACCGCGCCTAGAATTTCTCCTTCAAATTCAGCGATAAATGGCTGAGCCATCCCAGCGTCGTACATCGTCTGCCAGGCATCCAAATAATATTCTACCGGTCGAATCGTAAAACCATCCCTGGAAGCTGTCTCAGCGTATATCTCTACGATGGTCGCGAAGTCTGTTGGATTGCCCCTGCGAACCACGACGCCTTTTTGGGTAGCCAGGCGGATGTTATAGCGAGTTTTTTGTTTCATGGAGGCCAGGATATCTTCTTCATCCCGGTCAAGATCCAGTTCGATCGTGTTGCGAAACTGGACTTGGTCTTGAGATAAACGCCATTCACGTGCCTCGAGTTCTTCGACAAATTTCGCGCCTATTGGTGATTTCCGATCACCATCTTGCCCCCAAGCTGAGATCACATCCGGGTCAATCTTGATGAAAACGGCCTTATCTTGCCTGGCAACCTGTTCCAATTGGGCCAAGACTACTCTGCGAAGTGGCGCATTATTGTAGTCGAGCATAGGTCCCTTTGGAACGTAAAGAATGGAAAATGCGGTCCGGGGAATGCTGCGTTTTAGCACCATCGCAGCCGCCAGTGGCGGTTTGCCAGCAGGCTCATCGTGGATTTGCAGCAACAATGGAGTTGCCGACCAGCCCCATCGCGACTTGAAATCAGCCCAAGGCCAGCTCTGCAGCGGATGTGGGTTTGGCAGCGAAGATAGGGCATCGCGCCAAGCGCTAGCCGAGTGTACTATGCTAAAAGCCGAGCGAATGTACGGGTCTCTCACTGTTATTGATAGGAAAAGATCAACTGGATACCATCAATAAAAAACTCAAAATCCCTGTCCGTCGCAGTCCGTGACGCGGGGAGATAAGGTTCATCATCACCGGCGTCTTGTTCTCCGGCGGTAAAGTCGGTATACAAGCGAGTTGTAAACCCGGTCAGCCGTCCCCACGGTTCTGAGTAGTTCGCCACCGAACCCTCTTTTAAAACGATAGACTCCCCAAAGTCCATCATGCCGTTCCCTGAATTGGGCCTCCAAAACCTCTTCAGAGTGATCAGGCACGCCCCAGAAGTCATAGGCGACGACACCCTTATCCTTCGCCCAGCGCATGGCAGCCCATTGGACAGCGTAATTGGGCATACGCTGTCGCTCCTGATCGCTGGAGGCTCCATAAAGGTACGCGGCTCGCTGTCCATGGGCGAAGACCATCACTGCAGAGAGCGGCATGCCTTGATAATCAGCGATGAAGAGAGCCACGTGTTCAGGCGAAAAAAGGTCATAGGCATCTCGATAATATTCCGGCGCATGGATTCCAAACTCATTACGACGTCCTGTTTGTTGGATCAATTGGTTGAAAACGGCGATATCTTCCCTGGCGCCCTCTCGAACAACGATGCCTTTTTTGGAGGTAAGCCTTATGTTGTAACGCGTCTTTTGTTTCATGCGGGCGAGGATCTCATCCTCTGAATCTGTAAGATCAACCACGACGGTGCGCGGCGGTTGGATTGTGTCGCTATCTGGGATGCAACCATGCCTCGTACACAGGTCTCTCCAATCGCCGGCTGCCATTTCGCGATGCCAAAGCAACGGCTCCATTTTTAGGAGGCCGGCTCCTTGTTCGAATGCAGCATGGTCAATCTGATTGAATAATATGCCTACTTGCTCGTCATCTTGCCAATCGACAAGAGGGCCATGAGGGATGTAGGCGACACGGATCAGACCGAAGGCGGTAGAACGGACGAGAATTTGAGCTCCGGCTACTAGCTGACCGTCAAGCTTGAGCCATACACGATGCGATCGCCACCCAAAACGATTTTTTAACCTGGCCCATGCGGTTGTCTGTAGAAGACTGCCTCGATCATGGGTGGTGACAAAGTGATCCCATTCGGCATCTTCCTCTGTGTAGGGCTGCTCCTCTAGTTCGGTTAGCCTATCGAACATCGCGGAGGGATTATACACTAGACCAATGGAGCGGGACGAGGAGCGGTTATAGGTCAAGGATTAGGACTGAAAGTGAACGAAAGACCTCGGCCGATAAACAGTGATCGTGTTTCAGTATTCTCACCTTTCTATCTTCCTACCTGCTCAACGTAGTTGGTGTTAGAATTCAATTATGAGTCAGGTGGACCTTCTCTATCGCTTGCAACAAACCGAAAACGAGGTCAGAGAAGACAAGAAGCGCCTAGCCGAAGTGATTCGCCTGCAGTCTGAAAACCCCGAGCTGGCAAAGGCTCGAAAACGCGTTGGCTCCACGGAATCTGACTTGTCTCGCTTGCGTGTGCGACAGACGGATCTGAACCTGGAGCTAGTAGGTCTAAGCAGCAAGGCCAAACGATCGGAAGATCGACTCTACTCTGGTCTTGTCACAAATCCAAAAGAACTTGAAGATCTACAGCGCGAGATCGAATCCCTCGGTAGGCGAATCGCGATTCTGGAGGATGAGTTGCTTGAGGCGATGATCGCCTTCGAGGAAGCTGAAAGTAATCAGGTGGCTGCTGTCGAGACTCTGAATCGCCTCGACGCTGAATGGAAAGAAACAACTTCGCGCTGTAAGGAAGAGCAATCAAGATTGCTCAAGCACATCGGGGAGCAAGCTGCGGAAAAGAACCAGCTTATGCCGCTCATTCTTCCTGCAACCATGATCGCCTTTGAAGACGCGAAACGACGGGCTGGAGAGGTAGCGGTTGTGGCTCTGAAAAATGGCCGATGCCGCGGTTGCCTTGTCACTGTATCTGCTAATCAACGTAAGGCGGTTGACGAAGGGCAGATGGTCATCTGTGATAGTTGCAGCAGACTCCTTTGTGCTGTGTAGGACTCGTCCGACCAGGAACAGCGGAGGAACGACGACCAGCGACCAGTCTCCATCGTCGATCTCCTAGTCTTCGTTTCTCATCCTCAAAACTGTAAGATTTCTACTTGAGCCAAACTCCTGTATGCTGGTACACTAGAAGAACGTAGGCCGATCGCCCGGCAATGGTCAGTTTCCAATCGGGAAGAAGACGATGGATTAGCGTAAAATTATTGAGAGAATTGGTGTGACGGTGAATGCCCATTATCGTTAAATCGAGATCTAGATAGATCGCGCGGCAAAGTTTGCGTAGCAAATGATTTCCAAGGCAGGAGGACGAGACCGAATGAATCGGACAGTAGCAATCATTGGGAGTGTTTTCGCACTATCCATAGCCCTGTTATTAATGGCCCAACCGGCAAATGCTGGGGACTGCTTCTATTATTCCGATGATGTTGGTTTCGTATGTGACGGCCGAATGGAATCTACCCCTGAGCAGTTCGAAAAACCTGATTTGCCGGAAGAGAGTCTCTTAGACAAAGTCCTCTACGCCTACATGGAGGACAACATCAACATATATCCCGAACCCAACCTTGCCGTTCCGCCGCTTTACAACGTTGGCGAAGGCTTCCTCTATGTGACCATCCAGGGTCAAGTGGACGTCGGTGGTCAGCGTTGGTATGCCATTAACCCTGGACAGTACGCACTGGCAGAAGATATTCGCCTGGTGACGGTTTCGGACTTTCATGGAGTAGAGATTACCGTTCAACCGGAGCGGCCGTTTGGCTGGATCGTTCAGGATGTACGGCCCAGCCGAGAACCAGCCGGTGAACCAGATCCCGATTTCGCGAAACTCAGCAGATTTGATTTCTTCCAGGTTTACGATGCCATGGTCGACGAAAACGGTTGGATGTGGTACCACATCGGGGGTAATCGGTGGATCCGGCAGACACAAGTAAGTCTGCTGGACGTCGACAGGTCACCAGAAGAGGTGGGGGATGGTGAATATTGGGTGGAAGTAGACCTGTATGAGCAAACATTCACCGCTTACGAAGGTCCTCGAATGGTCTACGCCGGTCTTATCTCTAGTGGATTGAACCGCTGGCCCACCGAGGAAGGTATATTTCAGGTTTGGAGTCGCCATTTGCAGACGCCGATGTCCGGCGCTGAAGGTAAAGTAGACTACTACAACATCGAGGATGTACCCTTTACGATGTATTTTGACCGACGCAATGAGATAGCGTTACATGGCGCCTACTGGCACAATCGCTACGGATTTAAGCACAGCCACGGATGTGTCAATATGCCGGTCAGGGATGCTGAATGGGTCTTCAACTGGTCGGCCGAGGCGCCTACCGACCTCTGGGTCTGGGTCCATACGTC
>JBARZW010000127.1:0-13776 GCA_049650305.1 Promineifilaceae bacterium (SeqCode)
ATGCTTTCGCATCTCATTATTCTTTTGGGAGTATGATTATGAATGTGGGTATGCTTTGGCTAGACGACGACAAGCGAACTACCTTCGAAGAGAAGATTGGTCAAGCGGCCGATTATTATCAGGAGAAATTCGGAAGAGCGCCTGACACATGTCTGGTTAACGTAGGAATGCTGAAGGCGGAGCTTCATGTTGGTTCCATACAGGTATTTCCTGTACGCAACGTTCTTCCAAACCATTTCTGGATAGGAAACGATCCAGCTAAGAGGTCCTCGTGATCGTCTGATAGTGCGTCCGGAATGTATTATGTCAAATATTGGGGCGGAGCCGTCCATCTGACTTTGACAGTTCGAGGCGGCGATTATGACTATACCCTTGGGGGGATATGGGAGATCCGGATCACAAGAATTCTGGTTTGACTGATTCACCACCTTTACGAGGAGACCCAGCCTGAGTCATCCTTCTTGGAAGAGGGAGTGACGTCAGCCTCCGGTGGGCAATCGTCCACAGAACGAATCTCGGCTATAGTTCTCCACTATGCGGTTGCGTTATCTCTTTGTCGCCTCGATCGGTTTGGCACTTGGATTGCTGATCCTGGTATTTTGGAGGTCACCGCGAATTTCCAGTTGGGTGCCAGCTACCAATGAACTTCGAGCAAATCAAACCATCGCCCTTGTAACCAATATGCCGATATCGTCTGAGAGCGTTAGTAGCCACTTTCAGATTACCCCTCACGTTTCTGGAACGCTTCAAGTCAATGGAACGAAAATCCTCTTTGACCCGGCCGAACCGTTGGAATACGGCCGGAGTTACACGATCACACTTTCTCCCGGCCTGAAAGGGGAAAATGGCCTGATTTCGCTCTCTGGCTACCAGCAAAGCTATATGGTCAGTGAGCCTGAGATGCTCTTCATGCGGCAGATAAACGGATTGGCCAACCTCTGGCGACAGGACGAATCAGGTGACACAATTCAGCTTACAGACGAACCGAATGGAATCTGGGATTATGACGTCCTGCCGGATGGCAGTGGTGTCCTAGTATCTAGCCTGGATAGTGACGGCAGCGACGATCTCGTAGCCATTATGTCAAGTGGTGGTCGCAATGTGTTGCTGGATTGCCAAGAACACCGGTGCCGCAGTGGTCACCGGCAACCGAATGGCTCGTTGATCGCCTTTGAACGCAGCGATATCGATGAAAGTGGAGATTCGACCGAGGTATGGTTACTGGACTCAACAAGCGGTAGCCTATGGCCTGCCCACAAGGTGACGCTCTTTGCCGATGAGGGGTTCGGCGACGCGTTTAGCCGTTATCCCAGATGGTCCTCTGACGGCCGGTATCTTTCTTATTACAAGCCAGACGCCAGAGCCATCGTCGCCTTGGACCTGCATGGGGGCCAGCCGCAGATAATCCCAGCGAACGTCGATGCGATGGGCGATTGGGCGCCTTCCAAATATCAATTATCCTTCACAGAATTAATCCTTAATGAAACACACGACGATACGTCAGACGATCAAGACGATGGGATCGACAAAGCGAATAATCCTTCGTTAAAGACTCGTGTATTAGTTGCCGATATAGGGGCGTCCAGCGTTTTGGATCTCAGCCAAGGGAGCGCTTTTAAGTACGGAGTTCCAGAGTGGCATCCTGATGGTGGCTTGATCGCAACAGGAGGAGCTTCCAACGGTCTTCAGCAGATCTGGATGTTACCTCTGGACGGTGGTGAACCAGTTGAGTTGACTGATGCTCCATCCTTCCGGCACACATCGCCAAGTTGGTCTCCGGACGGCCGTCGCCTAGCCTTCATGCGCTCTGGTATCGAGGCTTCTGACGGCTCCGCTGGTGTTTGGATTGTCGATCTAGATGGTGGCGAGCCCGTACTCGTGGCTGAGGATGCTTTCATTCCCGGCTGGCTCCCGTAGCCGAACTTGCCCCGGCAATGGGCATGAGATAGCATCGCCATCCTATGGACATTAAGCAAACAGTTGAACGAATGGCAGGTACTCGACCTTGGCTGGTGCTTGCCCTCATCCTAGGCATTGGTGTGCTGTTCGGATGTAGCGATCCTGTGGACGATCTCATTATCGTAAGTGAGGTGGCTACGGCTGAAGGCCAGGAGGTCATTGTCACTCGCATCGTCTTGCAGACCCTTCAGGTTGAAATCACCCCAATTATAGAAGAAATGTCCGATCCCGTTCCACTGGATGTCAGCATTAGTGACGAGATAATGACATTAGATCCCCAATTGTCGGCCGGAAGGCCGGACGTACATGTTATCGATAATATCTTTACCGGTCTTACTCGTTATAACCAGCGGACTAATACGATCGATCCCGAGTTGGCTACCAGTTGGCAAACTAGCGAAGACGGGCTTACCTGGACCTTCATTTTGCGCGACGATATCTATTGGGTTCGTCGCAACCAGTCTGGTGGCTTGCTAGGCAGTGACAATGTTGTCGAGCCCTTACGGCCTGTGACTGCCCATGATGTCGTCTTCGCCATCCAGCGTGCCTGTGACAGTCGATTGCCAACGCCGGATGTCTTCATCCTTTTCATCATCGAGGGCTGCGAACACGCATTTGAACTGGAAGAAGCGACTGAAGAGGATTTAGGGGCGATCAATACCCGAGCAATAAACGACACCACCTTAGAAATCAAGCTAAATGAGCCTGCCGGTCATTTCCTGACCATGACAAGCACCTGGTTATTACGTCCGGTGCCGGTTGAAATAGTTGAGGAGATGGCTGACGAGTGGGAGGCAGTAGAGAACATCGTCACGAGCGGACCTTTCGTAATGAGTCCGGATAGCCTGATGGATACGCGGATCGTTCTTGAGCGCAACCCATTCTGGCCTTTGCCATTTGAAGGCAATGCCGATGTGGTAAACATCTTGCAGCTCGACCCAGGAGATGCTTATCAGATGTGGCGGAATCGGAATCTGGATGTGAGCCCAATTCCCCGATCCGAGCAGGCCAATATCCTTAGCCAACATGAGGGTAAATCCATTCTGGTACCGAATCAAGCGATGTTCTATCTAGCCTATAACTCGGACAGCCCGGTTTTCAGCATCCCAGAATTAAGGCGAGCCTTTAGCTGGGCTATCGACAGGGACCGTCTCGTCCGAGAGGTCCATGGCGGCCGGGGGTATCCGGTGCGCCATATCGCGCCTCCGGGAGTGATAGCCGCTCCTCCACCGGATGAGATAGGCGTCGGATATAGCCCTGACAAAGCTCGTCAGCAGATGAATGCAAGCCCATATGGCGACTGCCGTCTTATCCCACCTATACGATATATGGTGACTAATTCAGATATTGCCTTGCAGCAGGCAGAGTTGTTCCGCGAGATGTGGCGAGAGGAGCTAAACTGTCTTGAGGAAAAGATTATCATCGAACAGGTTCAATTTGGTACTTTACTGGCCAGCACCCGTTCTGACGCGGCCGTAGGCGAGCGACCTGATCTCTGGGATCTAGGTTGGTCGAGTTATTATCCCGATGAAGATAACTGGGTCGGAGACGTACTTCACTGTTCTGAGAGTGAAAATCGGCAAAATCGCCCATGCACCCAGATCGATAGTTGGATAGTAGCAGCTGACGAACTTGTGGAATTGGAAGAACGGGCCAACCTCTATCGCCAGATCGAAAGAAGCTTTTTTGGCGATCAAGGCAGTGAACCAATTTCACCGTTATACGTTCGGGCAGATTACTTTCTGCGACATGGATGGGTCGATTATATACCCTCATCCTTTGGCGGTGAGCAGTTCGACACCTATTTCATCGATGATGAGGTCAAGGAGCTGGAGCGAAGCCGGTAGGCTCTGTGAATTTGTCGATGCCCCTTCCCTCAAACGATCTCTCAACCTTAGCTGAGGGCGCGAACGCGTACTCCATATCATTAAGCGACAAACAGCTTGGCCAATTCGCCCGCTATAAAGAACTCCTGCTGGATTGGAATAAGCGAATTAATCTAACTGCCATTACTGGCGACCAAGATATCCAGATCCGTCATTTCCTTGATTCACTTTCCTGCACGTTAGTCACAGGGGATCTGAGTGACCTGTCACTGGTCGATGCCGGTACCGGCGCCGGTTTTCCTGGCTTGCCTCTGAAAATCTTCTTTCCGGAGCTGAAACTCACGCTGGTCGAGAGTGTGAGCAAGAAAACGGCCTTTTTAGAGGTCGTTGTCGACGAACTTGGCCTGGAACATGTGGAGATCATCGCTGAACGCCTGGAGGTAGTCGGCCAGGATCCGGATTACCGTGAATCCTTTGATTGGGCTGTATCCCGGGGAGTGGCTAAACTCGCCGTGCTCGTCGAATACCTCCTACCCCTCTGTCGAATAGGAGGTCGGGCGTTATCTCAGAAAGGAGAAGGCGCGCTTGGAGCGTCGGATTCGGCAGCCCGGGTAATCAAATTGCTCGGAGGTGGCGAACCGGAGATAAGGCCGGTTGACTTGCCCGGTCGCCAGCGTACCCATTATCTGATTGTTATTCCGAAGGTGTATCATTCGCCCTCTAAGTATCCTAGGAGACCGGGAATCCCGAGCAAACGACCACTCGCCTAGGCCATGCGTTTAGACACCTATTGGATTCGGCGTTGAACCTGAGATATCGAACCTAGTCGTTTTCACCCAGAGAACAACCTAAGCTATCAGAAGCGAGGCACGGGAGAAGAACTGTAGGTGTTTATCTATATTCTCGGTCAATAACTCCCTGATATTTGCAGTACTTGCCTCTGGCGATTCCTCAACCTCCAGTTCAAATTTGCCCTGCTGATAGTCTCGAGTCAACACATCTATCAGCTCTTCCCGGTTGTGCTTCCCATCCACATAGCGGAGGAGTCGTCTTGATAAGTCATCTAACTCGACGCGCACATGGCGCACGTTGGTCACCTTAACCATGTAATCCAATTGCCATCGGGCGATCATGCTTGCTTCGGGCATATCGCTGATCTCAACGGCGATATTGGGTTGGCGCATGTGGAACTCGACTAAACTGTCACTATAGCTGTAGGCTCGCAGGAAATTGGCCGCTACCAAGGTCGCGTGCTCAGTTATTGATTCCCCATCGTCCAAGGACACCTCGTTCAGAGACGCTTCGATAAGTTCGCGGAAAGACGAAGCCCTCGGATAAGTACGTTCTAGATAGATAAAAGCCGCCACGGTTAACGGGTGATCGGTTGTAAAATTAGCCCCATCCTGTCCTCTGAATTGAGTTAGATTCTCGGCAAGGTCCTCCGGTCCGTCGGTTACTAGTCGCGCTCGAGTTAACAAGTGAAGGTCAAATACCGCTTTCGGACCGAGCATACGATTCACATCTATCTCTTTATGGCACAGCAATGTGCGTCGAAAGGTTCGGAAATTAAGGAAATCCAGGTATTGCTCCATGTCAACGGTATTCTGAGAAATCTGGCGAATGTGATCTCCAACCTCTGGAGGGAACTTAGACGGTATCACAGTAGAGAAATCAGATTCGACAAGGTATTGAAGACCATTCCCGGACGCGTGATCGACGAATTGGTAGAAGTAGACAGGCTCATTGAATTCCTCGAGCTCATCATGAAGAATTAACGTGTCATCCTGGACTTTTGATCCCGTTCGTTTTTTCCGGATGAGTTCCAGGTAAGTTGCCAAATAAGCGCCATAAGCACTATCCTTCGTTCCGATGGCCTCGGACAGAAACTCGATCAGCTGCCTGGCTTCGTATGCTTTCTCCATGGGTAATTCAATGTCGCGGACCCGGTATTGCATCATACCTCGCACCATGCCCATCATGGACCATCCTGGGTAGGTATTGTAGCTTATATATGCGATGCCTTCTGGCGCTAGGTTCTGCCGGCACACAACCATTATTTGATCTCGAACAGCGTCAGGTACCCAAGAATAGAGTCCATGGACGATGATGTAATCAAACAAACCGAGGTCGGCCTGAATATCCATAATATCCATGCATCGTAGCTCGACGTTGGCCAGTTCTATTTCTTTGAGTCGATCAAGGCCATAATCGATTTGGACTGAGGAGTAGTCAAGGCCCGTGAAATGACTTCCGGGTAGGGCATAGGCCATCGGAAATAGATTGAACCCGGCCGCGCAACCTAGCTCCAACACCCGGCAATTATCAGCGGGCGCTGGCTTCATGCCTAGCATCGAGGCCAAGGTCTCCATCCGCTCTGGATGCGTATGGCTATGGGTTAAGTGGGGATAAGGGAATTCGTCGTATGGATTCTTCGATTTGACTTCTGTCATTGAAGCCTCTGGCTAATTGAAAATATAAGCGAATCTGTAAAATGGTTCAGGTGAGGTACTCGTCACAATTACTACGGCTTATTTCGGCCTCCGGCGCCAAATCACGAACAAACACGTACTGGCCGATTATACTGCCGATCGATATACCAACAATTTACCGATACCCCGTGTGTGATGAGAAGAATAGCACAAAGGCGTGACAGAACTTGTACTAGTATGCTCCTGAAAAATCGGCTGGCAGGCAGGAATATTCTGCCAGACGAAATTATCTTTCAGAATGGCATTATCGGATTCATTCTGGTCGAAGATCGAAGGCGTGTCAGAGAGGGGAGATTCAAACTCAGTGTTATGTCAACTGTGTAGCCGTAAGCCTTCTCGCTTCTTCGGTTACGCACGAGTTTGCCAAGACGTTGGGCCAGGAGCGATGGTCTAGGTACCAAGGATATTCGTAAATTTGGTGGTTGCGGTCCAAAGGTCGGGTCCGTCTGCTTACACGAACGTAAACAGATGCACTAGGGGATGGAATCACAAGTGTGTCACCGGCGACTGTGAATTGTTCGAGAAGGCCAGGAATCCCGAGTGTGGGTTCTTAAGAAAGGTACATTTACCCGGCAGCCAGTGCCTGTGTTGCGGACGCAATATAACTGTTGCCTAAGTCATCTTCAACTCGATTCCCGATCAGGCTACGAGCAGCGCAGCTCGAGCGAAGAAATTCAGACGTTTATTAATCACCTTTGCCAGCGCTTCCCTCGCCTTTTCAGAACCCGGCTCCGCCGTTTCTCCAACATCTAGGGTGATTTTACCCGCAATGTAATCCTCGTAGATGCCCTCCCACAATTGTTGTCCATCGTGATCTCCGTCCAGGCGACGAATCAGGCGCCGGGCTAAATCATCTATCTCTACGCGCTCGTGGCGCATATTGGTAACCCTAAGCATGTGGTCCGATTGCCATCTGGCAATAAGACTTGCTACTGGCTTCTCGCTTATCGTTGGCGCCAGCTGCGGTGGATGGACGTGGAATGTAACAAGGCTTTCGCTGTAGCCATAAGCCCGGAGGAAATTCGCTGCCATTAGCGTGGCATGATCATCCAATGATTCACTCTCCTGAATTGGGGATGCTCTCAAGGAAGTATGAACAAGTTCTCTAAACGAGGCCGCTTGTGGATAAATCTTATTCAATTGGTTGAATGCTGCTATCGTCAAGGGGTGATCGGTAGAAAAGATGGCCTCATTTTCACCCTTAAAATGGCACACATTCTCTGGTAGATCTCCGGATTTTATCTCAACCGTTTGGGCAGAAGAGACCAGGTTCAGGTCAAATACGATGTCCGGCTTCAAAGTCCTGTTTACCTTGATTTCTTGATGGCAAAGCAGAGTGCGGCGGAATCCTCGATTCTTCAAGATGTCCAGATATTGCTCCATCTCAATCGTATCACGCGCCATCTTGCCTAATTGTTTAAGTACCTTAGGGGGAAGTTTGCCAGGCATCACCTCCGCCAACTCTGATTCCACGAGATACTGCATACCGAAGCTGGATGCATGTTCGACGAACTCATTGAAGTAGACAGGATCATTGATTTCAGCCAATTCGTCATGCACCAAGAGCGAATCGACCCATGCTTTGGACTCCATCATTTTCTCATTTAGAAGGTCGTAGTAAGAAGCCAAATAGGCGCTATAGCTGGTGTTATGGGGCTCGAGGGCCTCGACCAAGAACTCTATCAGTTCCACAGCCTTGGCTGCCGCAATCACGGGATTATCGACATCGCGTATATGGTATCGCATCAGGCCCCTAACCAAGGTGATCATATAAGCACCCGGATACGTATTGTAACTTATGTAAACTACTCCTTGGGGAGCCAGATGCCGCTTGCAGATCTGCAACAATTGATCACGAACTGGCACCGGTACCCAAGAATAGAATCCGTGGGCGATGATGTAGTCGAAATGTCCGAGTTCTTGAGGCATATCCATAATGTCAGCATGGCGCAGCTCCAGGTTGTCCAAATCCAGATCACTGACATTCGCCTTCCCTTGCTCGATCTGGACAGATGCGTAGTCCAGACCAACAAAGTGACTTTTGGGATAAGCGTAGGCCATCGGCAACAAGTTGGCTCCAGTTGCGCATCCAATCTCCAAAACCCGGCAATTATCCACTGGGGCTGGCTTCATGCCAAGCATGGTGGCCAGGGTCTCCATACGCTCCGTGTGCGTGTGACTGTGCGTCATATCAGGATAGGGGATCTCATCGTAAATGTTTGGATTTTCGCTAAAACTCATTGAGGCCTCACAGATACTTGAGTGTTGAACAAGACGAATGCTCTTTTCAAAGCAAGCACATGGCGACTATTTCAAAACTAGCTTCGGTTGCGGACCGAACGAAAATCCAAGCCTGCGCCACAAACATCACGATGATTATACTGCCAATCGCCTGCCCAACAATCCGGAGCGATCAGCAAGAATTACTGATTTAGGAATCAGGTAAGTTGACAACCGATTACAAGCGCGGAGCGGAAACGTGTTGACGGTATTCTGGGTTTCGATAGACTAGGATTGATCAGATCGTTACCGACTAAGCCAAACTTGGGACTGATGACAAAGGTATGATTACGGGGATACTGTTCGGAATATTATGTCAACACTAGTCCTCTGTCATCGATGATAACCCCGCACGGGATTTCTGTTAATTCAAGAGGCGTGTCACGGTTGGCATGGGATTCTGCGCTGTGCTCATTTTCGAGCTGGGCTTATTTCTGTTGATGTTAATATAGATCTTGGTGGATGCTAATGGAAACAAACGACAAGTACTATCTCGGACGTCGATATGAGCTGGAATCGGGAAAGACAACCGAATAACCCCTCCTATACGATCCGGATGACCTGACGACCCATGCCGTCGTAGTCGGCATGACGGGATCAGGAAAAACCGGACTCTGTCTCGACCTCCTTGAGGAGGCGGCCCTTAGCGAGACGCCTGCGCTCATGATCGATCCCAAGGGTGATATAACCAATGCCCTGCTTCATTTTCCAAATCTGGAACCGGCCGACTTCCAACCGTGGGTTGACGCCGACCAGGCACGCCGGGAAAACAAATCCGTAGAGCAGCTGGCCGCCGAAACGGCCGAGTTGTGGCGTAATGGTCTCGACGGATGGGGTATCACACCTGAACGCCTGCGATCATTGAAGGATTCGGTTCAGTTTACCGTCTACACGCCAGGTTCCGATGCCGGCGTCCCGGTGAGTATCTTGGCATCTCTATCGGCGCCCAACATTCCATGGGAGTCCAATAAAGAGCTGATTCGCGAGAGGATCTCGAGCACTGCCACCGCCCTACTGGGTTTGGTCGGTCTCGACGACGTGGATCCCGTTCGTTCGAGAGAGCACATTTTGTTGGCAAACATTTTTGAGCATGCCTGGAGCCGGGGACAAGACCTGACGCTCAGTGAACTCATTATTCAAACCCAGTCCCCGCCCTTTGAGAAGTTGGGTGTATTTGACGTCAATATCTTTTTCCCAGAGAAGGATCGATTCGATTTGTCGATGATGCTGAACAACATCCTGGCCGCTCCTACTTTTCAGACCTGGATTGAGGGACAACCTTTGGATATCGGGCGTCTCTTATACACCGATGACGGCCGTCCGCGTCACAGCGTCTTCTACATCGCCCATCTGGACGATGCAGAGCGGATGTTCTTCGTTTCCCTACTCTTCTCGGCCGTCGAGACATGGATGAGAGGGCAGAGTGGTTCCACGTCGCTGAAAGCGCTCATTTACTTCGACGAGATTTTTGGATACCTGCCTCCGACAGCCAATCCGCCGTCAAAAGAGTCCATGTTGCGGATGCTCAAGCAGGCTCGCGCATTCGGTGTTGGTCTCGTGCTGGCAACCCAGAATCCAGTTGACATTGACTATAAAGCCCTTTCGAACGCAGGCACATGGTTTGTAGGCAAGCTGCAGACGGATCAGGACAAGCAACGGCTCCTTGACGGACTAACAGGAGCGTCTGCCGGGTTAGATCGGGGTGAATTAGACGAGTTGCTATCGAGTCTTGATAAGCGTGTCTTCTTGATGCACAACGTCCACGAAAGACGACCCGCCGTCTTTAAAACCCGTTGGGCGATGAATTACATGGCCGGGCCTTTAACCCGAATCCAGATCCCGCTGTTGAATGAATTGGCCGGAGTTACCAGCGCGGGATTTAAACCAGCACCGCCAGCGCATCAGTACGATGCACCCGATGCGATTGACAAAACAGTTGACATGGAAGAGCCGGCGTGGGACAAACCAGAGCCTGAGGCAGATATTGGCTCGACGGCCCGCCCGGCCATTCCTACTGGCGTTTCCGAGTACTTCTTGCCCCACAACCTCACCCTAAGCCAGGCCCTCGATAGATCAAATGCGAGCGTCGCATCAGATTTCGAGACGTTAGGTATGCTCTATAAGCCAGTCATCTTAGCCCAGGCGGATATCAGGCTTGACCGGCGAAAATACGATCTGGATATGGAATTACGCCAGACTGCCCTAGTGATCGATCCAGAGCGACGCGGAAAAATCCGATGGGATGAGTGGCTGGTTGAGGGAGTCGATCACAGAGATCTTGATCACCAACCTTTACCAGGCGCTGGATTCGATATGCTGGACGAACCCTTCAGCGACGGGCGTCGTATAAAGACGATGGAAGGCGATTTCGCGGAGTGGATCTACAGGACAACCGAAGCTCCGGTGAGAATCAATGAACAGCTAAATGTCTATGCCGGGCCAGATATCCCGGAAGAAACGTTCCTCGAGATGTGCGCCGACGCAGCAAGCGCCCTGAGTCAAAAGGAAATTGATAAGGTGGAAGCTTCATTCGACCGGAAAATGGACCAGATCGTCAAGCGACTAGAGCGAGAGGTGAGAGAACTGCGCGAGGATGAAGCCGAACTGGATCGCAGAAAGCAGGAAGAGACCGTTTCACACGCGGAGACGCTTTTAAGCCTGTTCGCAAAGCGCCGTCGAAGCCTCTCGTCCTCGATGACGAAACGCCGGATGACTCAACGGGCGCGCGAGGAAGTCGATGAATCAGAAGAGGCGATCGAGGACTTCGAGAAGGAAATCAAGGACCTGGAAAGAGAAAAACATGAGGCTCTCGGGGAGGTAACATCGCGCTGGGAAGAGATAGCACTTGATATCGACGAGATTCGCGTGACGCCTTATAAGAAGGATATCTTTGTTGATCTCTTCGGCATCGCCTGGTTCCCGTACCATGTCGTTAAATCTGGGGGCTCTGTTTTGGAGATACCGGGCTTCGGCGAATAAGGAATTCGGAGAATTAGAAATCCTCAGACCGCTAAGTATAGAATTACCATTGCGTCTTTCGCATTGGCGAGGCGTCACGGATATCGCTTCTCAGAAATAGCCTTCGAGGAGCTGCAACTCGCCTTAATTGATGATGAATAGAGAGTATGTTCTTGCGTATATAGAACATATGTGCTATATTTAGTTTGTTATGTTCTTGACCAACTTATCACGACCACTCATTCATGGCTTGTGGCCGGCCATACGCGCGAGATCCTACCGGATTCTCTTTTCAACCCTTCGAAAACTGGCTGAAGATGAACTCTACCCGCAGGTGTAGCGGTCAGCGAGCCGATGGAAGACCATGCCGAGGCTGGGCATTACGAGAGAGCGATCCCCCTCTTTGTTACGTTCACACCAAGTACGGAACGGGTGAAGCGGAGGAAGAATCGAAATCTGCTAAGCAGAGCTTCTATAGTCCCACCTACACCCTGGAAGAGATCGCCGATATGGTCGGCCTGGCCATGGATGACACATTGGATGATGAGTTGGCTGCAACCAGGGTAGCCGTACGAAGGGTCATGCAGCAATTACACGAGGAGCTATCAGCGGACGAATATGCCCATATGGCGGGCGTTATTTTTCGGGGAACCAACACTGTCGCCCGTCTTTTGCGCATCAACAAGGCCCTATCAAAGGAGATGGACGCCCAGTTCGCCACCGGCATTGGAGAAGCGCTCGATTTATTGGGAGTCGATTTTGGCCTAGATCTATAACCAGGTTGTGGGAGTCAACTTGAATGCAATTTGAAGTAGTTTATGTAAAGTCTTGGACCGTGTGTGATGACCAATTGGCCCGCCCGCTCTCAAGTGAGAAGGATAAATGATGAGCCGCATTGGCCGGGCTGCCAGGCTGCTTCTGAGTGACATCTCATTGTTCTCAAAGCTCGTTATCCGCATTCCGCTATATGATTACCAGCTGCGGCCAATACAGTCGGTGCTAAACAGCGTTCTCAGCAAGGAAGGCCTCGAATTTTTGCTGGTCTTTCCCCGGCAGAGTGGCAAGAACGAGGCGGTAGCCCAATTGCAGGTCTACTTGCTCAATCTATTCCAACGAATCGGCGGGAACATGGTCTTCGGCGCCACCGGAGATGGCCTTGGAAGGGGTATCAGGCGCCTGGAGGAAAGGCTTGGCAATCCGTGGAACGCGAAACAATGGAGACGAGCCGGCCGGCCATTGCGTCGTAGTCTTGGCAACGCCAGCGTCGTATTTCTCTCCACCCATCCAGGAGCCGCTGCCAGGGGAGAGACGGCAAATTGGCTACTGGTGATCGACGAGATGCAGGATCAGGATCCCAACCACATCGAAGCGGTTTTCGAGCCCATGAGAGCGGCTACTAATGCTACGGCGCTCTACATCGGGACCGTCAAGAGCAACAGCGACGCCTTGTGGCTCAAGAAGAAAGAGCTTGAAACCGAGGAAGAGCGAGATGGCCTTCAGCGCGTCTTCCTGGTGTCACCCGAAGAAGTGATTGAGGACAACGCCGCCTATGGGAAGTTCTTGTCCAAGAAAGTCAGCCGTCTCGGCCGGAACCACCCCATCGTGGCCAGCGAGTATTACAACGAGCCCATCGGAGGACAGGGCCGGCTATTTGATACAAGACGTTTAGCGCTCATGCGCGGCACCCACCCCCGCCAGCAAGCCCTTGCCCACAGCCGATTTCCTATCGGCCAAGCCGAACTCCGTTCGGCAAGCCCCCAATCCCCGTTCGCGAAGCGGTCGCTCGGCGACATCCCATTAACCATCGCTACCCTGGATGTCGCCGGTCAAGATGAAGCGGCCACCGATCCTGTCGCCCGGCTAGCTAATCCAGGGCGCGACTATACCGTTGCCCACGTTTTTGAGGTTGCCATGGAGCGCGAGGACGATGCCGGGCCATCCTATCGAGCCCTTGACCTCTTCGTAGACCACGGCAGCCGTCATTTTCAAGACGCAAAAGCTGGCCTGGATGCCAAGCCAGCTCTGAGCGAGCGCCTTCTGGCCTGGCTTCAAATGTGGAAAGTGGTCCATCTGGTAGCCGATGAGAGCGGCGTCGGCAGCGGTCTGACCGACTGGCTTTCCGCGAAGATGGGATCGGCGAAGGTGACCGGCTACAACTTCGCCGCAGCTCGCGGTAAGGCTGCCCTCGGGAGCGCCTTTCTGTCGGTGATAGAGACCGGCCGTTTTCAATATTGGCGCGAGGAGCCCGATGTCCCGCTGAGCGA
>JBARZW010000128.1:0-21209 GCA_049650305.1 Promineifilaceae bacterium (SeqCode)
CTGCGTGATGTCCTCCCATGCCATCGGCCACAATATAAAGACCAAAGGGCAAAAGGGGTTCTTGACCTCCTGAATCGGCGGTAAACAAGAAGGTCGAATCTTCGTTTCGAGATCGGTGATTGCCGACATGACAGCGATGAGCTGCCTGAATTAAGGCCGGTCTATCTGTACGACTGGCATCTTCTCCCACAGATAAACTGACAAGAGTGTCCTGAGCATTCGGGGACAGAGGTTTGGTTCTTGCACTATCCTCAGCCGTCCACACTAAGCCACCGCCAGCGGCCGCCCCTGATCCATCAACTGCAGGCTGTATAACCGGCTCAGCAGGCGCCATTTCTGCTGTTTGCTCAATCGTTTTGTCTTCCATACCACCTGCCGTTTCCTCTGTCGGACTATCCTCCTGGTCGACGTCGATCGTGGAAAGGTCGTTCAACGGTGACTCCGAATCTTCCGCGTCATCCTTACCTTTAAACAATTTACCAAATATATCGCGCACTTTCACTCCACAAGATTTATCATAATCGTTGATCATAACCTCTGCATGACAATGGTCTCATAAGAGGTGATGATTAACCTTTTTCTTAAACTCTATCGTCAGACTGGGATGGCGTATAATTTGTGATCTGTAGACCCAATATAGACAATATCATTATGGATCGTTGGAGAAGCTATTACCATTCCGCCGGTCTTAAACCGCCATCGCAGCTTTCCCCTTTTGTCTTTCAAGCTATATACATAACCGTCAGTAGAGCCGAAGTATACAGCGCCATTATGGACGGCAGGAGAAGAGGTGATCTGTCCTTCGGTTTTATATTGCCAGATTTTGTGCCCGGTATAAATATCCAAGGCGTACATGTGTCCATCCGATGAGCCGACATACAGGACCCCATCGTCGATCGCCGGCGACGAAACCACCGGTCTTTGAGTTCGAAATCGCCATATCGCCCAACCCGAACTCGAGTCTATCGCGTAAACAGTCGAATCCAAAGAGCCGATAAAAACCAAATCCTCAACCGTTGCGGGAGAAGAAGTAATCGATCGCTTAGCCTGGAATTGCCACTTAAGTTGACCGGCTAGGTCAATACAAAAGACATAACCGCCCTCGGTTCCGAAAAATATACGCTCGTCAGCGATGCAAGGCGTAGACCTCACAGTGTTGTGGGCTTCTGCTGCCCACACCCTCCGGCCGTTGGCAACGTTAACGGCGTAGACATGACCATCATCAGACCCAAAAAAAACGTGGCTATAGTTGGCTCGCGGAGATGAATATATCGGCCCTCCGGTCGCAAATCGCCAGTTTAGTCGGCCGCTTCCCGGGTGGAGGCAATATAAATGATTATCAGCCGAACCGATAAAGAGTGAATCTTGATAGATGTGTGGAGTAGTAGCAATGCTGTCTGACGTCGCGTATTTCCAGACAAATTTGCCGTCCTCTGCTGACAAGGCATACACATTATTGTCGTAAGCTCCGACAAATACCATGCCCTCGGAGATGGCGGCGGATGATCGAAGCTCATCCTCGCACTTAAATAGCCACAGGGGGGCCGGTCCCTCAGAATCTTGATTTCGCACGGCAAAGGCAACATCATCCAATTCTCGTCGTCTGGATTGGGAAAGCGAAGCAGTAAGCGGAACTGGACCCAGATCGCTATATACGTCAATTAACGCTTCACGAAGGGCGATGGCGTCCTGAAAGCGATCGTCAGCCTCATAGGCTAGACATCTCTCAACGATGGCTACGAGTGTGCGCTGGACAGATGGATTGGAGTCAAGAATCGGTCGATCGGGAAAGGAAAAAGGCGGTTCATCACGCGGATCCTGCAAGGTTAACAAGTGATGCAGGGTTGCTCCAAGGGCGTAGATGTCACCAGCAGGGCTCGACATGCCCCGGTATTGTTCCGGCGGTGAATATCCCTCAGTGCCGATCATCGTTCCTTTAACGTTGCCCTGGAAGGACTTAGCGATATTGAAGTCGATAAGTCGAATACGGCCATGAGGGTCGACCATGATATTGGAGGGTTTTAAATCGCGGAATATCACGGGTACCGGATCATGGCTATGCAAATAGGCCAGTACATCACATAATTGAAGAGCCCAATCCAGGATCGTTTCCACAGAATAGGGTGTCGTTTTATCCTCGAGGAGAGCTTCCAGGTCTTTACCAGCTATATATTCCAACACCAAGTAGCTCCGCGTGCCCTCAGTAAAGAAGTCATATACATCGGGAACGGCAGGATGACTTAGTGTGGCAAGGATACTGGCTTCCCGTTGGAACGAATTGGTTGCCAGTTCCCGAGCTTTCGTGTTGCGGTTGCGATGGACCATCTCTTTTACCGCACAGAGACGGGTTACGTCGGCAAAACGCATGTCGCGCGCTTGATAAACGGAACTAAATCCGCCTACCCCCAATTTACCCATGATCTGGTAGCGTTCCTGAAGAAGCGTCCCAGCTTTTAATAAGCCGCCTGTCGTACGCTTTCGACTGGCGACCTGATCCTCAGGAAGCTTTTTTGTTGTTAAGCTATCCATTTATGATCCGATAATTACGCCTTGCAAAACATTATGTCGCCTATTATATGCCTCAGGATCTATTGCGGCAATCGCCCAATACTCCTGGTTTGCGACTAACATAAATGTACCCCATAATTCGGAGCCGGATTCCGGCGTTTGGCTGTCCGAAGGGAACCGGTCAACGAGATAATCAGCTAGGGTTCAGGGATATCTATATCAAGTAGATTTCTGGAGAGGCGACTGACTGCTCAATGAGCCCTTTTCCAGTAACGTTCACCACCTACTTTCTGGATGTATTGATATACTTGAGCGGACAGATCCTCGAGATCTGTGAAAAAAGTGCTGATCTGAGATCGATAGCAGGCTATGGCATGGATCCGGGCTTCAACATTTGCCGGCTCAAGGCGTATGACATCGGCACGCCACCGCCCATCGTCACCCAGAGCAGTCGCCAGCTGATTCTCCGCTTGTGAATAAGGAAACTCCTCATAATACAGAAACGACGTGGGTTCCAGCCACTTCTCTGCTGCCAGTCGTGCAAGTTGGTGGTCGACATGATTACCTGCCGCCAGTGGGACATATACAGAATCGGAAGACGGTAAAGACTCCAAGTGTTGGGAAAGGTTGGCAACAAAATCCATCTCAGATGGATCGATCGCGCCAAAGAGCGCCTCTTCGCGATCATACAGAGGTTTACCATTCACAATATTGCGGCGGTAAATGCAATCTGGTATCTGCCAGTGTAACCAGTCAGCTCCCAAGTCAACACATGCCTCGACGTCCTCGGTCCGGCGCGACGCGACGCTGTCGGCCGCCAGCCGCCAGCGAGCATGGAGGTTTTTAGCGAAGGGGGATAGTTCCCCCGCCGGTGGATCTCCCGCGGTAACTGAAACAACAAGCACTGGCTTACCGGCTTGGGTCAAAAGATGGATGGTTCCACCACAAGACAAAACCGCATCGTCCAGGTGAGGGGACAAAAATATCGCCCCATAAGGCTGATGAGCTGGTGAAGTGGCTGGCGAATCCATTGCTAATTATAATCTAAACATGTCAAGAAAATTGTCCCATGTAGATGATAGCGGGCAGGCCAAGATGGTGGATGTAGGGCAGAAGCCGGATACAGAGCGCGTTGCCGTGGCCCAGGGTGCTGTTCTCATGCAACCACAGACGTTGCAGCTTATTATAGAGGGAAACCTGAAAAAGGGAGACGTCATTTCGGTAGCGCAAATAGCCGGGGTTATGGCGGCTAAGAAAACGAGCGACCTCATACCCCTCTGCCACCCGCTGCCGATAACGCATATCGATGTCACGTGCACGCCAAAGCCAGGGAAAAATCGGGTGGACATTGAAGCCACAGCCCGAGTGACTGGCAAGACAGGCGTTGAAATGGAAGCACTGACGGCCGTTGCCATTGCCGCTCTGACTATCTATGATATGGCTAAGGCCATCGATCGAGGCATGCGGATTTCCGATATCCGCCTGGTCGCCAAACAGGGTGGTAAAAGCGGAACCTTCATCGGCGACGATTAATCATCACAGCCAACCATTGTCTTGGTAACCTCGCCAACCGCACTATCCCGTAATTCGATTAAGGTACTTGCATGATATTCTCGTTCTCGAGCCATACATAATTGTTAACGGAATCGCCTATGGATGTGGAGATACGCCTGTTTGCTACCTTGAAAGATCTAACCGGTAAGGAAAGGATCAATATATCGATCGATGAGCCTGCTACTATACAGTTATTGCTTCTGGCTGTTGAGGATGCCTACCCATCGCTGGCACAGGCGCTGCCTACCGTGCTTGTCGCCGTGAACAAAGCCTATGCTGACCCTGATGCACGAGTTAAAGACGGTGATGAGGTGGCTCTATTCCCACCGGTAAGTGGCGGCGCCGATGGCTTTCCTCATCCGACTCATTTTGCGATCACGGCCGATGAAGTAGATTTGGCTTTGATTCACCGGCGCCTTAACGCGCCGGATGTAGGGGCCATCGTTACTTTCACTGGCTCCGTACGAGGCCAAACAAGTCGCTCCGGTCATCCCAAAATGACCGCTCACCTGGAATATGAGGCATATAAAGAGATGGCCCTCGGTAAGATGGCCCAAATTGCCATCGAAATCTGGGACCGCTGGCCCCGTGTAAAGGGCGTCGCCATCATCCAACGCATTGGAAAACTGAACATCGGTGAGACAACCACCGTGGTAGCTTGCGCGGCAGCCCATAGAGATCAGGGCGCCTTCGAAGCGGCTCGTTATGGAATAGACCGGCTTAAGGAGATTGTACCGGTCTGGAAGAAGGAAGTAGGCTCGGACCAAAGCACCTGGATAGAGGGAGATTATCGACCCTCGGAAGCGGACAATTAGATTCTGTCTTCTATGGCTTTTAGCGCGTTCACTTGTTCAATTTTCCGGCGTGTGAGTTTAACCCACAGCATTTATCGGCTAAGTAAATCGCGAAACAATCTCTCTTTCAGAGGATAATTGGATGAGATTCCCTTACCATTTCACTTGGTCAGGCCCGTTTTTGTGGACTCAAACCTTGCCATCATCGGATCAGCTAGTAGGCATCCCTTGGTGGGTGTGGCTAGTGATCCTACTGGTATTACTCTTTCTATTATTCGCAGGATTATTTGGCCAGGGAGATCCGGAGTATCTGTATCCAAGTACCCAGCAAAATTCGCCAGAAGAAGCCTATAACCAGGTGTCGTCGGGAACAGAACTAGAATCAGTCGTGAATATTGGGTCTACGGCTACCGAGGACCCAAAGCCAACTGCCACCAAGCCGCAAGAGATACAATCTGCCAAAGAAATCGCCGATGACTGAAGGACCAAAAAGAGGGATTAAGAAATGCTCCGATCACTTCGACGTCCTAAAAGTGATCTTTTCCGAGATGCCGATATCCGACTACGAAACGAATGTCAGATCTGCGTGTTCTACTCTAGTAGAGTGATCCCTCCACTACTCGTGTAGATTGTTCTTGCTATCGTCAGGTTCGGGGCGAACAAGACAAACCTGCGTACATTGCTATCATTCAGATCACCCGGAATTGATTCTGTGCGTTCGTTATCAAACCATAATATCCCTAAAGCCAATAGTTGTTGAGGAGAGAATAAATGCAAGGAAGCAGCAAGAGAAACGGCCGGCGCGTTGTTATCACCGGAACAGGTCTTATTTCATCCCTAGGCCACACCGTTGACGAGACCTGGTCCGCAATACTTAGCGGCGAATCGGGGATAGGTGATTTCACTCTAATTGAGAAAGGAGATCACAGCTCGGGCGGTGTATGTGAAGTGAAGGATTTTGATCCAGTCACGTATATTGGCAAACGCGATGCCCGGAGGAGAGACAGGTTTCAGCAGTTGGCGACTGTAGCTGGCAAGGAGGCGATGCAGAAATCCGGCCTGGAGATTACCGACCAGAATCGGGAAAGGGTCGGGATCTATATTGGGACCAGTGTCGGGGGTATCCGCACTCTGGTAGACCAGGAGCATGTTCGGCTGGACCGAGGAACTCGCCGAATAAGCCCCTTTGCGATATCCATGATCATGCCAAATGGGGCGGCTGGATTGATGGCCATCGATTACGGTATTCAAGGTCCATCAAACACCATTGCTACCGCCTGTGCCGCCGGCAACGATGCCATTGGTCATGCCTATAAGGCTATTCGTGCTGGTGAGCTCGATGCTGTGCTCAGCGGTGGTGCTGAGTCATTAATCACCTCGGTGTCGATCGGTGGGTTCGAGAAGGCTGGTGCAACATCATCGCGTTCTTCAAACGCACCCCAACCATTCGACAGAAACCGCGATGGATTGGTTGCTGGTGAGGGTGCCGCAATCCTTATCCTGGAAGAATTAGAAAGCGCGAAAAGACGTGGGGCTACGATCCAGGGCGAGCTTGCCGGATACGGGCAAACGACCGACGCCTTTCATATTACTGCCCCGTCCGAAGGTGGAGCCGGGGCAGCTAGAGCGATGAAAATAGCCTTGAACGATGCTGGCCTGGACCCGTCTGAAGTGGACTATGTAAGCGCCCATGGTACAGGAACCAAACTCAATGACTTAAATGAAACCATGGCTCTCAAAACAGTACTGGGTGAACATGCATATAACGTCGCTGTGAGCTCAACAAAATCCATGACCGGGCACGTGATGGGAGCTACCGGTGCAATCGAGGCTGTCTTTTGCATCTTGGCGATTCGTGACAAGGTTCTACCTCCAACGATCAATTATGAGACCCCTGATCCCGAGTGCGATCTCGATTACGTGCCGAATGTCGCCAGATCCGCCGATGTCCGAGTCACCATGAATAACGCCTTCGGATTCGGAGGTCATAACGGGGTACTGGTCATCAAGGAGTTCACAGGGTAAGCTAGACGAGATGACCAGCGAATTTGATGATCTCAGTGCCTTTGAAGAGCGAATTCAGATCGATTTTCATGATCGCTCGCTTTTGCTGCGTGCGCTAACTCACCGTTCTTATGTAAATGAAAATGCCAGCGTTTCCTTACAGGACAACGAACGGCTCGAGTTCCTCGGTGATGCCGTGCTGGATTTCATTGTGGGGGCGTATTTGTTCGATCGTTATCCGGAAATGAGCGAGGGGGAGTTGACGATGCTTCGCGCTGCCCTGGTTCGCACTCGGACGTTGGCCCGTTTTGGCGTCCTGCTCGGAATAGGTCAATGTCTGCGTCTTGGACGCGGCGAGGAGGAGACCGGCGGTAGAGAACGCCAACCAACGCTCTGTGCCGCATTTGAGGCTCTTGTTGGGGCGATATTCCTGGATCAAGGGCTTGATATCGTAGAACCGTGGGTACAAATACAAATAGCGCCGGCGTTGGAGGCAATAATCGCCGCTTCTTCGCACAAAGACGCTAAGAGCGAGTTCCAAATCTGGGCTCAAGCCCAATATAACACAACCCCGCGCTACCAAGTTCTTTCATCAGAAGGTCCGGATCACGATAAGATTTTCACCGTTGCAGTACTCATCGGTGATCAGACCTGGGGAGTGGGACGGGGACAAAGCAAGCAGATGGCTGCTCAAATGGCCGCTGCCATCGCCATGGAACAAGCCGAGGGATCAGCCGAGAAAGACATCTCTGACCGCATTACCGTCGCAGAGGCTGATGTGTGAAGCGCCTCTTGATAACTGGCGGGAGCAGCTATTTAGGCCAGCACCTCATTCCGAAGGCGACCAGGCGATACGATTGTTTGTACACCTACTTCAGCCAAGACCCTCTCGGCTTGCCTGAGGGTGTTTGGCTCGATGTAAGAAACAAGGCTGAGGTAGCCGGTCTGGTTCATGATTGGCATCCGGAGCTAATTATCCATGCAGCAGGCTCAAACCGATCTGAAGATATGGAGAATGTCATCTGTGTTGGGGCGGAGAACATCGCGAGTGCAGCGACCAGAGTAGCTGCTCGTCTTATCCATATCTCAAGCGATGTGATATTCGATGGCGCTCAAGCGCCATATCGCGAAGTCGATCTGCCGAACCCCAAACACGCTTACGGGAGAGCAAAAGCTTCGGCCGAGCTAATCGTCGCGAGTCATGGCAACCATGTCATTATCCGCACTTCTCTGATCTATGGATTGGACGCCATGGACCTCTCCACGAAATGGATAGTTGCCGCCCTAGAAGCTGGTAAGCCGGTATCCCTTTTTAGCGATCAGATTCGGAATCCTGTTTGGACAGAGACATTGAGCAGCGCGTGTTTAGAACTTGGCGAATTAGGATTTACCGGGATCCTGAATGTCGCCGGGCAGCAAGCTATGAGCAGGGCCGAGTTGGGATTCAGGATGCTGGATTGGTGGAGGATTGAGGAGCGAGAGAGCCTGTCTGTAGGACCGTCTGATGGCAGTTGGCCGGTCGATTGCCGTCTTGATCTCACCTTGGCAACGAAACTACTTAAGACACCAATGCTGGGAGTTGATGAGGTTCTAGACGTATATCGTGAGCGCTAGATTCGGCGATCTTCTAGTCCAATAATAAGATCTTGCCATCTTCTGGCAAGCTCTTATTATTGGACTTTTTCTCATTATCCAGCCGGATTACCGCCTGCGGTACACCCGTGCTGGTTGGTCTTTCGAGATATCGACCTACGTCACCGGATACCTAGATGATACCAAGCAGGCGTGCTTATACTTAACGCCCCAGATCAGTGGCAATCTAATACCTGACAACTCTGGGTAGTTCTTTGGCCTCAGTAACCCATGCCTCGACTTCATGCAAGCTTGGTGTGTGTCGCACAAAGTGCTTCTCTTCGTTCACTTCCACAATCTTCGCATGAAGATTTTCGGGATTGCGCATTGATAACTCCGGTACTGTATCAACACCGGCTTCTTCTAGAAGATCAGCATACTGGGTGCCAATGCCCTTGATACGCATCAGGTCGGCTTGATTTACCCATGTTAATATCAGCTTTCCACTGATTCCAGTTTTTTCAGCCAGTTGTTTACGCCCGTTCGGTGTTGCTCCAGCCTCGAGCAGAGATAGAGGCGTCTCAATTCCCTGCTCTTTCAACGCGTCACCATATTTGGGTCCGATGCCTTCGATGAAGCTTACTTCGTGGGCAAACTTGGCTTCTTCTCCTGGCGTATCGTGGAACATAGGTTCCTCGACGACCGGTGCCTCAACTTCTTCGGTCTCGTCGACAGCTGGTTCCTCTTCGACGGGTGCTTCCGCAGCAGGCGGAGCTTCAGGTTCTGGTTCTTCCAGCACTGCCCCCTGCTCCGCTCGCTTAAATCGGGCCGCGTAGACAATCGCCACGATGCCAGCGATAATAGCTAAGATGCCTAATACCCAGGGCAGTATTCGAGCCGAAGCCCAGGCATTGGACAGCAGCCAAATGCCGATGATCGTGGTGAGAGCGCCGAGGATACCAACTCCCCAACCACCGCCTTGAAAGGCCTGCACCAGTTCAACGATGCCAATGACGATTCCCTGGATGCCCAGGACGATGATGAAGGCCTGTGCCGCGACCGCCGTTCCGCCTATCGGATGCTCGATAAGCACATAGCCGGCTATGATGCCGACAATGCCTATGAATAGTTTCCACCCCCAGGCTGAATGGTCAACAAAGATGCTGATGATTGAAACAATACCCTTGATCAACCAGTAGATAGCCAAGACCTGAACAAGCAGGACCGACATCTTATAGGGATTCATCAGGAGTAAAATACCGACGATGATAGCAACGATCCCCTCAACTAAAAGGAACCACCAGGGCAACCTAGATTCTCCAAAAGCTTCGTCAATTGTGTAGTCTGACATAGAAAGTCCTCCTTGTGGATTGCTTTGACTAATAATTGTGATTTGAACAGCTAACAAACATTATAGCATAAGATGGGAGTATTTGTAGGGGCATTACGCATACTTTTCCACCATCCAATCTAAGAGGTAGGATTGGAAAAATCTCGAATGGGTCACCTTGTTTGTGTGATTGGATATGGAAAGGCAAAAGACCTAAGAGACCATATTAATCATCATGACCCGGCTCCCGGCAAATTGCTGAAATAGCTTTCGAAGTCTCGGCCAGTTGGCTCCTAGAAGACTTGAAGGTGGAATTCAGGCAAAACCGCCAGCAAATGATCGAAGATGTCGGCCTGAATGGATTCGGACTCGGCCCAAACGGTTGTATTAGAGAACACAAAAATCTCAATGGGGAACCCGTCCCGACCGGCCGCAAGCTGGCGAACCAAAAGAGTTATATCCTTACGGATTCGGGGGTGTTGATGCAGGTTTGCTTCAACGTCAGCATGGAAGACTCTAATATTGGTAATGCGAGGGACAAGGAGTGGCTCGACGTCATTTTCCTGCGTGTAATTGACTTTCCACTGCTCAATCTGCTCGAGTTTCGTGCTTAGGAAATCTTTTACAAGGTTGATTTGTTTGAATCTCTCAAGCATGACCTCATCGCAGAAGCGGATACTAGTCATATCAATGTGGATTGCTCGCTTTATTCGCCGGCCGCCACTTTCACTCATGCCACGCCAGTTCTTGTAGGCGACCTCAAGCACTTTGTGAGTAGGTACATTGGAAATCGTCTTATCCCAATTCTGAATCTTTATTTGGTGCAAACTAATGTCAATGACCTCGCCATCGGCTCCGTAATCAGGTACCTCAATCCAATCCCCCTCATGGATCAGGTCGTTGGCCGATATCTAGACGCTGGCGACTAGGGAAAGAATCATATCGCGAAAAATCAGCAACAAAACCGCTGTAATGGCGCCTAATCCAGCAAGTAGGGTGATCGGAGATCGCCCTGTAAATAGCGAAAAGCTCAGGATGAAGCCTACAATAAAGGCGACGATCTTAACTAGGTCGAGATAACCCTTAATGGTCACCCCGGCGAACTCTTCGCGGGCCTCGTAGATGTCGTTGATCGCGTCCAATAAGCTGTTGAAGGTGAGAACGAGCAGCCACAGGATGACAAACAGCATCGAGTTGCGAGTCGCCTTCTCCACATCCGGCTCTGGGGCTAAGTAGGCGAAATAGTAAAGGAATAGCAGCGGTGCAATCAGCGAAAACCTTCGCGACTTAAGACGAGCCAAGACCGTGTCATAGTATCCGGATTCCGTGCGCCCGGCGAGGTAGATCAATCCACGCAATAGAAGCCGGTAAGCAATGACATAGGAAAGGACCGCCAGCAGTAAAACGCCCAAGATCTCAGGCAAATCGGCTAGATTTGGATTTCGCCTTAGCCAGTTTTGTAAATCGTTTATCATGGATTTCCTTGGTATCTAAGGATAACAGCGGCTAGTTCGAGCCTGCCTGCCGGTCGAGAATGGCCCAAATTGATTGTTACTACGCTGTGCTCTAAACCAAGCGGCAAGACAATAATGCGCCACCGGAGTGCTTATTGCCCAATCATTTCTTAACCCTTTACATCAAACGATCACCTCTTTGACAGTAGATCTGGGCAGTTCTCGTTAACGCTCGAAAAGCGATGAAAACACACTCGCTCGACGCGGTATGTTATAGTACTCTGTCCCACGCACCAGTTCATCATGTACCAAGACAACAGTGAACGGGACCGGCACTTCATCCAACGAATGACGAATTCTTCAGGCAATTCTTGATGCAAATCTCTTGGTCAGCAGCAAAGATTTACTGTTACTATGGCAATAGGTCGACAGAGGGCACCCATTTATCGGGTTACCCGCTAACTATCTGACTATGGCCAAATCTGTGGATTCCACAGAGCCTCTCGCGTGCACGCATATATTAATGACAGACGGCCTTATCTTGACAAATCAGATTTCCCGGCGTTTTATTGTAAGTCTAAGCCAGAACAGAAAGGAGTAGATTCTATGAGTAGTTCCCAGCCCGTATTTAATCCAAATCAGCACATTGAACAGATAATAGATTCCGCCAAGGCGCTCGGTGTGGAAATGGACGAGGAGAAAGCTATCCAGTGGCTGACGACAATGGCGGCTCTGGATCACGACGGGTATAACCTCGAGGTTGATCACAAAAGTGGAATCTATGGACACAGGGTTGTGCTGCTTGATTTCGATCCGGCTGACCTGGATCGGGTCCGGCGCGTTGCAGCCATTGTAGAGCTCGAGGACAGACCAAATGTCGAGACAGCTATCGCCCTCTCAGGTAGTTCTGCTCAGTCCCATGTCCAGACATTTCCCGGCGACTTTGATTACTTCGAAAGGGTTAACATCAAGGCGAAAAGCCGGCAAGAAGCATGCAACGTTCTCGGAGATGTTATTCGCGAGAAGGTCCATGATTCAGCCACAGGACCAGGTTTCCAGTTGATAGAAGCTCGTTTTGGTACATTTACTCACAGAGTTGTTCGCTCGGGCAAGGTCATCGAACCTGGTTCTTCGATCACCTGGTCACCGGCTGAGGTACAGGATGGACATTTCAATGTCTTATCACCCGATGGCGAACCCATGACTATCGATTGGAATTATGCATGCCAGGATCCCGGTTGGTGTAAGCTTGACTGGGTCCTGGTCGATCCAGCCCATCCTCGTGCCGTCAAGGCTAGCAACATGTTTGACGCAACCTGGGAGGATGCAGACGGAACCATCAGCCCACTAGATGGATTCATTGACCCTTACTACCAGGAGGTATATCTTGACGCTGAATCAATCCCGCTTTTTTCTAAAATCTCCCAGCAGATGGACCCTGACGCGTTGCGCAAATATGTTATCCGGCTTGAGAAGGAGATACGGAAGTATAGCTTCGGTGATCACGCTAACTACGGAAAGGTTGCCAAGCGTCTTTATAACGTCTTTCGACTCACTGGACGGTTCGAGGAGGCGGCATATATTCGAGAGCTATTCGACGAACCCGCCGCCTTGCTATATCAGGTTTCCGCTCTGCTCGAT
Source organism: Promineifilaceae bacterium (SeqCode) (assembly GCA_049650305.1). Taxonomy (GTDB): domain Bacteria; phylum Chloroflexota; class Anaerolineae; order Promineifilales; family Promineifilaceae; genus UBA11865. The sequence continues at coordinate 12,858 of JBARZW010000128.1, forward strand.
GGTTTAGTTGATCTTGGTAGGAGTGGCGGCGTTATTGACCGGGAGACCTTGACCCAGCAAATCGACGACCTGATCCGCGATGTAACATCGGCAGCCGAAGGACCTGTCGAGGTCGACCTGGTTATGTCCTTGATCCGGATTCGTGATGACGTGACCGGCCGAAGGACGCTTGCTAGCGGATGGGAAGCAACTCTTCGCGAAATGCAAGCTGATATTGGGGGTCTCGTCAACAAGTATTTTGAAGAGAGATTACGGGCTATCCCCCAGGTTGATGCCTATATCGATATGCTGGCTTGACGCAGGGCATCGAACCACCGATTACAACATGCCTGCGGTGGTGATTCCAGGTTTTGTTCTGGACAAAGCGAGTATGCTATTGGCTAACAGAGTTTATTAGGCAGCGAGATAGATCGCTTCATTTCTATAACTTGTATACGGCTCCAGCGGCTTCCGGATCGAAATTCACCGGCCAACGGGTGCGCTGGTTGTATTCCGCTCCTTCTAAGTCAATCCCTTTCAGATTTGCCTTGTAAAAGTCTGCTCCATTTAGCCGGGCGTTTCGCAATATGGCGCCCTCCAAATCGGCCTCTCTGAGGGTAGTCTGAAACATATAAGTATTGGACAAATTCGCCCCACGTAGATTCGCTTGAAAGAAGCTTGCCTCGCTTAAATCCGAGCCAGTAAAATCAGCGTCACTTAGTATCGCCGATGTTAGATTTGTTTCTACTAATTTGGCGTCAGTTACTATTGCCCTTTTTAAGTTAACCCCTACCAATCCAAGCAACGAAATGTCGTGACCCTTCAGGTCAACAACTTCACCTCGTTCTTCGGAAATCTTTATCAAGTCACCGACCTGCTGTGAATCCAGTCTCATCGATTCTTTCTCCTTATGCGATCGCTTGGATTGGGAGATGGTTGAAATCTTGTGTTCTTCTCATACGTAATCCAGATTCTCAAGATTATACTTAAAAGCAGCGGGCCTGAAGCAGGCTACATCAGATAGCCATCATTCAGACCTCCCTAGTTGTCATTATACCAGACGGAAGAACGGTGGAACGAACAACCGTTTTCCGGCGCATCTATGTTACCCTATTCGGATCGATCACGTATTCCCACCAGTTTTGAGATATGCCGTCAAATACGCCCATGCCATGGGGCAGGTGGCTAAGCCACCACAGGTGATGTTTCCGTATGTCTCCGCCGCCCCATTCGTCGCAGTCAACGGGGCGGGGCGGACCCTCTAGTTCTGGGAACCCGTACCAGTTGTCGCAACGACTGGGCACCTCGTATCGGTTTCCCCAGTCGTAATCTCGACGGCTATTCGGGGCGAAGTGTATTGTGCCAACCTCAGCCCGTCCGGGATGGGATAGATGCGTCCGGGTGAATCTCTTCCACAAGTTGACCTTGTCATCCTTTTCTCTGAATACATGGGACAATGTCGACTCAACGCGATGGCCGTAAGATTCCAACATCTCGCCTAGGCCACGCTCGTAATTGAATCCCATGACCACGAAGCGCCTTTCAAGCTCGCCGTAGCCGGGCAATGGCGGAGCATTGCACCAAAAAGCACCTGGACCGACCATCCTAGACTCATAGAAACCGCCGTAAGGAAAAGCAAAGAGCCACACTTCGTCCACGCTCCCAGATCTGATTCCATTGATGGCTCTAACCTCGTCCAAGATCTGATGGTAATCTGCCCAATCAGGAACGTGGAAGCCTCTACCGGAACGCCATGATCCGATGTAACTATCGGCCGAATAGCGGAAGCCGTCTTCTTTAACCGGAAACGCGCTTAACTCTATTCGATCGGCAATTTGGTAATTGCAGATCCCATAACTTCCCTCTCTTAGATCGGCAATAAAGGCCTCAACTAAGTGATCGACGTTACTCCACCCGAACACTTGGGATAGATTCCTGTTGCCAGCAGAGGGAATTTCGGGATCGTAAATTACCAATAGAACCTTGGGGTAGAAAGGCTCTCCATTCACGATAATCGCAATCTAACTACTGGCAGAAACCACCTCATTTCGGATGACCCCAATGCCTTCAACCTCGCATTCGACCACATCCCCTGGTTGAAGGAATTCAGGCGGTTGCCGGGCAAAGCCAACACCGCTTGGCGTGCCGGTGGCGATAATATCACCCGGTAACAACGTCATCCCCCTGGATAGATAGGCGATGATTGATGGAAGATCGAAGATCATATGGGCTGTATTACTATTTTGTTTAGTAACTCCATTAACACGACTGGTGATTCGAAGGGAGCTCGTATCTGGTGCTTCATCCAAGGTAAGGATCCATGGGCCCAGTGGACAAGATCCATCGAGGCTCTTTCCCTTGAAGAACTGCTTACCCTGTCTTTGCAGGTCCCTGGCGGATACGTCGTTTAGCACCGTGAAGCCAAAAACGTAATCCATCGCTTCTGACTTGGGAATGTTCATTCCCTCTCGTCCAATGATGAATGCCAATTCAACCTCCCAGTCGATATCGGTCGAGACTTGGGGATTGAAGGGAATCGGATCAAAGGGTCCGATAACGGCCGTTGTCGCCTTAGTGAAGACGATGGGGACTTCCGGTAACTCGGCCCGCTGTCCGGTGGCGGCGTATGATTCCTTCGCATGTTCGGCGTAATTCAATCCCAAACACATGATATTTCGTATAGGCGCCGGGATAGGGGCCAGAATCGTTACGTCGCCAACCGGGTAAGATACAGCTGGTGCACCTATTATCTCTTTGGCCTGGGCCATACCCTCAGCTTCCATGGCAATAAGCGTTAGCATATCAGGGGCTACAGCGGCTAGATCGACGATACTCTCACCCTGCCACGCCCCGAGACCAATATCTGGACCATATCTATATGTTACGAGTCGCAAGTCAATAACCTCCTTAATAGATGCCGTGTTTTTCACGGCTAATCGTTAAATCGTCATTTACGCTGCGGAACTCGAGAGATTATCCGCATTCTAGCCAAGACTATTTCCGTAATTCTTGAGCAAATCCGATTAGACTTCCCAGTGTTGCAGCTGTATATATTGAAACTCCCAAGTACACTTGGTTGCTGGTCCAATTCAAATCGTAGAGGCCTGTAAACAGCCCGTATAAGCGATAGATTTGATAAACGATATTATTTTACAGTAATCGGCGCTATCATCCAGATAACCTCGATAAATCAAACCCTGCGCAAGGCCATTATGGACTACGTAACCCTTCCGATGTCATCGCTATCTAAGAAAGGTAAGGGCGATTGGGTCTCAATAATGATAAGAGCCCTCCATAAAACATTCGATAAATTTTCTATGGCTGTACAATGCAACAACTTTGTGCAAGAATCGACGGTCTGACGGAAAACCTAGACCGCCAGGTTCAATCACTAATTGATCCAGACATATACCACAGGTAGACGAGGGTAAAAAGATGTATCGAAAGCTGTTTCTGCTGAGTGTATTATTACTAGCTTTGCTTCTGGTCGCCTGCGGCGGGGAAAGCGCAAACGCTCCAGTTGTGGACCAGGTATCCGTGAATCAGGCCCCTGCAGTAGATGTCAGCGCACTACCAGACACAGTTGACGTCCACACCGTGGCTTCGATCAAGGATCAAGATGATGTCTATGTCATCGATGTGCGCGAACAATGGGAATATGACGAAGGACACATCCCAGGCGTCACACTGATACCTATGAACGAAGTGCCTGATCGACTTGAGGAGATTCCCACGGACAAAGATGTAATTGTTACTTGCCGGAGTGGCAACCGCAGCGGGCAGATCACCGAATATCTACGCCAAATTGGCTACGACAATGTTCATAATATGTCCGGCGGCATAATTGCCTGGGAAGCAGAAGGCTACCAGGTCGATAGATAGACAAAGCCATCGAAGATCGAGCAGCTTGGCAAGTATTCTGTTAATCTAGAGGGCCTTCCTGACCGGGGAAAAAGTGGTAGTAGTGGGCCTATTGCTATCTGATTCCTGATCCGCACACCCTACTCGTAACGACCTATCCCCGTCATCGTCATTAGTTCCATCTCTGCCAATAAACACGCGGTATCCCAGTCTATTGCCTGAGCATGTAAAGAAGTGCACGAGCGTATGCATCGCCCGCACTCTCCGCCTTGAAGGCAAACGGTTTGCTCTCGATAGTCAATTCACAGGTGAAACTTTGTTCCGTGGATTCAAGCACGATCAATGGCACTGCCGTCCCATACAGGCTCTGCATAAGAGACTCACGCAGCTGGTCCTCCGTGGGCAACCAAACCGCTTCAGCAATTGTTATATAGTCGAGGGACCACTCCACCGCGCCGTTAAAGGTAATCATCTGTTTTCCAAACAGTTGTTGAACGTCAATCATCATATCACTAACAACGAAGAGCCGTCTTTCCAAGGGGGTGTCCGGAACAGTAAAAAAGTCGTGCAGTTTCGGCTCCCAAAGTAGTCCTGATTCCTTCAAACTGAGTGCCAAGTCTATCGATATCATCATGTCTCCTTCGATTTCGGTTTGGGGCTCGAGTTCTTAGCCTCGATTAGTGCACAAAAGGGCAATCGTCTTTGCTCATATTTTGGGATCACCGGCCCGGTTGCTCTAAAGAGGCGAATCCGAAATCGCGATAATCCCGAAACGACATTCGGAATGGCATTTAAAACCTCGTGACCCTATCTTCCTTCGTAGGGGTTCATCTGGTTCAGAAGCTCGTCAATAGGCACCCAACTCCCTCAGTCGGTCGTCGCTGATGCCGAAATGGTGCGCAACCTCGTGAATCACGGTGTGGCGGACGAGTTCCGGAACATTTTCGGCCGCACCGGCAGCTCGCTCAATCGGATGTTGGTACAGAGTTATCGTATCCGGGGGAACCATTGCATAATTGTGGGTGCGCTCGGTGAGTGGGATGCCGTGATAGAGACCAAGAAGTGTGTGTCCCCGAGGTACGCCGGCTCGAATTAAGGCCTGCTGGGTCGGCCAGGGCTCAATCAGCACCTCGACATTCGTCATCTTCTCCTGAATGAAGGATGGCAACCCATCCAGTGCTTCAGCCACTAACCGTTCAAAATCCAAATGTGTCATAGATTGAATTATACCTATCATCTAGAGTAAATCCTGTCGCTGACCCTAATGGTCTGGATGCCTCTTTAAGGTCCGCCTTACCCAAAAACCATAATACCGCATATGAATTTGATTCTCTGGAGGGCGGCGCACCGAAGCAAGCAGGGTCTGATTCATGAGGGCGCTGATAGGCTGAAGGCTGAGCAGATGAGTCCTATGACGGGGAGATGTCTGTTAACCAGTAGCGTGCTCTGTTTCGGCCAGGATCGGTACAAGGAAAACAGGACAACTCATATGGTTGATGACTGTATCGGCTACACTGCCGATCATGAACCGTTCGCGATCCCCACGACCATGCGTGGCTAACATGATCAGATCGACATTTTCACTCTCGGCGACTTCTAATATCGTATAGCCAGGATCGGATCCGATGACAACCGTCTCGGTTTTGAGCTTCAAGTCGTCGAACGTGCTGGCAACTCGATCGAGATAGATGTTGAGGCTATTGATCTGAGAAGACGATTCCAGATCGTCAGGCACCGATAGAAGAAGCAAATCACTACTGAAACGCTGACCGATGACGGCGGCATATGGAAGCGATAACTCGGAATCAGCCGAACCATCCAAGGCAACTAGCACCTTCTTTAATGCGAGAATCTTGTCATTGCGGTGGCCAAAGGGTCGGATGAGAAGCATCGGTATTGTCGCCCGTTGGATAACCTCATCGGCCACGCTACCCAAAAGCACCCGGCCGACGCCAGAGCGTCCATGTGTCGATAATACTAGCAAGTCAATGTCACCATCCTGGATCCGAGTCGAAATTTCCTCAGCGGCCTCTCCTACGGTAATGGTTGACTCGGTTGTGATACCTGATCGTCGAAGCTTCGCAGATACCTGGCCTAGGTAATGCTCGTAATCTACCGGTACTCCATCTGAAAACCGCTCCGCCTGGATATTTGGAATCAAGTGGTGTCCGTCCTGTCCTTGCCGGACTGACATAAGCACCAGCTGAATACCATTTCCACGTGATAGCGTTGACGCGGCAGACAGAGCCACTTCCGAGAGCTCTGATCCATCTAAAGGAACCAGAATCCTATCGATGACTGGCAGATGGCCATTATTCTCGGCGAATCGAACCGTCGGCACGACAATCTTCTCGGTGAATGGCAAAGCCCTGACCACTTCATGGGGTATCGGAATACCCATTCTCGAGCGGAAGAATGAGAATACGAGATAGAGGAGGGGTATTAAAATGAAGTAGATCCAGGCGCCTTCTGTGAATCGCTCCATGAAAATAATCATCGTGGCCACTGAGGTGAGTATAGCGGCCGGGATAGTACCAGCGAGCGCAGCGATATTGCCTCGGGTTGCTTCCTCGCCAACGTACCTGATGAGTCGTTTCGTAGCCGCCCAGGATGTCATGCTAAGAAGGATAAAGACGCCGGCAGCGTATATCGCCAGATAGGTCCCTTCATCGGTGCCAAAGACTAAGAAACTCAGGGAGACGATCGCTACCTCTATCCAGACGGGAACGGCAGCGACCTCGAAGGCGTTGCGCTGACCGACTACTGCCGGAATATAGTGGCGCAGCCTCAGTCCCAAGGCCAGGTTTTGAAGCCCCTGGGCGCTGGCAGCCGATGCCGAGAGAAGAACTAGAACGCCGACCAGCGTGCCCAGGAGAGCCAGGGGCGCAGGCAGCAACTTGTCCATAGTTTGAGTGAAGACCGAAACCTCACTGTTGGTCACGTCGGATAATTCAAAGATCGCTGGCCCCACTATGAGCATGGTCAGCGATGTCGTACCCATAATGATCAATAGACTCTTAAAGGCCATCCGGCTCTTCTGTCGAGGCGTCCCTCCGTAAGCAGCCACAAGGTTGGCGAAGATCTCTATGCCTGTCATCAGGGCGAGGATTCGGGCGAATCCACCCAATGTGTATCGAAGATAATCCGGTGAAAACGCCCTCCAATCAATGCGTGGTAATCTAATCCCCAGCTGTAATATCGATGCGATTATCATGGTCCACAGGAGCAGCAACACACCGGCCGTTGCCGGGCCAAATACCTTTGCCGCCATCTTGGGACCGCGATTCACGAGCCATCCCGTACCAATACTCAGCAAGATTGCCATAACTGTGCGAAGGGGAATGCCGAGAATCCGCTGCTGGTTTAGGGCTGGCAGTCTATCGGCTAAGAAAGTGATCAATGCCGCCATGCTGACCAGGAAGGTCAAGGTATACTCGATGAAAGTAATGCTGGCGTTTAGCTTGACGGCCCAACTACCAAATTCCTCCTCGCTAAGGCCACTTCCCCCGCTTCCATCAACGATCCACTTCATTACCAGACGGTACATGGCCGACACCAGGGCTACAGTCAGAACGACCATCCAGATGCTTGCGCCGAATGTGACCTGGGCAACACCGGCGACGACAATCAACTTCAAGAATGGGCCAAAAACGTATAATGGCGAAGTCGCAGGATCACCTCCCCCGGCTAGGGCGCCTTCCAGCGAATTAGAGAGCTTGTGGGATACGTGGGCCAACGAAACACTGCCTTGAAATTACTTCGAATCGACGATGGGCTGGCGTCGATTCGGGCTAATAAAGTATTAAGGGCTCCCTTGTGTCCGGCTGCGATCGACGACCTGAAGGAGAAAAATTGGTTACGACTAATACCGTTCGCCTTCTAATTGCTAACTGGACGATAGGACCAATATTCATTGTCTACAACCGTAATCTGTACCTAAACTGATATCGACTAATCAAAACCCGCATGATGATACGGCTTTTTACGATAGTTAACAACATATGACGGGCGGCCATGAGTATGTTGTATGCTCAGAATTAAAGTGACATTTGGTACCTGACGAAGAGGTATGTCTGTGATACCTTTACGCGTCTTGAGGATGCTGCGCCGGTAAAGGAGTTCACTATGGTCCGGAGTCTATGTACCTTGTTTGCTGCACAGCTCTTTGTTTTCCTGGCGGCTGACATCGTTCAGGGATTTACCGAGCCGTCCACAGGCCACTCGACGAAACTGATAGCTGTTGATGTAGAGACGAGTGGAAAATTGGAACGCTTTATAAAAAGCGGACTACCCGCCTATGCGTCACTGACCGGTCAAGACGGCGCCTATCTGCTGGCCGGTGCTGACCAAGTAGGGCTCTCCAGGTTGCAGTCGCTCGGGCTAACATACAAAGTCCTTGAAGATGATGTGAGCGGGCATACGTACTATCTCGCCTCTCCGGCGCCGGATAGACCAAGCCCTCGCTGGCAGGATTTTGGACAGCTATTGCTTGACGATGGTATGCAGGTTTTG
>JBARZW010000129.1:0-7371 GCA_049650305.1 Promineifilaceae bacterium (SeqCode)
CCGGATGGCGGGTGAGCGTCCCCAAACTTATCGACGGTGTAATTGAACCCGTCCTTGGTGCCGATGGAAAAACGCCCGTTATGGCTAAGAATACCCATTACTGGATCGCTCCGGACGTTATCGTGTCTAAAGGGACGAAGAGCCGTTTTCGTGACTGGGGAAGAAACTGGGACCTATCCGGCCAAAGCGCCGAGTATGCCAAAATCGATTGGCGAGGCCCTTAGCTACAAAAGAGTTAATAAATAGTGACAGCAGTAGTTGTTTAAAGAGGAGCGCAGGATCATGACAGAAATAGTGCCTATCGGTTCATTACCGCCAGTCGGGGAAATTCCGGAAAAGATGTACGCACAGGTTGTCCGGCAAGATCGGTTTGGCGATCCGCGCATGGCGTTTCAGACAGAGGAGATCGAAGTGCCGGACCTGAAACCGCACGAGGTGTTGATCGCCGTCATGGCCGCCGGTATCAATTACAATAACGTCTGGGCGGCTCGAGGCATCCCGATTGACGTCATTCGCATTCGCCAGAAAATGGGCGAGCCCTACGATTTCCATATCGGGGGAAGCGATGTCTCCGGCATTGTATACGCTGTGGGAAGTGGGGTTGAAGATGTGGCCATCGGGGATAAGGTCGTCGTTCATCACGGCTATTGGAACCTCGACGATCCCTGGATCAAGGCAGGCAAAGATCCCATGACGGCTCCTTCGGCAGTCATTTGGGGTTACAATACCAACTTTGGCTCTTTTGGTCAGTTCTGCGTGGCCCAATCGCACCAGGTACTGCCGAAGGCCCCACACTTAACATGGGAAGAGGCGGCCGCGCCGACTCTGGTTGGAACGACTGCCTACCGGATGCTATTTGGATGGGAAGGGAACGTCTTGAAGGAAGGCGACGTGGCCCTGGTCTGGGGAGGATCCGGTGGACTAGGCAGCCAGGCCATCCAATTGGTAACGGCGCATGGGGGAAGGGCGGTCGCGGTTGTGTCCGCGGATGATCGCGGTGAATATTGCAAAGAATTGGGCGCGGTAGGCTACATAAACCGCAATGAGTTTTCCCACTGGGGCGTCCCCCCGCATTGGACCGACGGGGCCGGACAACGGGATTGGGTAAATGGCTGCAGAAGTTTCGGCAAAGCGCTTTGGAATGTGCTCGGCGAGCGACGCAACCCTGAAATCGTATTCGAACATCCTGGAGAGGCAACGATTCCCACCAGTATTTTTGTTTGTGAGGCGGGTGGTATGGTCGTCATTTGCGCCGGGACGACAGGGTATACGGCATCGGTCGACCTGCGCTATCACTGGGTGCGGCAGAAACGGCTCCAGGGGTCCCATGGAACGAACGATGAGCAGGCGGCCGCTTACAATCAATTAGTCTGTGATGGTCGGATCGATCCCTGCCTGGGCAAACTGTACGGTTTCGAGGATATCGGCCAAGCTCACTACGATATGGAAGAAGGTAAAGTTGTATTCGGCAATCGAGTCGCGTTGGTGGGTGCACCTGAAGCCGGGATGGGGCGCATGTAGACGATTGGAGGCTGTATGATAGTACCGCTCAACCCTCTTGAATTTCGGGACCGGGCCGTTAGGCTATTCGGGTCGAAAGTTGGCATAGTCGATGGCGATAAAAGATTCACCTATGCCGAATATGACGTGCGCATCAATCGTCTGGCGAACGCCTTACAAGGACTTGGTGTTTCTCCAGGAGAGGTGGTGTCCTTTATTACCCGGAATTCGCACCAGTTGCTGGAAGCTTATTATGCCGTACCGCAGATAAAATGCGTGCTGAATCCGATAAACATTCGCCTGAGCCGAGCGGAAATTGAATACATGCTCAACCATGCCGGTACACGAATCCTCTGTTTCCAGGCTGATTTCCTACCATTGGTCAACAGCATGCGGGCCAGACTGCCTGGCATCCGGAACTATGTGGTCATTGAACCAGATACCGTACCGGAATGGGCGGAGGAGTACGAGGAATGGCTGAAAGCCGCATCACCGCAGGCTGATGTCGACTTAGACGCCATCGACGAGAACGCCGTTGTTGAGCTGTTTTATACATCGGGCACGACTGGATCATCAAAGGGCGTAACCATCACGAATCGGAGCTTGTATATCCATACTCTGATGGCCATCCCCGTTTTCAACGTTACGGACGAAGATACCTTGTTGCATGTGGTTCCCTTGTTTCATGTAAATGGTTGGGGGACACCCCATTTTTTGACCGCCGTTGGCGGTAAACACGTCATCTTAAGAGATGTCGACTATGGCGATATGCTCAGGCTGGTCGAAGCCGAGCAAGTTACCCGCATTCTGGGTGTGCCCACCATTTTCAACGGCCTGGTCAACCATCCTGATGTCGACAAGTACGATCTGAGCAGTCTCAAGGAATGCCTCATCGGCGGCGCACCCTCGCCCCCATCTCTCATCGATGCGCTGGAAGAGAAGATCGGATGCAGGGCCATAGTGGGTTATGGGCTCACCGAGACCACACCCTTGCTCACCATGGCCCGGCCGAAATCCCACCTTCAGTTGGACGAGACCGAGCGCCGCGCCATCCAGGTGAAAACTGGATTGCCGGTAGTCGGGGTGAGGCTCCGAGTCGTAGATCGAGATGGCCTAGATGTGGCCGCTGACGGGAAATCGATGGGCGAGATCATCGTCCGCGGCAATACGGTAATGGACGGCTATCTGAACGACGTGGAGGCAACGGAAAATGTGATCGTAAATGGCTGGTTCCATACCGGTGACGTGGCTGTTATGGACGAAGAAGGATACATCACCATTGTGGACCGAATGAAGGATATCATCATTTCCGGCGGAGAGAACATCTCCTCCGTGGAGGTGGAAAAAGTCATCCTTGGTCATCCGGCCGTATTCGAGACCGTCGTAATCGGTGTGCCAGATGAACGATGGGGCGAAGTGCCCCATGCGCTGGTTGTCCTCAAGGATGGCGAGCAAATTACCGAGGACGAGCTCAAAGCGTTTATACGGGCTTATCTGGCAGGATTTAAGGTACCCAAGAAAATTGAATTTCGTGAAGATTTACCCAAAGGCGGAACAGGAAAGATTCAAAAACGCGAACTACGAGAGCCCTACTGGACCGCCTTTGATAAACGAATCCACTAAGCAAAACCTGCTTTGCTTGACCAAGGCAGGTCTTGGTTGAGCAAAACTTGTTTTGCTCTTAGAGAACAGTTGCAGGGCGGTTCCGCCCGCGAAGTTTAATCAGGGGCTGTTCTCCACCAAGCTAATCGGAAGACAAGTATGACGAACAATATCGCCCAGGCAGCCGTGAGACGTGATCGCAATATCGTGTTGACCGGTCTGGCGGCCGTCATTTTCGCCGCGACGCTGTACACAATCAACATGGCCGGGCAGTTCAACAAGCCGATGGACATCGCTCTCATGCCCACGACCCATTCTGGTGGTCTTGGCGGACAAAGCTTTCTTATGCTCTTCTCCATGTGGACGGTGATGCAGGTAGCTATGATGAGCCCAACCGCGGTGCCGATGATCTTGCTCTACGTCAAGATAGAGCGACACCGCCAACCGCAGCGGCTTCCATTCTTTCGTATCGCGCTGTTCTTCCTGGGCTATGTCATCTTGTGGGCTATCTTCAGCGCCGTATTCGCTGTCACACAGATAGGATTACACTCTGCGGAGCTGCTATCTCCAACGATGGCCAGCACGAGTCCCTGGCTGTCCGGCGGAATTCTCATCGCTGCCGGTCTGTTCCAGTTTTCCTCCTTAAAGCAGGCCTGTCTGAAGCAATGCCGGTCGCCGGTGACCTACTTGATGACCGAATGGCGGGACGGCCGCTCTGGGGCCTTGCGAATGGGCCTACTGCATGGAGTGCATTGTGTCGGCTGCTGCTGGGTCCTGATGGCTCTGCTATTTGTAGCCGGTGTGATGAATCTGTTCTGGATGGCGGTCATCACAGCGTTCGTACTGATCGAGAAATTGACCGCTGGGGGAGAGGTATTCGGCCGCATTGTGGGCGTCGGCCTTATCATTTGGGGGATAGTGATAATTATCTGATTGTTGTATTTTGCGAGATGCCCATCCAGATGGGGATGCAGCCTCTCGATACAGCGAATAGTCATCGACGACCGGCTGTCGACGGATAAGAACGCTTATCAGACAAACTCGACTTTATTCAATTACCTGGCACTTTTGCTCTTAGCCTTTTTGATTTCGATACTGGCTCGAGTGCATCCGATAATAGAACCCTTTCTCAGCCAATAACGATTCGTGGTTGCCGCGCTCGATAATCCGGCCGCCGTCGATGACCAGCACCTGGTCGGCCTGGTGAATGGTGCTTAGGCGGTGGGCGATGACAAAGGCGGTCCGGCCGGCCATCAGGCGCAGCAAGGCGGCCTGCAGCAGCATCTCCGTCCGTGTGTCTACGCTGCTGGTGGCTTCGTCCAAGATCAAGATGCGCGGGTCGGCCAGGATGGCCCGGGCGCAAGCTCGCACCGGGGACGCGGCGGCGATTTCGGGTTATTTGGGCAAGGGTAAATCGTTGGGCAAAGCCATCGCCGATTTCGCTGTGGCCTACGCTGACCAGACCGAGCGCGACCACCAGGCGTTGGTAGAGGCGATTGAGTCCGGTAACATTTTAGATGAGTGAATGCGTCGGGTTGTAGCCGAGACCGAAATCTAATACACTATCCTGTTGCTTAGTAGGGTCGGCCACCCGTTAATGAACTACAAGTCTTGTCCGGGCCGGCGGACGAGGAAAACAAAGTTACTGGAGGTAACTCATGTCTAAGGATAGCAAGGAAAGTCTTTTTATTGTGTCCTACAGCGGACGCGATACGGCCGACGAGGCCTACGATACGCTGCGCCAGATGGAAAAGGACAAGCAGGTCGACATTAAGACGGCCATGGTCGTCACCGTTAAGGACAACGGCAAGCTCAAACTTAAGCACAAGCGTCGCTTGACTGTCGGCAAGGGCCTGGTCGGCGGTGGCGCCGTTGGCTTGCTGGTCGGTGGCGCAGTCGCCCCGGCCATCTTGGGTGGCGCGGCCGTTGGTGCCTTGATCGGCTCGAGTCGATCAGGAGACCGTAAAAAGCTAAAGGGATTTCTCGAGGACAAGTTGGGACCCGATGACTCCGCTCTGGCCGTTCTGATTAAGGAGGCCGACTGGGCAGCCGTGAACGAGAAGTTGGAACCATACGGCGGCGAGAGCCTGCTCGTCGAGCTAACGGACGATGATGCAGCGGCTATCGAGGCAATGGCGACCGATGAAGATGTCGCGACCGCGGTCGATGAGGAAGTTGAAGTCGTGGAAGAAGACGACGTGGAAGTCGTCGAATAGGACGACGATACGAGCTGAATCTGAACTAGATCATCCGCAGATTGCGCGAATATCGCAGAGTTTTCTTTCTTCTGCGTTCATCTGGTAATCTGTGGATGCTTTTTTCAATACATCGGTCGAATGAGTGGGTGCCAACGAGGTGGATGGGTCTCGTGGAAGTCGAAGCCCCCGGCGACTCGCCAGGAACGAAACGGAAGAAAAAAGCTCGCCGGGGATTATTCTGCTGACGATGCAGTATGAGGCCGAATCTTTTTACCTGAACCACTAGTGGAGGGAAGCAAGAGAATCATGAAAGCACGTCGACAATCCATTTAAAGACATCCCGTCACTCGTATAGTGATCATCGGCATCTTCGAGGTCATTGGCCTGGTGTTAATGGCCATATTGCTGAAAGGCTTGGTTATAGACAGAGTTGGCACGGCTATTGTGGCCGTAGCGATCATCGGCCTATTAGACGCCTTACTTTGGCCGATCTTAAGCCGTATCCTTTTGCCCTTCGCCGTCTTCACCGGCGGGCTACTTTTCTTGGTGCTCAACGGCGTCATCCTCTTGCTGGCGTCCCGGTTTATCGATGGTTTTGAGGTGAATAATCTCTGGACGGCCATCATAACCTCCCTGGGGGTCACGGCCATCAACGTCATTCTAAGCACCTTATTCACCATCGACGACGATGGCTCATACTACCGCAACGTGATTGCTCGCCGAATGCGCAAACAAGGAAAGGTTGTCGAGACGGATGTACCCGGCGTCTTCTTCCTGGAGATTGACGGCCTGGCCGAACCTGTGCTGGAGAAAGCCATGGCCCAGGGTTATGCCCCGACCATGAAACGCTGGCTCGAAGAGGGCAGCTACCGGTTGGTAGGTTGGGAGACAGACCTATCATCCCAAACTGGGGCTAGCCAGGCCGGCCTGCTGCACGGCAGTAACTTCGACATGCCCGCCTTCCGCTGGTATGACCGGCAACAGAAGGTGATCGTCACCTCCAGCAACCCCGAGGATGTCGCCCGCCTGGAGAAGGAACACTCAGACAGTAACGGTCTGTGGGTGGACAATGGTGCCAGCCGGGGTAACTTAATGTCAGGCGATGCCCCCAATGTCATGAACACGGCCAGTGTGATTATGGACTTCTCTCGTTTCCATACCAGCGATTTTTATGCCTACTTTTCCAGCCCCTACAACTTCACTCGCACGTTGCTGCTTTTTTTCTGGGATATCATTTTAGAGCGCTACCGATTCGGGTAGCAACGGCGCCACGACGTGCAGCCCCGCTTGGATAAACACCATCGCAACTTCAAATACACCCTGGTGAGGGGCGTGACGACCACCATTTTGCGCGAGCTAAATATCTACACCCTCATCGGCGATATCTTTGCCGGCGTGCCTTCAGCTTACGCCACCTTTGTCGGTTACGACGAGGTGGCCCATCATTCGGGGGTTGAGACGAAAGACGCCTTTGACGCACTGCATAAGATCGATCAGCAGTTCGCCCGGCTAGAGAACGCGGTTGAGAATGCGCCACGCCCTTATCACTTTGTCATTCTATCCGATCATGGTCAGAGCGGTGGGGCCACTTTCCTGCAGCGCTATGGCAAGACACTGGAAGATCTGGTGCAGGAACTGGCCAAGGACAAGCAGGTACAAAAGGTGGTTTCGGCCGGCGAAGGAACCAGCAATGTCAGCGTCTTCCTGACGGACGCCATGCAGCGAGAGAAAGGGGCGGGTGTCCAACGGGTGGCCGGGGCGGTCAAACGGTACACGGTGGACGATAAGATAGAATTGGAAGAAAGCAGCGAGTCAGCCATCGAAGACGAAAAGAAAACAGATTCTGATAAAGATAAGGGCGACGAACTGCCGCGAATCGTCGTGCTGGCCTCGGGCAACCTGGGACTGGTCTACGGCACGAAACGGGAAACGCGGGTCACGCTGGAAGAAATGGAGACCGTCCTGCCCGGGATGTTGGAGGGCTTAGTCGCTCACGAGGGCGTCGGCTTTGCCATGGTTAGTTCAGAGGAGCACGGACCGGTTGTAATTGGCGCTAACGGCCGCAACTACC
>JBARZW010000130.1:0-6095 GCA_049650305.1 Promineifilaceae bacterium (SeqCode)
GAGCAGGTGATGAAACGTAAGCAAAGAAAGATTCACCCCAAAGACAAGAAGGATCCTACCCGTCAACAATCGCATCCTGGCTCCCAGCGAATACAGGCCAATCAGCTTCAAACCGCCACTCTCCACCTCCACCCGGCCAACCTTCCGAACCACCCTACCACCCTACCCCTGAGACAGTCGGCTATTCTCCAGATGCAACGCCAATATGGCAACGCCTACGTCCAGCGCTACCTGGCTGGTCAAAACGGAACCGGTCAAAGATCCCGCTCGAATGGATCTCGTCCTTCCAGAAACGGTAAAGGTCTCCGCCCCGCTCTACAGCGACAAAAACAAAAAGGTGCGGCCAAAGGCGAATCAAAATCCGGCTCCGGCGAGTCCAAGGATTGGCTCAGCGGCAAGGTTTACGAAGCCGTAAAAGAGGAGCTGGGCGAAGCCAAGCTCAAGAAACACGCCGAGTCGCTAGCCGAGACGGCCGCCAAAGCCCTGGCCCAGCAGGTTCAAGGGGCTGACTCAGAGGCTGATTTTCTAAAGAAGGCCCAAACCAAGCTGCTCAGTGACTTCCTAAAGGTTGAGATTCAAAAGACGGTCAACGAGCTTTTGAACTCGCCCGAAGGCAAAAAGCTCCGGGGTAAGATCCTGGAGATCGCCAAGACGGAACCCGGGGTCGTCTTGTGGGCCATCATGACCGCAATGGCTGCGGCCGTGGCTGCCGACGCTCCGGCCAAGCTCGATCTGAGCGGCAAGCTTGGCAGTTCTGGCCTCAAGTGGGCCACCAAAGCCGACTTTGGCCGGCTCCAGGCCTTTTCCCTCAACGCCATCGAAGCTAGCCTGAGCCAGAGTGGCAAGGAAGCTGGGGCAAGTGTCTCCTTCAAGTACAAAGGCGAGAAGCAAAAGCCCGGAGGCGAATCAGAATCAGCCCAGGCCACCACCAGCGCCACCATAAACTTCAAAGAGGGCAAGATAGATACCGACATGGGCCCGGTCACCAGTCGCAAACCGATAGCTCTGATGAGTGAACTGATCCTCAGCAAGAACCCGACCGGCGCCGTGGCCATCCGCGTAGGAGACAAGAAGAGCTACCTATCAACCAAGATGAAGATAGATTCATCCGGCAAGACAACATTCGAGTTCTCCCAATTGAGAACTGTTGGCGCAGCGGCTCTGCTCACCACTTTCACCACCGGTTCTAAAGCCACCGGCGCTCACAAGCTCACCCTGACCCAGCCCTTCGACGTCCAGAATCTGAAAATCACGGCCAATATAAAGTACACCTTGAAGGATCCCACCATCACCGCCGCCGGAATCAATCTTAATTACAAGCTGATCGACAAGAAAGGATCACCTATCCCGCTGCTCTTTGTTGGCCTTGAAGGGGAATTCAAAGCCGGTGCCCAGGGCGCGCCGCTGAAATTCCATGGCTTAGCCGTCATCCAGGGTCGTTTCTAATTGGTGCCAAATAGACTGGATCCGTCAAATTGCTTCGCCATCCGGCTGCATCAGGCGAATTCCATCACATCACTACCTGACCCCACCAAAATTAGCTGATGCCTATCTGGTCTATCTTCCCCTTTAGCCTGGTTCGCTCGGCGCGGATCGACGATCACGTCTTTCCAGAACCAGTCCAATTGGGAGGACAGGGGAAAGCGTCGGACCCGTGGCTTGACGAAATTTTGAGATAATCCGTACATCAAGGGCAGGATGATCGCTTGATCCATCACCCGCCGGGCGGTCTCAATCCGCTCCAGATATCGGTCAACCTTTCAGATTTCCAGCACGGTTGCCAATCCAAGGCGGAGGAAACTATCAGGATCCGGATAGTCGGCCTTCCAGGCCTGCATGGAAATCTCAGGAAGATCCCGCCTTCGGTCTTCAATGAAGTCGTTAAAGGGCAGATAGCGTTCATGGACGCTTATACCTTTCTTCGGAAGCTTGGTCCCCTGGTGGGGATGGGAAGGGAAGACGAGAGATAACTTAGTCAGAACGGTAAACGGTGATCATGACCACGGCCGAGACGATCACGGCCGCGGCTATGAGCGTCTGGCTGGTCAGCGCCTCATCCAAGATTGCCCAGCCCAGAAAGACGGCCACCACCGGGTTCACATAGGCATAGGTCGATACGCGAGCCGGGGTAGAGACCTTCAGCAGCCATATGTAGGCGGTGAAGGCGATGATGGCCCCGAAGAAAATCAGGTAAGCCAGGGAGAGGAGTGAGCGAGTCGATATTTGGCTCGGATCCAACTCCCCCCATTCGCCGGCCAGCGTCCCGGCCAGGAAGAGCAGCGCCCCTCCGGCCAGCATCTCCAGGGCCGTAGACACTAAAGGCGATTCAGGTAGCTGGACTGAACGGGAATAGATCGAGCCCGTGGCCCAAGAGAGAGCGGCCAAGATGACAACCACTGAGCCAACCAGCGTACTCCGGTCGCCGCCGGCTATCTCCTGCGGCCCGATCAGCAGCACCACGCCTATCAAACCAAGCCCCAGCCCAAGAAACACGCGGTTCGCCGGGCGGCTTCCACCGGGCCGCAGCCAATCCAGCAAGACCATCCACAGAGGGACCGTGGCCACAAGCAAGGCCGCCGTTCCCGAGGGGATCGTCTGCTCCGCCCAGGTAACGCCGCCGTTCCCCCCTAGCAGCAGCAGCCCGCCGATGATGATAATAGGGCGCAGGTGAATCCGGGACGGCCGGGGTTCGCCCCGGGCCATGGCCCAGACATAAAGAAGCGCGCCGGCGATCACAAATCGGAATCCGGCCATCAGAAAAGGGGGCATCGTCTCGATGGCGATACGGATGGCCAGGTAGGTCGATCCCCAAATGATGTATATCGAGGCGAAGGCCAAGGCGACCCAAGTGGCCTTTGAGCGATGTTTTGTGAGAGAGCTTAGGGAGCCTATTTTCAACGATCACCTTCGGTAAGAGTTTGCGCTTCGAGTTCGCCAGCAATCTGTTTGACCTTACTCACTTTTGTTGACACCTTACTTCTAACCTACTATAATGATTATACTGGTTATATAATATCACATGTACTTGTAACCAGTCAAGTTATTTACAGTGGTTAGATCCATATGCAATTAGAGAAAAACACAGGACTTGACCCAGGTGATTATTCCGGCGCCTACGAAGCTGATGCCGGGCACCTGGTCCTGGACTTCACCAACACCATCGGCAACCGTCTCAGCCGCCAACCACACGATTGGCTAAGCAGCTACGATAACTTGGTATCGTGGGGAGAGTTGGTCGGGATCCTGCCGGACGCTGATTCGCGGATTTTACAGCGGGAGGCCGGGAGAAGCCCGGAACTGGCGGCCGCTTCTCTCGAGCGGGCGATCCAGCTTCGCGAAACGTGCTACCGGATCCTTTCGGCCGTTGCCGGCGGGCGCTCCCCAGAGACAACAGACATCGAAACTCTGAACGCTTTTCTGCCCGAAGCCTTGGCTCACATGGGAATTGTTCAGGAAAATGGCATCTTCACCTGGAAATGGGCCAACAACGAAGTAGATATGGACCGGATTATTTGGCCCGTTGCTAGGGCGGCGGCCGATTTGCTTACATCCGGAGAATTAGCCCGCGTGGGTGAATGCCTTGGCGACGGCTGCGGCTGGCTTTTCTTGGATATGAGCCGCAATCGCAGCCGCCGTTGGTGTTCGATGGAGGAGTGCGGCAACCGGGCCAAGTCCCGCCGGCACTACGCCCGGAGTCGAAGCGCCTGAGAGCATCCACCCACCCCGGTGGAGGGGCATGGGGAATGGGGAAAGGAGGAAGAGGCAGGTGGTTGCCATATGTTGTTTTGTTGGCGCGTTCGGAACCGGAAGAGCTTATTTCGCTGGGGCCGGCCGTTCTAGTTGGCTGTGTGATCGAATTGTTCCTTTCATCACAATGTTGACCGCCGAGATGGAAAGAGATTAGGATATTGCTGCCGGGATCAGGCCCACAGAAGTGGCCGGCCCATAGGACTGGGCTTGAGCTGGCCGGTAGAAGCCCATCACGAATTTCCAGAGGGAGAATAAAGCGAAAGTGGAACAAGGCCCACCATCATCCTTCTTCTGGTACGCTGCCCATTCCCTCCCGCTCACTGTACGGGCGAGGCGTGCCTCGCCTTCCTCCTTGTCCTCAGCTCAACCGTTGTGGGGTAAAGCCTTGAGCCTGCCCTTTCCTCTTCATCCTTCGTCCTTCGTTCGCTGGCAGTTTGATTGACGGTTTACTCTAGTCAACCCCGATATACCTTACGTCTGGGTGGAGTTTTTACTCTTCTATTATATGTGCGAGCATCTGAATGTAAGCGGAACAAATTTGGTTACTGGATATCTCCTTCAGTTCAGGCTTTGCAGTCTAATGGGGGGGAGATAAAGCATGACGGCCTGTAGCAATCATTTACAGCTCAGCCTGAGTGTTGACCAAGCGCACAATAACCACTACCTATTTTCCGACCACTACCTGAAGAACCTTCTGCCGGCCGATCCCCGTGGCAAGCGGCCCTGCCGGAAACAGCGTCATTCTTGGCTTGGTTGCAAGATCTCTACGTCAAAGAGCAGGATCAGCTGGACGGTTACAACGAATCCCAAGAGGAAATCACCTCGGGCGTCGTCTGGCTCCTATCAGATGGATCGTCGTGTGCAACCGGCATGGTAATGTCCGTGGACGGCCGCTACGTCGCCCAGTAAGATGCTTTTGACAGGGGGATGTGCGCCTACGAACATGGCCTGCATCCCTCTAAATTAAACCGGGGTCGCCGCCAGATCGAGTGGTGGGGATGGACCGAGACCATGCAGAGGTCGCACGCCCGTCCGGCAGGTTACTTCGTGCAAACGACGTCTTTGGAAACGCCAGGCTCTACCAGCTGGGCGTATAATCCCCCTTGTCGTTGTCCGTCAGGGCAGTAACGCCAGAACCGTCGGCGTTCATGATATAGATCTCGGCGTCGCCGCCCCGTTTGGAGGAAAAGACGATGTGCCGGCCGTCGGGCGAGAATGAGGGAGACCAGTCACTGTACTCACCCTGAGTCAGCTTGACGACGTCCGAGCCGTCGATGGCCACCCGATTGATGCTGGACGTTAGGTCCGTCGTGCCTGACTCGCCGTCCCGGTAGATCAGGAAGACCTCTCTTCCGTTCTTGGTGGTAAAGATCAAGTACGGTCGGCCGCTTTCGATCTCCTCAGTCAACCAGGAGGTATAAACCAGGTACTGGCCATCGGGCGACCAGGCGGGGGAGACGTTTAGATTTTTGTCGTCGGTGACCATGGTCATTTCGCCCCCGTCGATGGTCAGCACGTAGATGTTATTCCCTGTCCCTTCCTCGAAAGTGGTGAAGGCGATCTGCCGGCCGTCGGGTGACCAGGCAATATCCTCCTCGTTGACGTCGTTTTCGGTCAGCCGTTCGATGTTTGAGTCGTCGACATCCATAACGTAGATCTCCTTCTGCCCATCTCTTTCGGACAGGAAGGCGATCTGCGTGCCATTGGGCGACCAGACAGGATCGCTATCACTCGACACCCTGGTTAAGCGGGTGAGATTGGAGCCGTCGATGTTGATGGCATAGAGACCGGAACCGCTGGAGCGCCCGGAATCAAAGACCACCCTGATGCCATCGGGCGACAGGTCGGGCGAAAGATCGCTGGCTTCGTCAAAGGTGAGCTGGCGGCTCTCGGAGCCATCGGCCTTCACCGCCCAGATGTCGGTCTGGCTCGTGTCGTCCTCGTCCACATCGCTCACATTCGAGGCATAGACGATCCACTCGCCAGCGGACGCCAGTGGTGTGGGTGAATGGGGTAAGGGCGTGGTTGTAGGAGGCTTGGTCCTAGGCGTCTCTGGCACCACGATCGGCTCGACCGGCTCGGGTCTCTCCTCTGGCACTACTGGCTCC
Organism: Promineifilaceae bacterium (SeqCode); assembly: GCA_049650305.1. Taxonomy (GTDB): domain Bacteria; phylum Chloroflexota; class Anaerolineae; order Promineifilales; family Promineifilaceae; genus UBA11865. The sequence goes on from JBARZW010000130.1 coordinate 5,859, forward strand.
ACGATCGGCACGGCCGGCTCGGGTCTCTCCTCTGGCACTGCTGGCTCCTCGATAGGCACGGCCGGCTCGGCTCTTGCCGCGGGTACCGCCGATGCCTCGCCCTTCTCCGAGACCTCGCGCAGCTCCTCTTCCAACCGTCCGATGCGATCTGCGATGAGGCCCTCGACCCGGGTCGGTATTGCCGACCACTCTAGTCCATCGCTTTCATTCAGTCCCAGCAAGAAGTATGCGCCAGTA
>JBARZW010000131.1:0-3429 GCA_049650305.1 Promineifilaceae bacterium (SeqCode)
TTATTCGGTCTATTTGTGGCCCAGGTCTATCCCTGGGAGCAAATGGTAGTGTATGCCCGGCTGGCGGAAACGCTCGGCTTTGATAGCCTCTGGGTGGCCGATCATTTCGTCAACCCGTACAAACCGGAGACAGATTGGTTTGAAGGGTGGACGCTGTTAGCCGGCCTGGCCGCGATGACGAAGACCATTCGCATTGGAACGATGGTCACCCACGTGGTATATCGAAATCCGGCGCTGCTTGCCCGGCAGGCGATGACCGTGGATCACATATCCAACGGCCGGCTGGAGATAGGCATCGGGTCCGGTGGGAGCCGCCACTGCCACGAGATGACCGGTGTACCTAATTGGGAGCCCAAAGAGCGAACGCAAAGATTCATCGAAGGCGTCGAGATCGTCGATTGCCTTCTTAGACAGGAAGTGACCACCTACGAAGGGCGATATTACCGGGTCAAAGAGGCGCTGATGCATCCGTCGCCGGTGCAACGCCCCCGGCCGCCGATCATCGTGGCCGCCCACGGGCCGAAAACCTTGAAGCTAGCCGCGCGTTATGGCGACGGCTGGAGCCACTACTGGCCGGGCTCCGACTTGACGCCCGAGGAAGAGCTAGAGGTGACCCGGGGCCGCAATGAGAAGTTGACCGCGTTCGCGGAAGAGCTCGGCCGGGATCCGGGTTCCATCAAGCGCTCGCAGGCCGCCGGCTACGCAAGTGACAGGCCCTTCGCCTCGATCGAGGCCCTGCATGATTACGTCGGCCGCTATAGCGAGATTGGGATGAACGAATTCATCCTGGGCTATACGCCAGGTTTCGAAGAATTCGAGGGCCGGTTCGCGACAAAGCCGGAGCAACTCGAACAGGTGGCGGCCGAGATTCTTGTTGGACGCTAGGCGGTCGACTGACCGGTGACCTGGAGTAAAACATTTTCCAACAACTTCTCACTATCCAGCGATCCGGCGCGCGTCGTAGACCGATTATCGCTAATTGGTTACCGAGTCTAAAGCTCAGCCGGACGTGAAGCACTCTGATACGGACTGTTGAGATTCAAGCTCGTTCTACTCCTAAAGGTTCAATTGAAGTCGAATAGACCAGCAGATTCATCAATATCAAATCTGCACAACGTAGACCCAGGAGTGGGAGCCGTCACTCCCTCACGTATAAGGCCAAGACTGTGTTCGGCACGCCTCGGCCCGGACCATGCCAATCCGTGGCCCGGCCAAGGCCGTATTCGGCCCCACCTCGCCCCAGCATAGGCCGAGTATCGGCAAAGGCCGTATTCGGCCCCGCCTAATAGTGGCCCCGCCTAACCGAGGCGCCGCCTCGGCCCGGACCATGCCAATCCGTGATCAAGGCCAACCAGTGGCCAGGACTCGGATTGGCCAAGGCCACTTCGTGGCCCGGCCATGTATCAAAATGGTACTCTGGTACCTCTATTATATTAAGCTCGTGAGCAACAACGAGACGAGATTCTGGTAGATCTGAGTTAGTTGTCCTCATGCTAAACCATGATGGCCTCTTATCTTGGGCTATCAATCATGCGTTTGGATAGCTAGCACACAGGGGTGGTGGCTACTTTAGAGTAACCACCGAGTTCGCTGGAATATCCAGATTCGGCGAAGAAGATCGGGACGATTAAATGGGACAGCAGAAAAGGCTCAAGGATTCGGGCACGCATCGTCCTTCGAGCATAGCTCGTCCCTCGAGCCAGCCCGGTCCTCCGGGCCCGCCTCGGCCCAAGAGAATGACTGCTAGTACTAAAGAAATGCCAATAAGAACGACAGAACAGACCTACCCCAACATTACAAATGATATTAGGTTGCGCATGCCTACCGTTGGCAACAGCGACATGGATTGGCGTGATAAAGTTGTCCTGATCGTCGAGGACGAAAAACAGATGGCCGACCTCCTAGCGACCATTTTCGGCCTGGAGGGGGCGAAGGCTTACGTTGCCGGGGACGGTGAGACCGGCCTGCGCTCGCTCTCCCAATACAGCCCAGATCTCCTGTTACTGGACATGCGTCTGCCCGGAATCGACGGATTCGAGGTGCTGCGGGCCGCTCGCCGGAAGTCGGATGTGCCCCTGGTCATCGTCACGGCCGTCAGCCAACACGAGCTCCTCATTGGGGGCTTACTGGCCGGCGCCGATGACTGCCTGACAAAGCCCTTCCGGAGAGACGAGTTATTGGCCCGGTCCTGGGCGGCCGTCCGCCGCGGTCATATGAACGGCTCACTCTTATCGAACAATGCCTACGACGACGGCTACCTGGCGCTGAACCTTGGGGCAAGGACCGTCAGGGTTGAAGGTAAGCGGGTGAAGTTAACCGCTACCGAATTTAGTTTGCTGGCCTATTTAATAAGTCGGAGAAGCCACGCTTGCACCTTTGAACAGATAATGAATCATGTCTGGAATGACGTTAGCCGGGATTCGACCGGCGTCATCCCCGTTTTCGTCTGGCAGATCCGCCAGAAGATCGAGCCTAATCCAAAAAAACCGACCTACCTCGTGAGCGAACACAGCGTCGGCTATCGCTTTGTAGACCATAAGGTGACGGATTAATCCAATTGGTTTGATATAAACATGCAAAATTGACGTAAATATTAGAAATCCAAAGAACTTCTTAAGATTAGCGGGGCCTTTTTATGCTATAATAGGGGGTGAGTACCATTTGGAATGCCTGTTGGGTCGCTTGCGCGTGTTTGGCGCTTGGGAATAACGGGCTCCTCGTCGACCAACGGGTACCACAATTGCATTGTACGGCCGGAATAGTCAAGCTGATCATTAGATCAGCCGCTGACCGTAATGTCAGTCGCCTTCGATAGAGAGGCGGTTTGGGTTAGGGACTGTACAAAAGGTTTGGCGTAGCGATGGGGCGGTTTTGCTGACAGCTATTCACTAGACTAATTATATACGCCTGTCGATCGCGGCCGTCTCTGGGATAGCTGCCGGAAAGTTACTCCAAACCAATTGGCGTGGAGTATAAGTTTGGCGCAAAAGACAGTACGAATGGGAAGACAACTGAACCAGACGCTGGGGAGCGAATGGTGGGCTGTGATCTTTCCTCTGCCCGCCACCACTACGCGCTGGACTACTTATTGCCCTAATTATTATCCCCCTACCCTCACCCGTGACATTCGGGTTTCTTCCCGGGAAACGGTTTGCTTCGAATTAGAGGCCGATCCCGGTTTTATCTTTGTACGAGCAGGATGTCTTAATACATTGTAAAAAGTACTAATATTAGTCGAATGTTCGAGAACCCCAATTTGAATTGATGGAGGTTGATCACAATGAAGAACCATTTTGTGGAAGCAGCTAGACGCAGGCCATTGCTTGTTATTGTCCCACTCTTGGCGATAGTGATTGGACTCGCAATCGCATTGCCAGCCTTAGCAGCCCCTTTTCCGGTAGTCGATGACCAGGGAGCGGATGACTATCC
>JBARZW010000132.1:0-5631 GCA_049650305.1 Promineifilaceae bacterium (SeqCode)
CCAAATGGAGATAATTACCCATAATTATACGCTTCCGTAGCTCAATTTGGCAGAGCAGGCGACTCTTAATCGTCTGGTTTTGGGTTCGAGTCCCAACGGGAGCACTCAAGGTAGAGTAGATAAAGCAATAGCGTTATGTTTACTCTATCTTAATTATTTTGCTTATAGTTTGCTCACAGCCCAAATAACAAGACTCCTCTTGACATAATGTCTTGAGGGGTTTTTGCTGTCTGTATGGTTTACAGTAACTCCATTCTAATAGATCAAAGCAAGTTTTTTCAACTACAAGTCCTTTTTGGAACTTAAACACAAGTGGGATTGAGACCATCATCTTGCGTTTTTGTATGGTTTTTAAGTGGAGGTCAGTTCGAGGCCGAGATCATGGGTCGCACAACATCTAGTATGCGACTTAAGGATGCAGTTTACAGGGAATATCACCAAGGAGTTGAGAGCTTGTCGACCACATCACGCCGGGACAGCACCCGTGAACACAGTTCCCAGCGATCTTTATCAGGGTCAATTGATTCCTGATAGCGCATCTCGAAAACGTCTCGGGCTTGCTCGCGTAAGTGGATGTACTGATCCATCATCTCTTCCAGCAACTCAATATTGTCGATCCACTCATCGTCAATAGTGTCCGGAAGACCACCGAAGATATCGTATCGATCCTTCATACGGCGTGAAAGTACTTGATATACCTTCTCGTCCTGTGTATCACTGTAGACCAGATTTAGCATATCAACGGTGTGCCGAGCTTGGCCGAACCGCTTGATGCGACCAAGCCGCTGCTCGAGCCGTGATGGATTCCAAGGCAGATCAACATTAATTAACGTCCCAAGCATTTGCAGATTGAGCCCTTCACAAGCTGCATCGGTGGCCACAAGACGGCAATCTCCAAAAATGTTGTTAATCATCTGTAGCCACTCAGGATCTGCCCGCTGGGGTCGGTCCACCATGAGCAGGCCAACCAGGCGGTCTTTCCGGCCGGACTCGTTGGTCAGGCCGTAGCCTGAGAAGATCTGATCTTTCTCAGGATGCCCGAGGTAAAAGAGTTCCCCCTTCTCGATTATTTCTTTGTTTGGCTCCCGTTCAGGCAAAAAGATTATAAAAATGCCGGTGCTTTCCGGCTACCAGTCAATTAATTGTTGGTGGTTCTGGTGCGCCAGCCAGATATTCTTTGTTTTCAGTCGTCGTCATGTCGGGGATAATTGGACAATATCACATTGGTGTCCCGATTTTCAACATTCGTAAGACGATGAAATGACGTCCATCCGTACCGAAGATGGAGGAAGAATTTGATTCACCAATGCATCGATAGCGATTTTGAGGCTATCTATACGATCATCAATATTGCAGCTCAGGTATACAAAGGAATCATCCCCGAGGATCGTTGGAAAGAGCCTTTTATGCCAAGATATGAGATCCAAAATGAGATTGAGAAGGGCGTTGTCTTCTGGGGCTATTACGCGGATTGTGAATTGGCAGGTGTGATGGGCATACAGGACGTTCAAGATGTCACTCTCGTCAGGCACGCATATGTTTATCCAGCCAATCAAGGGCAGGGGATAGGTAGCAGTCTGTTATCCAAACTTTGTAATAAGACCGCCCTACCAATCCTGGTCGGCACCTGGTCTGACGCTGTATGGGCGATCCGATTTTATGAAAAACATGGCTTTCGCTTGGTTTCACCAAAACTGAAAGATCGACTCCTGCGTAAATATTGGTCTATACCAAAACGGCAGATTGAGACTTCGGTGGTCCTGGCGGATCAGAAGTGGTTTGATATCCAGGGGGACAGTAGGCCAGATTGAATCTTGGTTCGACCAGAGTCAAGTTAGTCGCCGTTACCTGGCTTCTTTTCAATGTCCGGTCCTGTGTCATGAGAAAGAATGTACCGTAGGCCCGAGCAAGAGCCTGACATTCTGCTCGCTCGTCTTCCTCGGTCATCTTGTCAACACATCCTCTTTGTCTTGTAGAAGGACGAAAAATTGCTGGAGCCAGGCTGCGCTAAATTCTATTTTGTTATTGACTATCTGTTCAGGTGCTTGTTCCAAATCATCGATAGAAATCCACGTGGTTAGCTCTCCAACTATGATTGCTCCCTCTTTCAACTCCTCTGTGCTCTGCAGGAAGACAAGCAGCTCTAAAGCATGGCTGGCTGAAAGCCGAGTAACTTGGCGTTGTCTGCCTTCCCAGAGAACTAAACCTTGTTAGCCCCATTTATCCCGCTGAGAAGGGTTAACCCAGCTTGGGCAATCATTTACCCCGTATCTCATGCCTCGATTTAGTCTAGCGCCGTACGATGGAAGTTCACAAGCACACTCATAACATTGCCCTGACTGTTAGTGAACCGTGCCCTAGTCCAAAGGCCTGTGTAACAACCCTACATCCCAAAGGGAGATCACCACATCCATCTGGGAGTTCTCGGTTTTCTGTTCGCCTTTCATCACCTTGTACCATAGGTTAAAGTGGCTGGAAATGACGGAATAGTTTTCGAATTGACCATCAAGGGGAATATCGAACACGCCTACAATGAAGTTATTAGCCAACCCTGGGATACCGGTAAAGATAGTTCCAAATCAGGTGAAGACGAGTTATGGATGGTGCGGGTTGGCGATGATGCTAGAGCTGAGCGCGAACTACTGCCATTATTGATCTGCGACGGGCAATGCACGGTTACGTCTTTCGGTCGATAACGATTCGACTTTGAAGAGGTATTTCTGGCGATTGTCGAGGGCGGAATGGATGGCTCAAGCTAGTTCTTTGCACGCGGTGGACCCCGGACTTGAAAGGAGGCGTCCGCGGCGCTTTCAACCAGCCGTTGCCCTGCATCTTGTAGCTGCTTCGAGGAATCTGAACCCCGCCAACACCCACCACATACGGCTCGCTCTCCGGCACATACTCAAACCTTTCCCGCAACAAGCAGTCGTTGAGCACTCATTCATCAAAGCGTGGCTGGCTAAACAAGCGGTACCAGGCGCTCCAGTCGCCCTCAGTCAAGCCCAAAGCCAACAGTCCTTGCGTCACCGTATGGCGGCCAAAGGTAAACATTTCCCCCACTACCAATCCAGGGCTTCGCTGAAAGGGGTGTTCCTGCTTGAACTCCGGTCGATGCGCTTGCAGTAAAGTGAACAATGCGCAAATCGAGCCTCGGCTTCTTATGGCCGTGATAAAGAAACTCAACGCGAGGTCGAATATTTCAACTATGCAATCCGGATAATGTTTCCGGAAGATCTTCCTTAGAGGTAAGTAATCAGGACAGCGTTGAAGATCAGACTATTAAGATTGTGGGCCTTTTTCGGACGGACGCTCAGGGATGTGGCTTGCCAGCGTTTCTTGTGCGGCGTTTTTCATCGAGTCGTTCACTGGTCATGGTCTATGTCGCTCAGGGGCGCTGAAGAGGGTTAGTTCGCTTTTCGTAGCGGATCGAACCCTCCCCCTAAAGCCTGATGGCCGACGGCGATGGTGAGGAAGGATTCCGGGTCCACCTCGGCGACTAGTCGCTTCACTTCGGCTACTTGCGGCCGTGATACCGTGCATGATATTAGATAGTGCCTTTGACCGGAATAGCCGCCGGTCACTTCCCAATAGCTAGCCCCCCGGCCCAAGGTAGCCATTAATGCCTCAGCCATCTTATTGGGGTGGTTGGTCACGATTGTGACCACCCGCGTGCGGCTCGGCCCTTCCAAGATATAGTCGGAGGCCAGTCCATTGATGAACAACATGAGCAAGCCATAAAGTGTCACTGCCCAGCCAAACACGAGCCCCATCGCCAAAAGAATGGCGCCATCCGTGTATATATATATCTGGCTGAGTGGCTGGCCGGTGCGAAACTGGAGCCAGCGGCCGAGGATGCCCGTTCCACCGATGGTACTGCCAGATCGATAAACCAGGCCGCCACCAATGCCCCCTAAAATGCCGCCGTAGACGGCGCTCAGTAACATATCCTCGGCCGGGGGAAATGGATCCAGAATTCTAGGCATCATTAAACCAAATAGATCCGTTAAGGCAGCAAACAACACGACGGCGACCGCTGTTCGAGCCACAAAGGGCCACCGCCCCAAATGCTTGAAGCCAAATGCCAACAAGGGAATATTTAGCAACAAGTACAACAGGCCCACCGACCAGTCAGTGAAATTATTGATGATGAGGCTGATGCCGCCAACGCCGCCTGCAGCGAGGTTGTAGGGTACCTGGAAGACGGCAAATCCAAAGGCAGCCAAGGCGACGCCGACTGCCAACAACAGGGCACGTCGCGTCTCGCTGGCCAATTTTCGGCGGCCGGGCCAGACCGGCCGGAACTTCCGACGATATTCTTTATCAGAAAAATGAACCATTTGAGGAGATCCCTTTAGAGGCAATCGAGCCAATTCACGGGACGGCCGTCGCTGATCAGCCTCAATCCTTTTGGAAATGATGACAGAACAGTGAGCACATTCGGCAAGTTCGCGTTGGGTCAAGCCTATTGTTTTACGCTGCCGTTTTATCCATTCACCAATGGAATAGGTCGCGTCCTTGATTATGCTTCCCTTACCGACTGTATGCCTGATTGTACCTCAACTGCGTATCCACCGGCACAGGCGGAACCTGTACCCGTTACCGCTAATAAACCAGGAGTACCGCATATTACCAGACAAAGCCTAATCATAACTCAGCCGAAAACAAAGAAGTCCCGCCATCCTATCACCCTACTGCTTACTGCGAAAGAGGCTCTAAAGAACCATCTAGAGACCGTTGATATAAATAGTACATTGGTATTCAATACTCGCAGTGGTAGGCCCATATCGCCTCGCAACGTCGTGAGACATTTCAAGTCGGTTATAGCTAGACTTGGTCTTCCTGAAATAAGATTCCATAACTTTCGACATACTCACGCTTCGCTATTATTGAAGCCGGTGTGCATCCTAAAATAGTACAAGAACGGTTAAGTCATTCGCTGATTTCGTTAACAGTCGATACGTACTCGCACGTAATCCCTTCGATGCAGACTGAAGCGGTGGATCAGTTTGAAGAGTTTATGAGTTAACCGTTGCGTATTCGTTGCTTATACAAACGATTTGGTTGGCAATAATCGACACATTGCGATTTTATCGTTTCTAAGAGGTGGTTCTACCTCTACAGATTGGTCGAATTATAGTCTTTGGGCGTGCAACCGTAGGGCTCTTAATCGTCTGGTTACAGGTTCGAGTCCTGTCGGGAGCACTAAGTACTGTCGCATCTGCTAATGCCTATTCTATAGTCGTATCAGATTAACTGCCCACCGCGAATGGTGGGCAGTTGTTTTTTTCAAGCAAGCAAAACTCTTAGAGAGCATTCAATTGAAGCATCGCGGTGTGTCTGGCGCTGGATCATCCGTTTCTTTTAAGCATATTCGCCTAATCGCCTAAAGATCCTTCCGAATATACTTTACATAACGCGATACATCGCGCGATAACGACCCAATGTCGCTTAACTTTGAAGAGAGATGGTGCGCAGTCTTAGTCGAGGAACACAAAGGTTAATCCAAAGACCATTTTTCTAGCTCATGCGATTTTGCAGGGAGAGTGTAGGGCCATGGAGATGACGGACTACGTAATAGAAGCCTCTGGTCTTTCAAAATCATTCGGCGATGTGCGGGCGCTCCGCGATCTC
>JBARZW010000133.1:0-23806 GCA_049650305.1 Promineifilaceae bacterium (SeqCode)
TCACTGAAAAGGCCGTCTCCTTCTGATATCTTCATGCTATCAACTTTGCTTGGAGTCATGCTAGAGACAATATACTTGCACCTCCGAATAGCCGGGCTAATATTATTTGTACCTTTCTGTTCCTTGACCGACTTCGTCAAAGATTCATTCTCTAACAGAATGCGATCAACGTACCCAGAAATATGACGGAGTCGCGCGAATCGGGATGACAAAGGTGCTGAATAGGTGCATTGTAGAGAGGTAAGTTTGACTTGCACGAACAGAGTTTATTCCAAAACATTCCTAGCACTCAAATTCAATATTGGGTAGCAATCGAAGGCCGTATTATTCCGGTCTAGTTGGATTTGAGTTTGAGGCGACTATTGTTCCGCGGGCTCCTTCAAAACGAGATTAAGACCGTGGCCTTCTGTAATTGTTCCGAATAACTGAGGTATACCATGGATGCTAACGAAGAAAATTCAAAGTGGTTGTTACCAGATTCGAAGATGGACAAGGAAACACAGTTCCAACTGGTGTCAGGTTTAGAGAGACGCCACTACGAAGCTGGAGAAGAAATAATAAAGCAGGGCGAGGAGGCTGATAGTTTCTATGTATTAGTCTTTGGTACAGTTGAAGTGGTCAGGGAGCGACCACACCGTCCGCTGCAGCCAATAGCCACGTTGAACGAAGGAGACTACTTCGGCGAAATCGGACTACTGGAGGGCGTTAAGCGAACAGCATCGGTTAGAGCAAGCAAAGACAGTTCGGCAGAAGTTCTTGTCATGGACAGGGCGACCTTTGCCGATTTTGTGACCACATCCAAATTGACGGAGGAGGAAATTGCCTCGGTCGTACGAGAGCGCATTCTCAGCCTGCAACTGGCGAAAGCGCTACCCATGCTTTCACCTGAGCAGATCAAGCGAGTCTATCCCCAACTCGAGATGATGACATTTGGCCCCGGCGATGTGATTCTAAGACAAGGCGAACCGGCTGATCTATTTTACATCCTGGTCAGCGGGCGCTGTGAGGTAATTGACCACCGCTCTGACGGCCGCGATAAAACAGTGGACTGGCGCGAGCCCGGCGAGTATTTTGGCGAAATCGGTTTGCTGCAAAATCAGCCCAGAACCGCCACCGTGAAGGCCGGACCCGATTCGGAAGTTGAGGTAATGGCTCTCGGTCGCGACGAATTTCTCGCCATGACTGAAGACTCCAAAGCAACCGAAATGACCATTGCACAGAAGATGATCCAGCGGATGATCAGCCTAGCCCAAGCCCAATGAGTAGATCGTCCTCCAGATCTTTGCGGAGGACACCCAAAGATTTCGGTAAAGAGTATTCAGCATGGCGAGCTCCGAAACCGTGTATCCCGCCTACCTCGAACGAACAGCTTTCTAACCACTCTCGTTCAATCGTCTCTCCGGTCGCTCAATCTGGCATAACGCTCATTATAGACGTTTGCGTTCTGCTTTATGTTTTTGGATCGCTTCTGGGGAGGCAATCTACCGCCAGGGCACCGGAGACGATATCGGAAAGTTGGAACCCTTAAGACTGAGAGCCAAGATATTGATCAGGCAGTCATCGTTGATGTCACCCGTCTGATCATACAAGGGAACACCACAGCTCGTTCCGAACCGGGCACCGAGGAATGACAGGTCGAGGATGTTCACTGTATCATCATCGTTCGTGTCACCGCCGAGTAGCAGGATCTCTGGCAACGTTTTTGTGATCCCGGCCGTAGCTGTTACTCCCGTTCTAAGGGCACCAGGATACAGGTCCATTTCAACAGTGATATCGTAATTGCCCACGGGGACGGTGAGGGTGCAAGCGCCAGAGGAGGCAGTCAACGTGCAAGTGCTGGTTCCCCCATCCATATTGGCACACACCTCAACCAGACTGTCGTCCGACCTACGCTGGAGATCAACTGTGCCCACGATAGCGCCGTCCAAGATTAACCTGTTGTCGAATTCCAAGCCATCGACGCGTTGCTGCGGTTCAGGCGAGAAACTTTAGTATCTGGTCGGTGACCAGGTTTGCTCCGAGCCACTTTGCTGGTTCTCTGTGATCGTGTAGTTACCAGTGGACAATTGTCTGGGAAGCAACTTCTTAGCGCGCATCGGCCGCTTCAGCTTGATCATCGCTGGCAGTCGGTCACGCGCAGTTATTTATCTATCGCCGAAGTCAAATGGGCCAAGCACCACCAGATTGTTTGTCCGGGAGCGTGTGCTTGTGTCCCGATCCAGACAAACTAGGGTAACGCGGCTATCATTGCCGCGAACTCATCCTCCGTGAATGCTCTCAAGGTTTCGGTGCGCACGTTGCCTTCGGATCCGATCGCCAAGGCCAATGTGGCGGCGACTGAGGCGCTGGGACCTTCGGCTAACAAGATAAAGTCATAACGTCCCATGGTGAGATAGTATCCTAACCACTTTCCACCCGCCTTCTCAATGGCTTCTCTTGCTGCGGCCGTACGCTCGGGAATTTGCTTAATATCTTCAATTCCCTTTTGAGTAAAGTTTCCCAAGACAAGAAATGTCTCCATGGCTTCCTCCTTTCATGTAGCTTTATTAGCACGCGCTCCCTGATGCTACACCTTCATTGTACACCTATCGGTGATGTATTTGCAATGGAAAGGATTGGAGAGAGGTGGGTCTAAAAGATCGACTATCCTGAATCGAGTGGACAAGCGGAGAGGCTCATTCCACAGTGATCAAAGGTTGTATATAACAACCACACATTCTCTACACAATCTGGTGATAGCATGGGTGTAAATCGACCAAAAAGGAGTGTGTTTGAAATGAAAGGTAGGAGATTTGCATTTATTCTTATACTCACCGGCGTGGTGGCACTAAGCCTGATCGGATTTGGCAGCTTGCTGTCGAAATGGCGCGTGGCCTATGTCAACACCGAGGGATCCGCAGAAAGACGGTTTATCGTAAACGCGCGTCCTTCAGGGGAGGAATCGATGCGCGAAGTTTTTCCGAGTCGCCTGGCGCTAGATCTTCCAGTGGAAGTGCCTAGATTACCCATATTGGATGGATTTAACCCGAATCCGGGACAAACAATCATCCTCACGGATCACAGATTAGCTTCGATCAGCGATTTCGCGCGTAGTAGTCTTTGTCTTGCCTTCAGACTGGCGGGAATTGTCCTGCTCGCCATGGGTGCGGCAATGTTATTTAGGCAGCGATACAAGATCGTGGAAAAAGATCCGCCTGTTGAAAAAGCTTGACGAAGATTGTGCTACAATGCACAAATGAAATGGGTAACGAACATCCTATATCCAATCGGGGAGACAGGATGTTCGCCCATTAACGTTTGATGGCTGATAAGATTCTCATCGTTGAAGATGAAGCCAGGATCGTGCGAACGCTTCGCCTTTACCTGGAGAAGGCGGGTTATTCTGTCTCGGCTGTTTATGACGGATCTCAGGCGCTGTATGCTTTTCGACAAGAGCAACCGTCTCTCGTTATCCTCGACCTAAACCTTCCAGGAGCTGATGGCCTGGACGTGTGCCGGTCCCTCAGACGCCACTCGAGTGTTCCAATCATTATGTTAACTGCTCGTATTGAGGAAGAAGACCGGTTGGTGGGACTAGAACTGGGGGCAGATGACTATATTGTCAAGCCGTTTTCACCTCGCGAGGTTGTTGCCAGAGTTCGGGCGGTACTGAGACGTGTCTCTGGGGCCGAGGTAGGGACAGAGATCGTCCGTGCCGGGAATCTGAAGATGGACTTGGCCGGTTATCAAGCATGGTTGGGGGTATGCCCTCTGAGCCTGACCCATACCGAGTTCGATCTGCTGACTGTTATGGCCAGGAATCCCGGTCGCGTATTTACAAGGCAGCAATTACTCGATGGAACCTCCGGAGTTGCCTACGAGGGACTCGAACGCAATATCGACCAGCATGTAAAAAACATACGCCGGAAGATGCGAATGGCAGTCGAAGATCTCGAGATAATACACACCGTTTACGGAGTGGGGTACAGATTGGATCCTTTGGCGATTCCCGATGGAGGCGAGGATCATAATGATCCGTAGCCTTTGGGTAAAGCTAGTCGGCGCGTTTGTGATCGTCAACCTGCTTTCTCTAGTCATTATCCTAAGCCTGGTCATCAGGGCAACTGAGCAGGAATTTGGCCAGTACACCGATGCCCGTCGTGATTTTGTCCAATCCTTCATATCGACAAGGGCGCCTGTTATTACCCGATTAGCGCTACCTGTCATCCCAAACGCAAGAGATATCGAGGATACTCTGCCAGGCCCCCGTGATCCGCTACTCCAAGGGGCCTTAGAAACAGTCATCGGGGATGACGCGCGCCTCTCCTATAACTCGGACCTTGATGCTTACGTAGTAGAAGTGGCTGCAGACCCGGTAACAGATAATCAATTCCTTGTAGATACACGACGGGCGGCGACCCTGGCTATTGTTATTGCTGGCGGAGTCTCCATCTTGCTGGGCACGATCCTCTTCCGGCAGATCACTCGTCCATTACACAAACTTCGGAGCGCAGTTAACCAATATGCCCAAGGAGACTTAAGTGTGCGCACTCCCGTCAAGTCAAGCGACGAAGTGGGCCGGTTAGCGGTCGCGTTCAATCAAATGGCAGAAGAGTTGGAGAAACAGGAAGATTTGCGCCAGCAGATGGTGGCAGATGTAGCTCATGAGCTGCGAACCCCCTTAAGCGTCATGCGAGGGAACATCGAGGCGATGATGGATGGTTTGTTGATTCCGAACAAAGTGGAGCTCGCATACCTCCAGGATGAGGTCCAACGGCTAACGCGTTTGATCGACGACTTGCGTTTACTCTCTCAGGCGGATGCTGGACAATTGCGCTTAAACATTTCCCGCATCGATGTAATTCGGTTAATCAGCCAGATCGTCGCCTTGATGAAGCCACTAGCCGACGAGAATATTGTGGAGCTTCAGGTTCGGAAGGGCCAGGCGTCCTTGAAAGTTTTGGGCGATGAAGATCGGCTTCAGCAGGCGGTGATCAATCTCATAGAGAATGCTATCCGCAACAGTCCACAGGGAGCCTCTGTTCAGGTCACGGCTGTTGTCTCGGAGGCAAGGGTGTGTATCTCTGTAACGGACGAATGCCCAGGCATTCCTGATGCGGATCTACCACATATTTTCGATCGCTTCTGGCGCGGCGATAAGTCACGCGGCCGAGGTGGTGGGGGATCGGGCCTTGGACTATCCATTGTCAAACAGATCGTCGATCTACACGATGGAACCATTCAAGTCGAGAGATTGAAGAGTGGAGGTAGCCGCTTCTCCATCTGCCTGCCTGCCGAATCCCAGGGCTAACTGGACATATGGCAACGAAGTCGCATTGGCGCTGGTCTAAGTTATGTCTCTTGATACGCCATCCAACTCGGACATGTCCGCCTCGGATAACCTTAGGGACAGAGCCTGTGCATTCTCCCGGGCTTGTTGTACCTTCGTTGCTCCAACTATGGCTACCACCGCATCTTGATGAAAGTTGATGGTCCAACTAAGGGCAACCTGGGCAACCGTTGCTTCATATCTGGAGGCGATATTCTTCAGGGCCTCAAAAACTGGCCGACACCTTTCAATGTTTTTCCTCCTGAAGGCTGGCGTATACTTCCGAAAACCCGGTCGTGTCTTGATCAATCCCGGATCATCGTGAAACTGACCCGCGAGCAAGCCTTGAGCCAGGCGGGAATAGGCCAGGGTAGTAATACCTGGCGCTTTTGCCATCTCCAGGACGCCATTGGACTAAATTCGACGGTCCAACAGGTTGTACTGTACCTGATTCGATACCAACGGTAGGCCGATTTTTCCAAGCTCCTCATCAGCGATTCGAAGTTTTTTGGCCGAGAAATTCGATACACCTGCGTATCGAATATGCCCCTCGTCGACCAGTCTAGTCATGGCTTCCATCTGGGATCTTATGCTTGAAAAAGACCAGGGAAAGTGAATCTGGTAGAGGTCGATTTGGGAAGTACCCAGCGCATCTAAACGGTTGGAAATGGTGCTCTGGATCGATTTGGCCGTCCTGAACAATGGAAACCATTTGGATGCGATGATTACATCCTGGCGTTCCGTGCCCAGGCTTTGCAGTCCCCTGGCGATGGATCGCTCTGATTCACTGCAACCATAAGCTTCGGCCGTGTCTATCCAATTCACCCCACCCTCCAGGCTCGCTCCAATGATGCCGGCTATGACGCCATCCTCCAGCGCTGCCCAGTATTTACCAAAGAGACTTGCTCCTTTTCTAAATTGAGCCGAACCCAGCCCAATGGATGAAACGCATAAATCAGATTGGCCCAGTGCTCTCAAAGGTGAGTTCGACAAGGTCACTTTGTGCTCCTAGTAGTGCGCTGAATATTGGACGAATTATCACTTGTTCAAGACAATTAGGGACTAGGATTGAGGGGCAGTGACGGAACGAAATAATCGATGGGCTGCTGGGTGGATAGTGGACATTCGTCCAGTGAATCAATGACACTAGTCAATTGAGTATTTCTCCCAAGGGGGATACTATCTTATGGTAGACCAGTAGAAATGAGTGGAGAAGTATATGATCGACCATAATACCAGTGGAATGAGCGAGAGTGAGGAGATGTATCTTGTTACGATCACCAGCTTGGTCGAGCGTGGTGAAAGTGAACCCGTACCAATCTCACGCCTGGCCGAAGAGCTCTCGATCTTGCCAGTTTCTGCAAACCAAATGGTCCACAAATTGGTTGAAGAGGATTTGGTTTCCTATCTTCCATATAGGGGTGTGGAGCTCACGCCAAGAGGGAAGCAAATAGCCCAGCGAGTGCTTCGACAGCGGAGGCTTTGGGAAGTCTTTTTGGTTGAGCATTTAGGCGTATCAGCAGTAGAGGCCGACGCCTTAGCCTGTCGATTCGAGCACATAACCCCCTCCCTGGTTACTGATCAGTTGGACGACTTTCTCGGCTTTCCGCCGTTTAGTCCACAGGGGTTACCCATTCCAGAAGTCGGTAATCCCGAGGTAGGGCTGATATCAATGCCACTTGCCGAAGTCTCAGTAGGCGATGAAAGGGAGATCGTTGGTCTTTATAGCGATGATACGACTAGTGCATTTCTGGACTCATCTGGAATTCGACTTAGAAGCATGGTTACCCCTCTAGCCATAACCGCTGGTGGGGACATGTTGGTGCTTGTGGAGGACATGCGAATCCAGCTGGCGGCGGATCTGACCCGGATCATTCGCGTACAAGCCAAATAACATCGACAACCAATCGTTTTATATTCTAGAAGACTGAGCCGCCATTCGTGATTGACGGCCGTCACCACCAGTCACCACGGGTCTGGTGAGATGCTAGGATCAGATTTCAGAGATCAGGTATACTAATCTCGTAGCCCAATGCCTGAGATACTAAGAACCGTGAAGGTCCAGGGGGCGTTGAGGCTTTATTGAGCAGAACCGCATGACTTGAGCTCAAGTGGTCGAAGAAACACATGGAGCTGCCGCAAGTGAGATTGTTCGGATGATTAGCCGCCGTTTCATCTATCTCAGTTTGGCCCTATTACCCATTATCGTCTTAGTCGCCTTCAGTTCGGTCATGGCGGGCCTTGATTCGATCGCAAGAGATAGCGACAACGGACTAATAAGTCAGCTTTCCCCTGATATCGCACTGGCTAAAACAGTCGCCCTGGATCCGGACTCTTGCGGATTAACCGACGCTCTCGATATCCCAGCCGGCACTCAGGTCATCTACTGCTATGATGTCATCAATACTGGGACAGTCACCTTAACTCAACACGAGCTGGTGGATAGTGAACTGGGCGTGCTATTCGACGGTACCTATCAGCTAGTCCCCGGCGAATCGATATCCGTCACCACGGCGGTCACGATCAATACAACTACGGTGAATACGGCGACGTGGACAACCTACAACCCTGGTCCGGTCGATGCGGTCTCATCTACCGATAGCGCTACTGTCACCGTGGTGCTTGCGGCGTTGATCACTGTCGACCCTCAATCTCTTTACAGCAGCCAGGACTCAGACGAACTCGTGATTATCCCTTTGGAGCTTGGAAATCAGGGGGATATTGACCTCAACTGGTCTATCTTTGAGGAATCTCAAGCGGTTCCGCGATCTCTATTGAAGACGTCACCACCAGATACACAGACCGCATCACGGTCGAGAAGAATGGACGTTCTAACTTCTAAGGATCAGTGCGAACAGTACGAGAACTACGCCGGTGCTGAGCCTGTCGGTTATGCGGAGAATTGCTTGGATGGCCCACCTCCGAGAATTCATTACGGGATCAACTCAACTCTCGGGCCAACTGATATTGCCTATGCTCAGGATATTGGTTACATATCCGATAACTTCGTATGGCATCAGCTCAACGATTTCCCCGGCCAAACCGTTGTTGGGCAGCAATCAGAGGCCATCTTCGGTTATGATTTCGACGTTACCGGCCAGATCCTCTATGGTGTAAATGACGTTACGAAGCAATTAGGAACAATTGACCTCAACAATGGTGATTTCACACCGATCGGACTAACTTTTCCAATTACTGAGACACTTACCGGGCTAACAATCCATCCCCTGAATGGTGAGGCCTATGTTTCCACATCGGATGATGACTTCGGCCGGATTTACTCGGTCGATCTATCTACAGGGGTGTTGACACTCATCGGTGTTGGTGGAGACCCGAACATTCCGTTGTTGATTGACATCTCTATCAATCCAGCAGGTGTTATGTATGGCCACGACATCGGCACAGACTCCATCTACACTATCGATGTCAATACAGGCGTAGCAACTCTTGTCGGTCCCACGGGTGTTGATTCAAAATTCGCTCAAGGTATGGATTTCGATAACAGTGACGGCACGCTTTATGCCTGGATCTACGAGCGTCAAGGCCATAACCAGTACGGTATCATTGACCTTTCTAGTGGCGCATTTACACCGCTGTCAATTGACAATCCCCTAGGGGAGTTCGAAGGAGCGACCCAAACCACGGTTACTGGCGCATTTTGTAGACCCTCGGACATTGTGTGGGCAACAATCGATCCTGTAGTCGGCATTATACAACCCGGTTTCACACAGACTCTGGAGGTCACCTTTGACTCATCTGGAATGAATGCCGGGACGTATAGCGGAACACTCTGCATCGACAGCAATGACTTCTTCAATCCGATCCTAAGAGTACCTATTACCATGGTTGTTGAGCCCGCTCCTGCTATCGAGATGGAAAAGACGGTTGGGCAGGTACCAAACGTTTGTGCAACTACGGACACAATTGAGGTCCCAATCGGCTCTGAAGTCACCTTCTGTTATCGGGTCTTCAATACTGGCAATGTCTCCCTGTCTCTCCATGGCCTTGAAGATACAGAATTGGGAGTGCTATTAGATGAATATAACGTGCCATTGCTCCCGGGCAACTCTATGGCTTTCTTAACAGATACCATTGTTTACATTACCACGACTAACCAAGCCATCTGGACGGCATATAATCCAGGTCCCTCTGATATCGTTACTGCTACTGATTCAGCAACCGTAAGCGCTGTTCCGGTTCCTATCATCGTAGTAGATCCATCTAGCCTCGCGAGCAGTCAAGGTTCCGATGTTCAGGTTACTCTCCCTTTGAAGATCAGTAATATCGGCGTTGTGGATCTGAACTGGTCGTTTTACGGAGAAGGATCGGTTTCGCTAACGTCGGTTACGCCTGCTTTGCCTCTGAAATTCCCTCCAATTTCGCCTGGTGCAGGGCCAACCATTTTGCCCTACGATACAGGTCATAAACTTGAAGCGACAGTCATACGAGATCCTGCACCCTCAGAAAGAGCTTTCGTTCAATATGAAAAGTATTTCAACGATTCACCCTCTGGAGTCCGAGAAACATACTCCGAAACCATACCTGGCCAAGAGGTGCAGAGCGATGAGCTGTCCTCTGAGCCAACGGATATTGCCTACGCGCAGGATATCGGCTTCCTTACCGACAATTTCGTTTGGCACCATCTAAACGACTTCTCTGGGCAGAACGTAATAGCGACAAGCATTAACACATACTATGGTATGGATTTCAATCCTTCGGCGACAGAACTTTACGCCCTTCGGTGGGATGATTCTGTACCCCAGCTGGAGTTCGGTGAACTGGGAACTATTGATCTAGCGACTGGTATATTCTCGCTTATTGCCCTGAGTACCCCGCCAAGTGGAAATCCCTGGACTGGAATGTCAATACACCCCATAGACGGCACTATTTATGCCTCGACAGCGACAGATCTTTTTACAATCGATCCGGCTACAGGAACGCCTTCAATTATCGGCCTGTTTGGGATTTCCTCGATGATCGATATTGCAGTCAATGAATTTGGCAAGATGTACGGCCATGATAACAGCGATGACTCGATTTATTCCATTGATACCGCTACTGGTATGGCAACTCTTTTAGGTCCTACTGGTGTTGATTCAAACTTTGCTCAAGGTATGGATTTCGACAACACCGACGGTACACTCTACGCTTGGATTTACGAGGGTCAGGGTCATAACCAATACGGTACCATTGACCTTTCTACTGGCGCATTTACGCCGCTGTCGATTGACAGTCCACTTGGAGAGTTCGAAGGAGCAACTCAAACAACTATTTCGAGTAGCTTTTGCACACAACCAAACAGTTCATGGATAACCGTCAACCCCGCCAGCGGCACTGTTGATCCAGGGGGCACACAGACAGTGGATGTGACCTTTGACTCCACTGGGATTGCAGCTGGCAGCTACCACCTTATTCTCTGCATAGAGAATAGTGATCCCAATAATCCACTCGTCATGGTGCCTGTCACTCTCGTGGTCGAATCAGCTCCCAGCGTTGACCTGGTGAAGACCGTTGGGCTGGAACCAATGGTCTGTGCAGAGACAAGCTATATCGAGGTTCCTGCCAGAACGAGAGTCACCTACTGCTTTCGGGCAACAAATATGGGCAACGCTACTCTATCGTTGCATGACCTATACGACACTGAACTACGTATCTTGTTGAATGACTATGTAGAACCGCTACTCCCTGGAGCCTCGATAACAATCTACGCCGATGCCGTCATTAATACGACCACCACGAATCAGGCCACGTGGGTCTCCTTCAATCCTGGCCCGGTCGACGTCGTATACGATATCGATACAGCTACCGTATCAGTTCTCTCGTTTCCAATCTATATACCGTTGGTATTGAAGACATAGCCTACGGTAACCGACAGTATCGAAAGACGAACAGCCTCTTCACGTTTGAAGATGATGAATTAGCCGTTGGGCCGATCCTAATTCCAAATCACATAAAAATTCGTCATTCTCAGCTTCTCTCCTATTTACTCCAAGCCCAGTTCTCTGTATACTTAGAGGTAGGTTTTGGGTGTTCTGAGCTAGGAACCATTAGACTGCATCAGAATGCACGCAATGCAGTCGCACCACCTAAGAGGAGAAGGGAGTCTGCAAGGGGCAGACGGCATTGCGTTGCTTGAAGTCAAGGCGTTCGGTCGACTTCTGATAAGCTGCAACGGCACTGTTGTATCTACATTCCCCACCCGAAAAGCCGAAGAGTTATTGGCTTATCTGTTTCTCCATCAAGGCAATCCTCACAGACGCGATAAGCTTATAGAGATTCTTTGGCCTGGAGCTCCGGCCGACAACGGACGCGGCCGACTAAGCACAACACTTTGGCGCGTTCGGGTGCTGCTCAACAAGCTGGGTGTATCGCCTGATAGCTGTTTAGAGACTGATAGCGAATCGGTGGCTTTGGTAGCCCATCCCCACTCATTAATTGATGTTTCCGTGTTCCAAGACCATATTCATGCGGCCGAAGCTACCTCCGTGCCAGAGGAGAAGGAATCGTTGTTCCGCGCGGCCCAGTCACTTTACGTTGGGGATCTACTTGAAGGGATATACTCCGAATGGTGCCTCATAGAAAGGGAGCGCCTAGCCCGTCTCAATCTACGCCTGCTCGGTCAATTAGCGGCTTGTTACATAAACCGGGGAGCCTATGAAGAGGCAATCGATACGAGCCACAAGATCTTGGATATCGATCCATTGAGGGAGGAAGTCCATCGGTCGCTGATGCTGTGCTACGGAAAAAGTGGTCGTCGCTGTGATGGTATTCGCCAATTCCAAAGATGCGCCAACCTGCTTCTGAAGGAATTAGGGATCTTCCCGTTGCCAGAAACTATAGAGATTTACAGGAGCCTGATAGCTACGGCGACGGATGAATGCCTGGATACGGCGGCTGATCCACACTACCAGCAACAGCTCCAAGAGACCTTTTCCGATTTCATGTCACTGGGCGATGAACTGGTCGAATTGCTAGAAGGAGCTCGCCAACCAGAACTGGTCTAAGTACCGGTATAGCAATGAGCTCAGCAGGATGTAGCACAAGTGTCGATTATTCCCAAAGGTCTGCTTGGCATATTTGGCGGCTTTTTTGTTGGCCTGATCGGCCGCGCCCTTGTAGGCCTTCGCGGTTTGGATATACGGGATCGGGACGAGGAGCGCAGCAGTGAATGGGATGCCTTTTATGAGCGGCGGCGAGAGGATTAGTTAGCATGCATCCTCCTAGAGCTTGACAGATACGAAACTCCACCAAGGAATACCGTCCGGAATATTTTCGTTCTAGTTTACATAAAGTAATGGGGATCCCTACTTCTAAGGCGTGGCGGGTGGGATTATCAGCTCTTGACCAGCATAGATGTAGTCGGCATTCAAAAGACCGTTGGCCTCCATAATTGCGGCCATCGGCACGCCGTAAATAAGGGAGATCCGGTAAAGAGTTTCACCAAGTTGCACAACATGGATGAGAGCACCGGCTGTCTCGCCGAAGGCTACATCCACGCTGTCCGAGGCGATAATGTTTCCGTCGGCCGGCGAGGTAGAGAATGCGACGATCCGGCCCAGGGTGCCTGGGAACGTGGTCAGCGAAATAGTTGTCTCCCAAGCCCCAGAACCGCCCATCCCAACATTATCTCCCCGGAGGATTGTCGGCTGAGTCAGGAGCACATTTCCATCAATATCTTCAGCTTGGACGACAACATTGCCTTCGAACAATCCCCCACCCCGACCCGAGACAGTGATGGAGTCTTCGAGGATTATTGTGCCCGAGACCGGGTTACTGATTTCAATAAATGGTTCGGCCGCGCTCTGGAAAAAAGAAACGGTCACCGTATCCTCGGCTAAGATGGAACCATCAGCCGGAGAGGTCGCGAAGGCCTTTAGCGAACCTTCTTGGCCTTGATCTAGCGTGATTAGAAAGGAGACTTCCCAAGTTCCTGGTCCACCCAAGCCGACGTCTTCACCGGCCAGCATCGTAGCCGTAGCAATCAGGATGTTGCCCTCTTCATCCTCAACCTGAACCACTAGGTTCCCCTCAGGGAGTCCTTCGCCTGTTCCACCGATCACGATGGTATGGGTGGTATCCAGAAGCATACCATCCAAGGGGAAGGTGATAGCGATCGAGGTTGAAATCGAGGCGGGTTCTTCTTCTGGTACCGACTCAGGTGGCTCGGTGGGTTCCACGGTCGGCGCCTGAGTGGGCGCTTCCTCAACTACCACGGTTGGCAAGACAGGTACATCTGTCGGTTCAGAAGTATCGGTTGGCTCTGGAATTGTTGTCGCCTGATCCGTCGGACTGAAGGCAGCGGTTTCCTCGAGCTCCGGATCGGCCGTCGCGTTCTTCGCGGCCGGCCGGACACAAGCAGTCATAATCACACCTAACGCCGCGAGCGCAAGTGCCAGTACGATTCCGCTAACATATGATTTGCGTTTCATTGCATACACCCTCAAATAGCCTCAGATCAAAGTCGCCGATGCCAACGGCAGGCAGCTGTATGAAACCGTTGGAGATTTCTCGCGTTCATTCATACTGACTTTACAGAAAGACGATGATAGAAGCAAGATAGTTCCGTAATGTAAACCCACCGCTTAGAATATCCGACCTGTCTTGGTCAAATAATGGATCTCTTTTCGTGTCCAGCCTAAAAGGAAATCGCAGCTTTCTGTGACGTGCATCTGGCAGCCTAGACGCTTGCCTGTGGGGTCAAGTATCGAAATGACATGGCCGAATAAAGCAGTTGACAAGGTCTCCAGGCGCGAACTTGGTGAGGAATGGGAGCGGATTTAAACCTGTAAACGACATCTTGTGTCATGGATTCACCGGCTTCATACAACCAGTCCAATCATAAGGTTGGATGTCTCTGTGAGCCTGGCGAAGTTAAGGACGGGCCCACGCATAATGCTAGCATGGACGCTACCTGTTCCGGCCGAATCGTTCGTGGCTAGATACCCAATCTGATGAGGAGACTGCTGCGCCAAGGGATAATTCCCCTGCGACAACTACGCCAGACACGATCTCGGCGAATTTCTTCACCTTTCCCTTGCCATAGCACCCCAGAAGCTCGAGACACTCTCGTTGCGTGGCGAGTCCTGTTCCCCCACCATAAGTAGCCACAATTAACGACGGGATCGTAATAGACACATAGAAATCCTTCTCTGGCGTAAGCTCTGTATAGATGATCGCCGCCGAGGATTCGGACACGTTGGCTACGTCCTGACCGGTGGCAATGAACATGGCGGTGATACCGTTTGCCGACTGGGCGCCGTTATTATTGGCGCCTGATAGAATTGAGCCGATATTAGCCACACCGTTATGATAGTAAAGGCTCTCAGGCTCAACTCGCATATGTTGTTCGAGAATCTCCCTCTTTACCACCGCTTCAGCCGTAACTCGCTTCCCTCTTGTTCGCATTATGTTAACTTGCGAGGCTTTCTTGTCCGTTGCCAAGTTGGATTCCAGGAAGAAATGCTCGACGCCTGGATATTGGTCCAAAATCCAACTACAAGCGGCAAAGGTCGCTCGGCCAACCATATTCTGACCGGCCGCGTCTCCTGTTGTGAAGTTGAATCGCAAATAGGCGAATTTGCTTGCCAGATAGGGGTCTATGTAGTCAAGCTTTGCCACATGAGAAGTGGCTTCAGCCTCTTCGGTAATCTGGCCTATGTTTTCATTTACCCACTGTACAAAATCCCGCGCTTCCCTGGCATTGGAAAACACGAAAACCGGCGCTCGCTGCATGGAATCACCGATCACGCTACAGGTCACACCACCGGATAGATTGAGGACTTTTATCCCCCTGTTATAGGAGGCGACCAGCGTCCCCTCAGTCGTTGCTAGTGGAATGATGAATTCACCTTGAGCATGCTCACCATTTATCTGAATGGGTCCGGCGAAACCGACCGGAACTTGGGCTGCACCGGTGAAATTCTCGATATTTCCCCTTGTGGTTCGGGGATCGAGGGAATAACGGAATAAATGATCAATCTTCTTACCAGTGTAATCTTCAACAAACTTCTGCCGTTTAGCGATAACCTCATCGCTGTAATCCTCGACCTCATCACGAGGAATCTGAATCCTGTCTTCTACTTCCTCAGAGATCGCGTCCTCAACCTTCAACTTGAGCTTGCCGAAGGGTTTGCTGTTGAAATGTACTTCTATCTTGTGCTTTCCCAATGATAATGGCGCAATCTCACACATTATGTCTAGTCTTTGGCGGAGGGGGAATGCAAGCGGCTCATCCACGAGAACATCGGGATGGAATAGTCTGCCATCGGGTAGTCGTAAGGTTATCGCCTGGCGCGGAACTTCCATGCCATCCAGCTTTATCAGAATCAAGCCGGTCACAGTACCATCACTAAGGCGATTCTTCACGGAGAATTGAATCCCATGATCAATATTTTGGAGACTGCCAAATGTATAAAGCTGTTTCAGTATGAGACTGGGAATAGCCAGGGCCATAATAACCTCCGGTGATGGTGAGTGATATTCCGAGCAACACCCTCTAATTATCCATGCACCTCGCTGTGTTCCAAGAAACAAAGGTGCGGAGAAAGACGGTGGATATCCTTCCATATATCAGGTGCGGTACCATAATTAGCTTCTTTCTGCGGTAGCCGCCCATCTGCTTCAGATGGGATGATGGTTCTACAGAAGCAGTCACCCTGCCGTCTATTCCGGGGGCTTGCTTGATGGTGGTTCGGTCAGAACTTTCTTTCCTTTCGTATTTGCTACGCCTGCGATCATGACCGTGCCGAGGGCGATAAACATCAGAGCCCAAACGACCTCAGTATTTGAACCGAAGATGGCCATGATCACGGCCGAGGCCAACAATGCGGCCGCTGGAAAGATAGCCCGCCCTGTTGGATATCGGTCGCGTCTCATATAAAGGACAGCAAATGTGGCCGAAAGACCGCCGAAAAGAACCAATGGAATCAAGCGATCCGCCACGGCTTCAGATAAGCTTACAAAGTCTATCAAGATTACAAGGGTTAACGTGCTGGTTACACCGGCCGTGAGCAAAGCCCACCAGAACGAGCGCCGGAAATAGAATATTATAGAAAAGACAAGGGCTACGGTGAGTATGAAGAACGCACCGACCAGATCATCGGCCCCCCTTTCTTCTAGCCGGGGGGCAAAGGCGGGAACTAAAGCGACGATGGTCATAACAACAGCCACGATCAAGGCCCACCAGTTCTGTCGCCTAAACAGAAACACACCATAAAACGGCAAGGCAATGGCAAAAAGAACGAGTGCGCCAACTAGGCGATCGTCCTCAAGATCAACCAACGACACCAGAAGGCCGATAGCTAACAACGACCAGCCTGGAATCAGCGCCCACCAAGTCCGCTTTCGATCGACAAGAAAGCCTATCCAAAAGGGAATTGAGATTATGATCATAAAGAGGCCACCCACTACCTCGTCAGGTGTTGCTGTTTCTTCTACCAGCCAGGCAACTAGAGCCCCTGCGCCAAGGCCAGCAGCGGGAAAAAGAAGCCCCCAATTCCTCCACCCGCTGGCAAGATAACCAACAAATGCGATCAGTGCCAGGATCGATAAAACGACCACTGGAGATAAAGTGTCCCAACCGGCAAACCAATCCATTTGTTGGGCTAGGGCGATTACTCCCAGTAGTATTAAGAATACTCCCCAGATAAGGTTGCTTGTCTTTAGCTTCATTCTCCCATCCTCCTTACCACGGCCTCCACTCCTATGCCATCTTATCATGATCCGGGGGCGTGTGTCAGGTGTCATAAGTCACTTGTTGAAAGAGGCAAATCACACGCTGGATGCGTCCGCAACAGAAATGAAAGCCGGGGTCGAGAAGTCGCATCCAATCCCAAACTGCGGAAGGGGAAAGCCAACTGTTACGATGGTAGTAGCCGGTCTTCCAGGTTGGCACTGCAACTTCTCAATCAGGAGAAAGAGTTGTCTTGATAGCTTCGTATTACTGATGCATGGAGCGGAATTAAACTCGGCCCGATCCGGTCATGGGCAAAGATTTCTGTGGTTAAGCTGGATCGGAATAACCGACATCTCGAGCGAGTACCGTTAGAAAATGAGGATGATTACCGCAATCTGAATGACGATGCTTATCACGAGCACAATAGTAAACGAAGGATGCCGCTTAAAGCTGGTTTTGTGCCGGAATACGATCCTACCTAAGATTTGGCCGGGAAAACCACCGATCAAAGTAAAGAAGTGCAGCACGCTTTCAGGAACACGTGCTCTATCTGTTTTTGATAAGGCTTTATCCACGCCAAAGAGGCCGAAGGTAACAACGCTGACCGAGAGGATCCACAGAAGATAAAAGGGCCATCCGGTGATTATGTTAAGTATTCCAACAAGAAGGAACGTTGATATGAGAGAAACAATGATCGCATTGAATTGGTATCGGTGTCGCCTGTAGGTTCCCATCATCATTCCTTATCTATGTGTTATTATTTGCTAATCTGCCGCCACTTACCGTCGAACGTGCCGCTGGATTGCCAGTTGATGTTCATCCACCGGTATGGTTTTGAATCCAGGATGCCAGGCCGAGAGTCGATTCGTTATCGTCCCAGCCATTCTACCGTGGCACAGCCTTCTAATGAAACTGTGGCGTAGATGAGGTCGGGAGCTGCTCGCGAGCAAATCACGAGCTAGCGGTGACTTTCGCCCGCATAAGTAGGCTAGTATCTCCTGTCCCGAGCAGGATAAGGCTGGAAAGGTGTTCGAGGTTCGAGAGATACCCAGTCAGTAACCCGGTCCAGATTTGAAAGCGACCGTAGAACATCAAATGTTACCCAGCGACTGGCCTGGGGTCGAGAGCGGTATTCCCACAGTCCATATGGACCTTGTTCTTTTTTCGCGAACTCTACGAGATTCGAAACACGGTCGTCCTCGAGTGATGCACCAACTCTCCAACAGAGATCGAGAAGTAGGGCGACATCAAAACGGGCGAAATACGTGAAGAGTCCTTTAGCTCGTTCAGCGCCAAGCACTCTGGCTACCTCGAAGCCAAACGCCTGGCGATCGAGGCTTTCTCTTCCAAGCAAGAGGTCTAGAGCCCGTTTTGCTTCGACACCCTTTCGCCTGATTGGGTGCATGGCCAGGCAGATAAGAGCAGCGGTGGTATTGCTTCTGCAGCCCCAGCGAGAATGTGGGATGCGACGGTAACCGGCGACGCCCGCGTAATTCCCCGAAGCCAGCCCTGACGGCCAGGCGCCATCGCCAAGTCGCACACTCAACAACCACTCGTAGGCCTTCTCTGATCTAGGATCTTCTGCCAGTCCACAGGCAGCCAAAGCTCGCAGTGGCATAGATGTCTGTAAAGGTATCATGGAATAGTTGCTGTAACGCTCGCTTGAATCGTCGTCGCTATCCAGGGGCCAAGAACCGTCATTTTCTTGATTGGAGAATAAATAGCTAGCGCCATGCTTGACGCCGTCATGATCGAGTCCAAAGCCCAAGTAACCGAGTAACAATAATGCCTGGGCGGTAGCCTGGATCGCCCCGTCGCGACCCGCTCGGAGCCACGATCCATCGGCCGACTGCCGAGACAGTAGATCAACAACCAGCGGATCTGAATCCCTGAGATCGGCTAATTCGACAACCTCTGGATCATCTATCGAGCGACCCAGCAGACCGCGCAAAACTAACAGGCGAAGAGTGGGCGATGGATCCGCTAGAAGCAGGGGCGCCCATGTTGAAATACCCCCTTCAGAAGGCGTCATTCGCTGCTCCTTTCGAGTACTTCCCGCAAGTACGGTGATGTCGGCGTTTCGGACATGGCCAATTGATCTGGCGTGCCCGTGGCGATTATCCTACCACCATCGGGTCCACCTCCTGGACCCAGTTCGATAAGCCAATCGCAAGAAGCCAGAAGGTGCGGATGGTGCTCAACGACCAAAGCGCCATGACCGGCATCGATCAGCTGATGAAGCACCTGATTCAGCCTTAACACGTCTTCCAGATGTTGGCCAACCGTCGGCTCGTCCAGCAGGTAAAGGGTTGGCGAAGACGTTTTCTTTTTCATTTCTCGCGCAATCTTGAGCCGTTGGGCTTCCCCACCGGACAATGTACGGCCCGGCTGGTGCAGAACCAGGTAGCCAACACCCACCGACAGGGCGGCAGACAGGGAGATGGCGAGGGCCTCTACATCACCAAAAAGCTGGAAAACATCGTCAAGGGTCATGGAAGATAGTTCGGGCAAAGAGTAACCCCGTCGGCGGATCTCCCATGCCTCCGCCAGATAGCCGGTTCCGCGGCAGCTCTCACAGGTGCTGTAGACCGGCGGAAGAAAGCCCATATCAATACGATCAACTCCCCGACCGTTGCAGGAAGAACAGGATCGCCGGAGCTCTTTTTCGGTTATACCTTTCGCGGCCGCATCGTCGCCGGCGGCGAACAACACTCGAAGAGGCCGGTCAAGGTCGAGAAATGATGCCGGGCTAACGAGACCAGCCTTCGCCTGGTCAACGACGAGAGCTCTTGTTGGGGCCCCTTCTATGGATCCGTGTCGCCCGGGATCAATCTGCTCGCTGGCGACTGAGGTAGTGTGTTTCTTCGGAGCTATGGCGCGGCCCAAAATGTCGATGATGAGCGTGCTTTTTCCCGATCCGGATACGCCACAAACCCCTATAAGCACGTCCAGAGGGATCTTTACATCCTCCCCCTTAAGGTTGTTTGCCCTCGGCTCGCGGATCGACATCCACCGCTCCGGCACGCGGCGTGCACGCCTAAGATCGAAGTTCCGGTCACCCCTGAGCCAGCGCGCGGTCGTTGTATTGGTAACGGCAACGGCCTCGGGCGTGCCCGAAGCGACGATCTCGCCACCCATTGAACCGGAGCCAGGACCGAGGTCCAGCAGGTAGTCGGCAGAGCGCATTATCTGTTCTTCATGCTCAACCACTATCACCGTGTTTCCATCATCCCGCATCTCCTTTAGGGCAGCGAGGAGCCCCTCCACCTCGCGTGGATGCATCCCCCGAGTTGGCTCGTCGAGAAGGACGGTCAGAGATGTCAAACCACTTCCCATAAGTCCAGCCAATTTAATGCGCTGTGCCTCGCCAGCCGATATGGTCGATGTTGGTTGAAGCAGATGGAGATAGCCGAGACCGACGCGCGACAAAAAACGAAGCCGCCGCTCAATGGTTTGGCGGCTAGAGATGGCGAGCCCTCGCCCGTTGGTTTTTGGTGACGCGGGTTGAGTAACTTCCCAATCAGCATTTAGTACTCCAATCAGGTCATCCAACGGCATCTGGTTCAACTCATGTATGTTGTGGCCGTTTAGGGTGATGGTTAAGAACTCCGGTCTCAACCGAGCTCCATCGCACTGGGGGCAGACAATCCGGTCGGTGTAGGTTCCACCAATATCCCAATCACGAATGAAGCCATAGAATCCTGGAAATGCCTGCATCCTGGTAAAACTTCGTGATCGCGTTTGATATAAAACCTCCATGGGGTCAGGATCACCAAAAAGAAAGGCCTGGCGAGCCGAATCTGTCATCTCATTCCATGGTGTACCAGCCGGGTCAAATCCATAACGGGTTCCCAAAGCCCGCACCATATCGTAGCCGTTATTGAACGGTTTACAGAGGTAGCCTTTGGGGAAGAACCCGGGCGAATACATCGCCCCACCACACAAAGTGCGTCCTGGATGGCGAATTAGTTTATCCGGATTTGGGATTTGCAGGCTTCCGACCCCGCTACATTTCTGACAGGCCGCCCCATAGGTCGTGGGTGAGAAACTCCTCGGTTCAACCCAAGTATTATCCTGGCATGAATCACAGGACCACCACACGCCACCACCAGATGGTTGTCCCCGGACCATCATGTTTCCACATTCCTTACACCGGCACGTTCCGTACCAGGTCATCAGAACCGCCAGGTGATGGGCTATCTCCGTCGCCGTCCCTACTGTGGCGCGAGGATCTTGCAACCGCCGTTCCGATCCAATGGCAATGGCGACTCCCAGACCTGTCAACTCATCCACGGCCGCTTCTGGTCCCTCTTTCAGGCCTTGTCGCTCGTAAAGGGACAGACTCTCAAGATAGCGGCGACGGGCTTCCACCTCCAAGATATCGGAGACGAGGCTCGACTTGCCTGAACCGGAAACCCCTGTAACGACGGTAATCGCTCCCTTTGGTATATCGGCATCAACGCCGTCAAGATTGTTCGCCCGGGCGCCTCGGATGGCTATCGTGCTGGAGCCTCGTCCTCTAGCCGGTCGCTTCGTTTCTGGATAACCCGCTTCTTCTTCGACGACGAGAGCTCTTCGTGTCGCAGAGGCCTTTACATCATAAATTCCCTTCAAAGGTCCGTCATACAATAGACGCCCGCCATCCGGTCCAGCGCCCGGACCGAGATCGATCACCCAATCAGCGGCTTGAATAGCGTCCAGGTTGTGCTCGACCATCACGACAGTGGCTCCCGAACGCACCAATCTATCAAGGACTACCAACAAGCCCGCTATATCCTGGGGGTGGAGGCCCGTGGTCGGTTCGTCAAGAATGAGGAGTTGGCTAGACAGGGCCGCTCTCCCAAGATATTTCGCCAGTTTCACTCTTTGCGCCTCTCCACCTGACAACGAAGGAGAGGGTTGGCCCAACGGGAGGTAGCCCAATCCCACGTCACTCAAAGCCGCTAGTATCCGATCAGCTTTCGCGTTGACCTTACCGGCGATCGTATTTCCCTCGGCCAGCAGTTTCCTTACTTCAGATATAGGTAGGGCGTAGATTTCGTCGATAGAATACATTCCGTCGCCGATCGAAATCCGCGTATTAATAATCTCCTCGGAGAATCGACGTCCATCGCAGACCGCGCAGGGGATCCACGTAGACGGTAAATAGCGCATGCGCACTTCAACAGCTCCCATTCCATTGCATGCCTGGCAGGCTCCTTCGGTCCGGTTAAAAGAGAAGTGTGACGGTGATAGACCACTTGTCACAGCGAAGAGATCCCTAATAACGTCAGAGAGTTTGGTATAGGTTGCGGGATTGGATCGAGGATTCCGTCCAATGGGCTTTTGATCGACAACAACGGTCTTGAGTACCGGCCCTTCGACAGACAGGCATCCCACTGGCTTCTTCGCGGACAGAGAGGTCGCGAGGACGTCCTCAACAAGGGTGCTTTTACCCGAACCAGAGACGCCGGTAACGACCGTTAAGCGGCTAAGGGGAATCCTGACATCAATATCGCGGAGGTTGTGCTTACTGGCCGCGCGAATGACCAGCAGATCCTTCGGATCCGGCCTGAGGACGGGAATTTGGACGTGTTCTCGTTTGCTGAAAAAGCGGCCGGTTGCCGTGTCCGCCTCCCATAAACCAGGCGGCGATCCCTGGTATTCAACCTGACCTCCCTCTTTCCCGGCACCAGGTCCGAGATCCAGCGCTTCGTCGGCCGCTGCAGCAGCTACCCGATCATGTTCGACGTATATGACGGGTCCCGGCAGCTCGCGCATGGCTTCCAACAGTTGAGAGACATCGGCCGGATGTTGGCCTATAGTCGGCTCGTCGAGGATGTGGACCATATCTTCGAGCTTGCTGGTCAGAATAATGGCCAGGCGCACTCGTTGCGCTTCGCCTCGAGAAAGCGTCGGGGAGGAACGATTCAGGGTCAAGTAACCCAGTCCGACGGTGATCAGTGCATCCAGCCTCTTGGTGATTTCGGTTTTTAATCTGACGGCCGTTTCTGGGATATCATCGCTGTCGAAAAGCTTCCTCGCTTTTCCGGCAGATAGACCCAGGAGGTCCGGCAATCGGAGGCCACTCCAACGTACGGCCGCCGCTCCGGGCAACATTCCAGTGTCCTGGCAAATAGAACAGCCAGCTCCCTTACAGTGAGGGCAACGGGATCGGAAATGAACCGGCTCTAAATCGTCAAACCACAGGCCACAGTTTGGACATGCAGGGGTCCATGACAATATCTGGTCCCGAGCCGCTCCTCGAACCGAGATGGCCTGGGCGCCTAGCCCTCTGGCCAGTTCAATGACACGGCGTGCCTCCGCAGGTGGGATATTTGAAGTCCTGACGGCCAGTTCAACATCGATGTCGTGAACCGCGGCTGGATCGAAAGCCGGCAGAGTTGCTTTGTCGATGCCACTGTCAGATAGACGGCGGCCGTCGACCAAAATCCTCGATCCGCCAAACTCTCGTTTAAGAAGGTCCAGCAACGTTCTATGGCTGCCGACCGCCTGACGTACCAAGGGCGCATAAAGCGAGATCGCTTCGTTTGCAGAGATCGTCGCCAGGCGGTGGATGATCGCGTCATTGGTTAGGACGGTTAGAGCAGTTCCACATCGCGCGCAGGATCGTTCACCAAATCTGGCGAAAAGAAGACGGAAAAAGGGATGCAAGCCTGAAGCTGTCGCCAGCGTAGAATTCGGATTGCAGTTAAGCAGGTTTTGCCCCACCGCTACCGCAGGACCAAGACCGGTGATCGAAGCGACTTCGGCCGGAGCTAGCTTTTGGGCGTTCGATCCGAGGGAATATACATCCAGGAGACGTCGACGGGCCTCATGGTACA
>JBARZW010000134.1:0-14818 GCA_049650305.1 Promineifilaceae bacterium (SeqCode)
TGCCAAGACGGGCCGATTCATAAAGGGCTAGCACCGTTTGCACATGCTTCCTGCTTTCTTCTAAGGCCACATAGCTTGGTTGCCCATCCAGTATTGCCGCGTGCATGTCCTCGATCTCGCAAAGATACAGTTCCTTTTCGGGGATTGTTATCCGTTCAGCTTCGCCGTCGGGTGGATGGAAGATTAGCTCTCCTTCTTCGGCTATCCCGATAAATGGTCGATTTAACGATAGCCGGCCTTCCGTACCGATGACTTCAAAAGAGGTATAGAAGGGCGAAGCAAAAGAGGATGAAATTAGGGCCATCCTATCTCCACTGTAATGGAGTAGTCCCGAAAAGACCTCGTCTACTCCGCTGGGACCTAGCCGTTGGCTTCCGGTCACGACCTTTGGCATTTCACCCATGAGGTATTGGGCAAAACTGAGCGGGTAAACGCCCACGTCCCAGAGCGATCCGCCGCCCCAGTCCTCGACCAGCCGGACATTATCAAGGTTTTCGAGCTTGAAATTAAACACACCGTTTATCACGGTCACTTCGCCAATCCGACCGTCGCGAACCCATTCTCCAACGATCTTCGTCTGCGGATGGTGGCGATACATAAAAGCCTCGGCAAGGACCCGAGCAGCATTCTCTGCCGCAGCCTTCATCCGATCGACCTCGTCAAGGGTGATGGCGAACGGCTTCTCGCACAAGACATGCTTGCCGGATTCGAGAGCCCGGATGGTCCACTCAGCATGCAGATGATTGGGCAGGCTGATGTAAACCGCGTCGATAGAATCTGAGGCAAGCATCGCCTCATAGCTGCCGAAGGAGAGGGGGATTCCCCACTCTTCTGCATATACCTCAGCTCCTGCCTGGCTGCGGCTGGCAACGGCAGCTAACTCACCGCGTTTCGAGGCTCGAATAGCCGGGATCAGCCTGCGATTAATCCCGGCAGTTGACAGTAGTCCCCAGCGAACAGAACCCATATTTCACCTCACCTTTCGTCACCGACTGAATATTCGCTAATCAAGAGCTTGACTCCCTTCGAGATCAATCCGAATGTAGCCCTCTCGGGACACACTAAACTAGGCCAAGATCCTTACTGGCGGTAACCATATCATAGTCCAGTTCCCAGAGGCTAATTTGCACATCAGCCAGGTCAGATTTTCTAAGTAAGGCCTCGAAGTCGGTCCGAGAACGATATCGACCCAGGTAAAGTCGCGCTTGCCTACCTCGACGTCGACTGGTGATCAGGGTGCACCCGGGTTTCAATACCCTCACCATCTCGACCAGAGCTTCTGCGGCGGATGGGAAAAATTCAATTGCCTCCAGGCAACATACCAGGTCGAAGGTGTTGTCCGGAAAGGGCAATGGCACGGCGAATTGCTGCACAAGCGAGTGATTCCCACCGGTACGCTCATCTGAATTACTCAGCTTGACCCTGGCCTGATCCAGCATCCGTTTTGACGCGTCTAGGCCAACAACAAAGCCGTCGAAGTCTGACTCACGAAGCAGCGCATGTGGAACCCGGCCTGTTCCTGTCGCCACATCCAGAATCAATGGGTTATTGACAACCCACACCGCGCGTATTGAAGGTCTGGCAATGAAGAAACTGTCATCAGAAGCACTGAATTCTTTGATAGAATCGTACCTGTGTGCGGTCAAGTCGTAGAGCCAGATTACCATCCGCCGTCCGAGGAAGACGCCTTCAGTCGCTACAAATATCCAATAAGACAAAGTGCTGAGAAAGGTTACTCCAGCAACTATGAGGACCCAATTCATCTAGGCCCAATTCCTCTAAATTCGGTTTCCCTCATTTTTCCTCGTCATGGGTGCCGGATTGTCGAGACGGGATTTTATACGATAGCACGACTCGCCAAGACTTCTTCTCCGGCACATGTGTCGCCATGTTCAAAGGAATCTCTCCGAGGGCACGTCTTACAGCCGGATTGACGACTGGCGGAGATGAGAAGATGGCGATGACGCTAGCATCATACCTTGGCCCAACCTGCCTAAGACCTATCTGGTATTTGGCCGAGCGAAAACGGCCGCCACTTTTCCCGCATGTTCTCAAGACTCTTAAGATATGGGAGAATTCTAACTGATCGCGGATCAATGTACAGTTTGGACTCGGATGTGTTTAATACTTTACAGCTTCTTCCTGGAAACGTGATAGTCTTGCAAGTTCGTTGTTCTTTGATGCCCGTCCTTGAATCACCTGTCGTCTTTTTGATATCCGTCCGCACGTCTGTTAAAGAGGAGAGCAACCATTGATCGTCGGTATGGACTTCGGCACGACTAACTCTGGCATGGCTGTCTACGATGGCCAACATGTTCAAATGCTCCCATTGGATTCAGCTGGTGCGAACCCTGAAGTCGCACGCACCGCCCTGTATGTAACTAATGACCAGACGGTCACTATTGGCCGGGAAGCCGTTGACCGCTACTTTGAAGAAAATGTAGGCCGGCCTGTGAAGATGAAGAAGGTCTGGGTCGGTGAGGTCGAGGTATATGGGGCGGACATGTATTACGTGACCGATGTGTATGCCTGGATCGACGCACTGTCTCCGGGCCGGCTGTTCCTTTCAATCAAGAGCGGCCTGCGCGATCCCGAGTACCAGGGAACCGTTGTCGGACAGATCTACTACTCCCTGGAGGATTTAATCGCCTGCTATCTCAGCCTCACACGTATGCGTGCTGAGCGTTATCTTGGCAGGGAGGTTCGCGAGGTCGTACTCGGTCGCCCAGTTCGATTCGCAACAAATCCTGAGGCTGATGAGCTCGCCCAGGGAAGACTGTTAGAGGCGGCCTTTCGCGCAGGCTATGAAAAGGTGTATCTGCAATACGAGCCCATCGCCGCAGCATACGCGTACGCCATGACCATAAACGAACCCCAAAACATTCTGGTATTCGATTTTGGTGGTGGCACGCTGGACATCACCGTCATGAGATTGGGGAGCAGAGGTGAACGCGAAGTGCTTGCCACGGGTGGTATTCCAATCGCCGGTGACATATTCGATCAGAAACTGGTCCGGGCAAAGTTACCCCGGCATTTCGGAGAGGGAAGCCGTTACGGTTTGGCGGATAGGCAACTACCCCTTCCCAAGTGGATTTTCGATGTCTTCTCAAACTGGCAAAAAGTCTTCGAACTGCAAACCTTGGAAAGCCGCGAGTTCTTGCGTGAGATAGCCAGCACATCTAGCGACAAAAGAGGCGTCAAAGCTCTGATCAGCATGGTCACCAATAATTACACCTTACACATGTTCGACGTTGTGGAAGCGGCCAAACAACGCCTTTCGGAGGAAATGGCCTCTCTGATCCGCCTGGATGGACCAGGTTTTCACGTCACTGAGTTGATTACACGAACGGCTTTCGAGCAAATTATCATGAATGAGATTCAAACCATCGGTCAGCATCTGGACGAAACCGTCCAGGCATCCGGACTGTCTGCGGACGACTTCGACGCCGTCATTCGAACTGGTGGATCGTCCAATATTCCGGCATTTCGATACATGTTGATGGATAAATACGGCCGCGAGAAGGTACAAGCCACAGATATATTCAACAGTGTGGCCTCGGGGCTAGGGATCATCGCCAAAGGAATCAGCAATGGAGATATTTCTGCCCGGGCATTTACACCGGCAGACCAGCCTCACCATAGTGATGCTACTCAACAACAGAAAGTAGCTGCTGTCAATCTTAGTCTCCTCCAAAAACGTATGGCCAGCCGGGAAGGCTCTTCGCACGGTGATACGAGAGACACTCAAGGGGAGCTGATTGTGCTCGATGGAGATGGCCGGCTAGGAGCTATACCCCTAGCCGGAGATGTTTTGGATGGTCCAAGCCTTCCACCACTTCCATTCGAGCTATCCAAGTCGAACCAGATCCCCGTCCAGATTATTCCAACAAAAGACTCAAATCAACAGATGCTGTTGATTACATCCATGTATCGCCTTCTCCTGACCACCTCTGGAAATCTCTTGGATCTTCAAGAACTCGGGATGGAGATCGGAGAATTCTACCAGCTCAAGAAAGACGAGTTTGTAAGCTCTATTGGCCTGTGGTCCGTCATCAAAGGGCAGAGAGAGCTCCTGATTGTAACCAGCAAAGGTTATGCGCGTACATACAGACTCGACCGGCTAATCGAGACAATCGAAGGGCCAACTCCACTGAAGTTTGATCGGCCACTTGTAGGCCTGCCTCTCTCGGTATATGGCGTTGACAGGGATAGCGATCTCATCCTGGTTAGCGATAGCGGTAGAGCTGTTCGATATCCTTTGGATGCTCTCCCCTCGCAGGGAATCCAGGCTTTCAGCCGCCGCGATGATGAGCGATTGGTTGGAGCGATTATCGGTGGTCGAGACGGAGAATTTCTAGTCGTCACTCAAGAGGGATTCGGAAGGAGGTTGGCGTTTGATTCCATCCCGGAACCCGCGAAGCCAAACTCCCGCGGTAAAGTGATAATCTCGCGCAAGCCGGTAGCGGGAATCGCCGGCATCAAGCCTAACCAATCTACCTACGCAATTACGGAGCGAGAAGTGATCCCCTTCGACCCTCTCCAGTTAGCTCTTGATGATCCAACTTCAACCATCTCCTATCCCATTACTGAGCTGCGAAGTGGGCGGTCGATCTATGGCCTCATGGTCGCCTGATCATTCCGTCTGTCGCTCCTTGATTCTTGTCGCTATCGATATGAGACGCCCGGTTTACCAAACAGATGTGCTATAATCGCGTCGCTGGTTTGGGGCGCTAATACTTCACAAGGATCTGGCCTTGACACCCATCACTTACATAGCCATCGATCTGGAAACGACCGGCCTCAACCCGGACGGCGATGAGATCATTGAGGTTGGAATCGTAACATTTCGAGACGATTCGGTCATAGATGAGTGGTCCTCGTTGATAAACCCCAACAGATCGCTACCGGACTTTATTACGTCGCTCACCGGCATCACTCAGGAAATGGTTGATGGGGCGCCATCGCTTCAATCACTAAGATCTAGGATTAATAGCCTGCTGAGCGACAGCATCCTGGTAGGACACAATATAGGCTTCGATCTCGGATTTCTCAATGCTCATAATCTGGCCCTTACCAATCAACGGCTTGACACGCTAACCTTGGCATCAATTCTCCTTCCCTGTGCTGGACGATACGGCCTTGCATCGTTAGCGAACAGCCTCGAATTGCCGAGTGCTCAGGGAGCACAGGAGCATCGAGCTCTATCCGATGCTCTTCGAACGGTAGACTTGTTCCACTTATTGCAGGGTAAGGCCCGGGATTTAGATTTTTCCACCCTGGAAGAGATCGTTCGCGCTGGCAGATATGCCGGCTGGCATGAAGCGCGGTTTTTCGAGGATGTGTTGCGAGTCATGGGCCGCCAGGCGTTCGGCCGGGGACGTCGGCCTCCGCGGCTTTTTCAGGCGCCGAAGTTGTCCGGGCACCAACTAGATACCGTCGATAAACCTGACTCGATCGATCAGGAGGAGGTAGCTAACCTGCTGCGTCCTGGTGGCGCCTTCAGTCGCTCATTTGATGGTTTCGAGTACCGGCCGCAGCAAATCGAGATGCTCGATGCAGTGACGGTTGCCTTCAACAATGGTCAGCATCTGCTTGTGGAAGCTGGAACCGGTACAGGAAAGAGCTTAGGCTACTTGTTGCCGGCCGTATTCTGGGCCAATAAAAACGAGCGTCGGGTCGTTGTTTCGACTAATACTATCAACCTGCAAGACCAGCTGCTAGACAAGGATCTGCCTGAGCTACAGCAAATATTGCCCTTTGAGATCCGCGCCGCGGTTCTGAAGGGCAAGCGCAATTACCTCTGCACTCGTTTATTTCAGCAACTCAGACATAGTGGCCCGGGTAATCTAGATGAAATGGTTCTGTACGCCCGCATTCTTGTCTGGTTGCCACACTCCAAGTCCGGCGATGTGGCCGAGATCAGCCTACGAACTCCTGGAGAACGGTTGGCCTGGGCAAGACTTAACGCCGAAAACGATGCCTGCACGGCAGATAAGTGCGCTGTTGAAGGCTGTCCATTGCAGGCCGCTCGGCGTCGTGCCGAGCAAGCCCATATTTTGGTCGTTAACCACGCGCTTCTATTGGCCGATGTCGCTTCTGAGAATCGCGTCCTGCCAGAGTATGTCGACCTGATTGTTGACGAGGCTCATCACCTGGAAGATGCGGTAACCAGTGGTCTGAG
Source organism: Promineifilaceae bacterium (SeqCode) (assembly GCA_049650305.1). Lineage (GTDB taxonomy): Bacteria > Chloroflexota > Anaerolineae > Promineifilales > Promineifilaceae > UBA11865. Next base: position 6,182 of record JBARZW010000134.1, read on the forward strand.
CTTTCAGGCTGACAAGCGTTTTTTGGAGGGCATTCTGGACGAGGTAAACAATCCGAGGAGTGGATTGCTTGCCGATCTGCAGCGGCGAATGGCTAACGCCCTGCCCGCGGAGCTTGTTACGGTCGTAGACGGTAACATTGGGCGTTTACGTACAACAGGTCATCGGACGTCGATTCGACTGGAGGAATTTTTCGATCTGGTCACATATTACGTCGATACGAACGAAAGTGGATCTGGAAGGTACGCCCAGCAGCTACGTCTCACCCCTACTGTCCGGAATCAGTCTGAGTTTGAGGAGATAGTTGACGGCTGGGACAATCTTGGAAAACTCCTGCTAGTCATTAGTGACGGCGTGACCAAAGTGGCAGGTGGATTGGCCGATTCGGCCGAAGCCTATGATATAGAAGATAGCGATGATCTTTGGCTTTCCTTGACCAGCCTTGCCCGGCGTCTGGTTGAAACAACGAACCAGTTGGATGCCCTGATAGCCGATCCGTCCGATAACATGATCTACTGGATTGAGCGATTTAGAAAACGCATTTCGTTGCACGCAGCCCCCCTCAATGTCGGCCCATTGGTTGAGGAGCACATCTTTAACAGTAAAGAAGCGGTCATACTCACATCGGCAACGCTGCGGACTTCAGGGTCAGGGTGGGGGCAAGAATCCAGTTTTGACTATTTGCGCGAGAGGCTTCACGCGCAACACGCGGAAGAGCTTGCCGTTGGTTCGCCGTTTGACTACAAGAAATCGACCCTGGTCTATCTTCCCACCGATATACCCGAGCCCAACCAACCCGGAAACCAACGCTATGTAGAAAAGGCAATTAGGGATGTAGGCATCGCCCTTGGAGGCCGTACGCTGGCCCTGTTTACTTCATATAGCCAGTTGGCTAAGACCTCTGAAGCCATTGAGCCATCACTTACCCGGGCAGGAATTCAGCTACTAGCCCAGACCGAGGGTGTCTCGCGCCAACAATTGCTAGCCCAGTTCAAGTCGGGTCAAAGCCCGTCGGTCCTGTTGGGAACGCGCTCCTTCTGGGAGGGTGTGGATGTGCCAGGCGATGCTTTGCAGGCGGTCATAATTGTTAAATTCCCCTTCGACGTACCCTCTGATCCCATCTTTGCCGCCAGATCGGAAACATACGAAAGTCCTTTCTTCGAATATTCAATCCCAGAAGCCGTTCTTCGCTTCCGCCAGGGTTTTGGTCGACTGATACGCCGCCAGGATGACAAGGGAGTGGTAGTCGTGCTTGATAAGAGGATTCTGACAAAAAGGTATGGGCAGGCGTTTCTGAATGCTCTGCCCGAATGTACAGTCTTACGTCAGCGGATAGACCGGCTCGGAGAGCTATCGGCGCGATGGATTAGTAAATGAGGGAGGGCAGTGATAGGTGGCATCCTCGACGCAGGCGAACAGTAGATTAATCGTACTACCCGCGTAGTTGAGTGCCGAGATGGCCTATGATAAGGTTCTCTTGATAGTTGGCCTGTGTTTCTTTTACGTTTGTCCTGCAACCAGAAAGGCCGATAAAATCAGATCATCTGAGTAGATGAAGAAGTGGCATCCGATTGTTTTCTTTGCATTCGTTCTTCTGGCAGTTCTCGCCTGCAATATCCCGACAGAATACTCCTCAACTCCCTCGTCACAAGACGATCTGATTACGCCAGATTATGAAGAAGTGACCGTCGTTGGAACAAATTCCGCGACTTTTCCCACTGACGTTACCCAGCAGGCAAACAGTCTCGTCTCCGGACTAGTCAAGAGTACTCCTCCCCCGCTCGAGACTAAAATACCCACAGCGGTTGACCCCTTTGATACCCAATCTGCCACAAACGCCGCTACTCCTGAGATCAATCCGGCGCTCGAACCAACCATAAATTACTTCCGTTCAAACGTCATCGAGGCGGATCCGGGTGATACAGTTACTCTAGAATGGTCGACCGGCGAAGCATTGACGGTAACGCTATGGCATTTGGCCCCGACTGGGCAATTTGGTACTTTCTGGGATGTCGCCTCGAGCGGTGCTTTTGATTACACGATAGACGCGCAAGAAAGGAATTACACCCGGTTCGCTCTGTTTGCTACCGCGGACGCCGACCACTCCGAGATGGCAACACTCTGGATCGCGATCAGATGCCCTGATGTTTGGTTCTTCGCTAACGAACCTGACATCTGTCCGGTTGCTCCCGCAATGTCCTCTGGAGGAGCGATGCAGCGGTTCGAAGGCGGGACTATGATTTGGGTGGAGGAAGAAGACCATATATATGTACTCTTTGAGGATGAAGGGTCGCCTGGCTGGAACAGGTATGTCGATACGTGGGATTCTGGAGAACCCGATCGCGATCCGACGTTGTCGCCACCCGATGGTCTCTACCAGCCTGCAAGAGGGTTTGGCTTAGTCTGGAGAGAACAGCCTGGCGTCCGCGATAGATTGGGTTGGGCGGTTGACGAGGAATTTGGCTATACAACACTCCTTCAGCGAACCTCGTACGCTAAGTACAACGAAACCTATATCCTGGCCCATGATGGGTCGATCTGGCGACTGCTCCCCGAAAGAAGCGGTTGGGAAATGATAGACGGTCCGTAAACTGTCCGTTGCCCTTCGATGGCCTCGGCCAGTAACTAAGACCTTCTTGCTGGGTTATAATCTGCAGTGTTGACGGCCGGAGAGTCCGGCCGCTTTTTTATGGAGGTTCTATGAATCGTCGTGTGGTGATAACTGGTCTTGGCACATATAACCCTTTAGGCAACGATCCCGATACAACCTGGAATATGGCGGTGGCGGGTAAGAGCGGCATCGGTCCTATTACAAGTTTTGATGCTAGAGATTTACGAACTCAGTTCGCCGGTGAGTTGAAGTCATTTGACCCTGAGTCAATATTTGGTAACAAGCGGGCAAGACGAATGGATCGCGTTTCACAGATGGCCCTTGCCGCTGCTGATCAGGCCCTCGTAGACGCGGCGTTTACAGATAAGGGGATCGACCTGGAGATGGTTGGCGTCGTGCTTGGTGTTGGCCTCGGAAACTTGGCATCCACCGTCGAGGGAATCAACACTTTTAACGAACGTGGCGCCCGTTGGGTAAGTCCCTTCTTTATGCCGATGATGTTAGCCGATTCACCGGCCGCAATGATTTCCATCACGCACGGCCTTCGCGGTCCGAACATGGCCGTTGTCACCGCATGCGCAGCTGGCACTAACGCCATTGGAGAAGCTGCCAAGATGATTCAGCGTGGCGCGGCAGAGTTGATGCTTGCCGGAGGCAGTGAGGCGCCGATCCTGCCCGTCGCGATTGCTGGCTTCAATGCGACCGGTGCAATCTCCACCAATAACGAAAATCCGGTTGGGGCGTCGCGGCCGTTTGATGACGAGCGAGATGGATTTGTCGTTGGAGAGGGCGCTGCCATCTTAGTGCTAGAAGAAATGGAGCACGCGCTGGAAAGGAATGTTCGGATTTATGGAGAGGTGCTTGGCTACGGGACCAGCGCTGACGCCTATCATATGTCCGCCCCAGATAAGAACGGCGCCGGCGCAGTCAGAGCGCTCCAGAGCGCCCTTGGTGATGCAGGCATATCACCGGCCGATGTGGACTATATCAATGCTCATGGCACATCCACCAAGTTAAACGATAAGAGCGAGACCGCGGCGATAAAGAAGGTGTTTGGAGAGTTGGCCTACCATATCCCCATAAGTTCGACGAAGTCTGCTCACGGTCATCTTCTCGGAGCGGCTGGCGCTCTTGAAGCGCTCATCTCCATTAAAGCGCTCAACGCCTCGATGATACCTCCCACAATCAACTACGCGAATCCGGACCCCGAATGCGACCTGGATTACGTGCCTAATCGATATCGTGAGAGTTCGATTGACATCATACTCTCGAATAGCTTTGGTTTTGGGGGCCACAACGCGGCGATAATAATTGGGAAATACGCGAGTAATAGGACAAAGGGTGGGGAGTGAGGCACTGGCCCATTTCGCCATCCCCCGGCTTCAATTATATATTTTACCCATACCAGATTAGTCTTCTTCAGCCTCCGCTTGGGGGGGTGGTTCCGACGTCTCTATCCGGCTAAGTTTCGCGCCTAACTGGCTCTCAGTACCCTTCATGCTCTCATTTATATGGGGGTACGCCAACCAGACCAATGCCAGGCCGAACCACGCGCCGGTGAATGCACGGAGTAGGGGTGTACTCTCCCGCAGTGGCAATACGCTTTGTATTGTCGCCGCAATCCCTGTTGGCGCCGATCCATCCAATGGCGTACTCCAGTAGCTGAACAATTGGCTGAACCCATCCAGTGCTATCGGTCCCAAGCCGATAACTATAAAGAGGAGTATCGGCAAAGGTTTAATTTTGATCCGATTGCGCAGCATGCCATATACCAAACCACCTACCAGGACGAAGAGATAGATACCGATGTCTCGCTGGCAGAGTGCTATCTTATACCCCAGCTGTTCGTTACCCAAAAAACGACGAGCCGCTGTAAAGAATGCGGGCCAGTTATCCGGTTCGACGTTGTTGAATTCAGGGATTTCACCGATATAAGCCTCGATTGGCTCAAGATCGGTGCCGGCAATCTCGCGCGGGTAAGCATATTGGTCGCCAAATAGGAAAAAAGAACGCTGGGTCATCTGGTGGCATAAGGGTGAATATACTCGATAAATAATGCGGGCCGGGGTTTCCAGGCCGGCATTCATAAGTATCGGCGCCAGAATAGGCAATCCGACGTAGATAATGGCGATGGTATTAAAGACAGCAAGCCAGTGCTTGCTGAGCCAGTAAACCGATCGATCAATCCCAATAACAAGCGATCGTTGTTTACCCTTCACCGCTGTTTTATCCTTCGCCATCCTTACCCTTTAACTTAACCAACATCCGATATCGTTAGTTCCAAGTAGCCCTCTATTTGGCCTAAAGTCAAGGGACCCCGGTGAATGGCTGTCACGGTTCCGTCGGGAGCTATGAAGTAGGTGGTAGGCAGAACGCTGTAGCTGCTGTAGGTCGTGGCGATTGCGCTCTTTACGTCAACGAGTGGTGTAAATGAGAGTCCCATTTCATCGTAGAAGAATTCGCGGGCTCTCTCAACAGGTTCGTCCTGATCGAGGGCAAGAATGGCTAGTCCTTCGTCCTGGTACTTGTCAAACGTTTCCTGGAGTTCAGGCATTTCTATTCGGCACGGCGCACACCATGTAGCCCAGAAGTTTACAATGACCGGCTGGCCTCTAAAATCGCTTAGCCTAACCCGTCTCCCATCGAAGTCATCAAGTTCAAAATCGTAGGCCATATCACCTACAGCCAGAACACCTCCGTTGCCAGGCGCACCAACGATCCTCGCTTCTCCTGGTTCCAATGCGGGTAGCGCTCCCACTTGTTCCAAAAGCGTTTCACCAGGTTCTGAAGCGATATCTTTCTGATCGCCAAGTAATTGGTCAAACAGATCCCCGCCAAAGAGGAGTAGTCCTAAAGCCGCTCCCAGGAGCAGAAAACCAACAAAAACGACAATCAAGTTTCGTCCGTCTCTGGAATCCTGGTCTATAGCGTCCAGGTCTTGTTCCTGCTTCACGTGCTCATCCATACTCTCTGCTAGTTGAATACAGCTACCAACTTATCTTCCAGGTCCGCGAACCAGATGGCCAGGTCCGTGGGGATTAAGGTATTGAACGTGGCAAGAGTTCCGTTGACCATTAGGAATCCCATGACGATAAACAGTAATCCGCTGAAAAGCTGAGTGGTGTGCAAATGAAGGGGGACAACACGTTGCCTACCTGGAGCCGTGTAAACCCATAGCCCGACGCCCAGGATCGCCAACGCCAATAACCCGTACTGATGGACAGCGGTGAATTCCTGGTTGTCGAAATAGGCGAAGTTGTTAAATGCATAGCGGCCGATACCAACGAGGATGAGCCAAATAGCTAAAGCCCATATCAGTCCAATGATCGCAGCGTGAGTTGAGACAGTCCAGCCTTTGCCACGCAATGCTCGCCATAGCATGCTCTGCCGGCTGGCCCGACCAAAGAAAGTGGAGACAATGATTAATGGAAGTCCTAAGCCAAGGGCATAAATGAAGAGCAACATCATGCCCCGAGAAACAGAGGCTGTTGTTCCCGCCATCGCCAGCACAATGCCCAGGATAGGACCTATGCAACTGGTCCATCCGACAGCGAAGGTCATTCCAAAGAAGTAAGATCCGCCAAGACCAGTGTTTCGGGTTCTTTCTTCCTGCTGTTGCTGCACTCCTGAGAAGCCTTTTCCCATGAGGCTCATCACACCAAAAACTATCACCAAGGAACCGGCGAGCAGCATGATCAAGGACTGATTCTCTCGCAATATCCGTCCTATGGCTGAAGCGCCTGCTCCCATAATGCTAAAAACGGTAGCCAGGCCAAGCATAAAGACGATCGTGTTCAGGGCTATATGCCTGCGACCACTTTGGAATGCGAAAGCGAAATAGGCAGGGAGAATAGGTAAGGTGCATGGCGAGGCAAAGCTCAGCATACCACCAACGAAGGCCAATGTAGCCAAAACCGCAAACGGCTGGTTGGCCATCGGATTAAAAACCGATTCCTGCGACGTAGACTGGTTTATCGTGCCGAAAATGAGAAATAACGCTACAAGAGCTACGATACCCAGTACGACAAGCTGTAACGGCGATAGAGAACGCAATGGCCCTCTAAGAGAACCTAACAGATTCCACCTCCACCGCTCTAGACACCTCGCTACGACGCTCCTTTAGAAACATGACCGTCACTTTACCAAAATCTGCTATAAACAACGTAAATAATCTTACGCCTCTTCCCTTTCTTCATCCTCTTTTAAGAGTTCTGTCATAAGTTTAAGGTCTTCCCGGACGTTCTTCTGCCGGTTGGCGAGGAGTAATAGGTAAATCATCACGATCGACCACATGGCAAAGTAGCCCAGGACCAGGTAGTTGTTGTATTTATTGACGTCGATCTGCTGGGCCATCCCAATTAGAGTGTTTAATAGAATGATAGTTTGAACCACGATTCATCCTCCCGTTATTACTCGTCCAATCTAGCCATGACACGCAGCTTCAGCTCCGTCACGCTGTCGATAATCCCTTGTAATTTCAGCCGGTTAGCTAACCAAGCCAGATAGATCAGAGAAAAGGTAATAACCGATGCGGTTAGAGTCATGCCCATTTTCGCCGAGTCGAGACCGCGTGCAATCTCCTGCAGACCCTCTTGACCACCCTGGGCCGATTCCGTAGCGCCGCCAAAGACGACCGGATGTATGTCACGCAGCAATCTGATGCTTATATAGGTCATGATGACCGTCACAAAAGCCGCGATAACGTAGACAGCCGCATATCGTTTCTTGCGTTCATCGTCTTCGACTGCCCCACGCAACATGAAATAGGCCATGTAAACAAGCCAAAGCACTGTGATTGACGTAAGTCGAGGTGTCCAAGTCCACCAGGTGAGCCATGCAGGCCGTCCCCAGACAGAACCACTCACAATGGTCATCGTGGTGAAGATTATGCCGATCTCCACTGATGCCAGGGCAATCGTATCCTTGTTATCTGATGGATTTCGCAGATAGCTGACGCCCGCGATGAGCGCTATCAGGAAAGTAACGGCCGCGACCCATGCCCCTCCCACATGAAAATAGAAGATGCGTTGAACGTTACCCATGGTACGCTCATCTGGCGCAAAGAAAAACACCAGGAACAGTGAGATTACTAGCATGATCGCCGCTGCCCAGTTGAGCGCACTTCCCGCTCTTTCAAATTTCTTTACCATTGCGACCTCCTACCACTGTGAGTAATAAGATTTCCAGAAAAGCACTTACTCTCGGTAACTCGCTGGCCGATTAATGTATCCGCCTGACCTTCTCGATACGAATGGAACTTAGCGCTCGTTATTTACCTCTCGTGGCTCGTACTGACATCGCAAAGGCCCATCTAGATAAGGTCAATGATCGATTATATTCGAAAATATATCGCAGTTCCGACGCGGTTCTCAATTATGCAACGATTCTATTCTTCTACCACAAAGTGATAGGTGAAGAAGCCTATTACAAGCATGAGTACGTCGTAGGCAACGACAAGGGCTATAGGGAATTGTACTTCGCTCCAGGCCGGAAGATCCGAGCGGATTAGGGCTGAAGTAGCGGTCGCGGCCGCCAGTACCGAGGGCAAAGCCAGGGGCAGCAATAGCACCGGCAAAAGCACCTCACGTAGTCGTGTCTGAGATGACATGGAGGTGACAAGTACTCCGGCGGCTACGTATCCGATCGTTCCCAACAGCAATACGGCGATGACCTGCGGCCGGTAGAATGGCCTGTCGAAAAAGGCAACGAAAATCGGGATGAGAATAGCCTCTACTAACGCCATGAATAGGGTGATACTGATAACCTTGCCCACGAAGATGGCAGCCCTTTCAACGGGGGCAACCAGGATGGCATCCAGGCTACGGTTTTCCTGCTCCGAAGAGAATGAGCGACTCAATCCAAGGGTTCCTGCCAACAGGATGGTTGCCCAGAGAAAGCCCAATGATGCCTCGCGGGCCAGACTTGATCCAGGGCTCATTGTTCCCGCGCCTAGAGCAAAACTAAATACGATCACGATGGTCAATGAAAAAACCAGCATGACGCTAATTATCTGCCACGTATGGCGCTC
>JBARZW010000135.1:0-8877 GCA_049650305.1 Promineifilaceae bacterium (SeqCode)
CCTGGAGAGGCTCGTATTGTCGTTGACAGTTATGGAGACATCCTGGCTGAACGTGAAGTTGATATCAGCACTGGGTTATTCGAGGCCGTAGTCGCTTCCTTGGTCGAGAAAGATATACGAGCCTGCAAGCTACGTGCTAACGAGGGATGTACCGGTGGAACTAGCGAGAGCGTCGTCGCCTCCGGCGGCGGTAGCGTATTGTTTTCGGCATCCGTCTACCATTGTGGAGGTGATAGCAGTGGAGATTTGTGCGGGGATATCAAGGGTTTTGCCGAGGACCTGAGGCGATTACTACCGGATTTGGAACAATTACTGGATCAAAGCTAACTATCGGCACTATTGATCCTTGAAGCAACGGCTAACAAAGTCATTGTGAGGACGGCAATCGGCTAAGATGATTTACAGGCTTAAACAGACGGAGTTTTTTCATGTTCTACCCCTGGTTGAAGACGTCCAGCACGCGTTGATCGTTAGGGCGGTTGCCGAGGGTTCCGCGCCAGGATGGATCGTTGTGGACGATCCAGGGTCACCAAAGACTCTTTTTGCCTCAACGCCCGAAGGCTATTATCTCCTGGGCGAAAGCACCAATAGAGATTTCAATAGAGGGCTCGGGGAGCTGATCACCGGAAAAATTCTTCCAGGGGGTAAGTCAGACGGCTGGGCAGTATTCTATCTACATCATCATCCTGATTCATGGGCCGAGTGGCTCGATGAGTCGCTGGGAGATTTGGGGCCCGTGAAGGATTACCAAAGATACTTTCGATTTCGAGAGTTGAAATTCAATTGGCACGATAGGATCCCTGCGGGATTCAGCGTACGGCGAGTAGATCAGACATTACTGTCCCAGTCGTATCTTAAAAACATCGAGGCACTTAAGAGACAGGCTAACTCCAACTTTGGGTCGATCGATGGCTATCTTGATAACGGTTTCGGATTCTGTTTATTGCATGGGGACGAAATCGTGTGCTGGTGTATGTCTGATTGCGTTAGCGGAGATAGCTGTGAAGTGGGAATTCGGACCGATACTGCGTATCGTAGGCGAGGATTTGCGACAATCACAGTCGCAGCGACGATTGAGCATTGCCTTTCTAAAGGGCTCACCCAGATCGGATGGCATTGTTGGAGCTCGAACCTTGCTTCAGCCGCTACGGCGCTCGGAGTTGGTTTCGAAGAGGTCTTGGAGCATCACGCTTTCATCGTCTGGTTACGAAAAGTTGACGGCATGCTCGTTAACGGCAACTTGAAGTTGATGCAGCATCGATTCGCCGAGGCGGCGTCGTATTATGAGCAGGCCTTTCAATTGATGATCTTACCAGGCGAGGAGTCCTTTTTGCTCGGCAGTGCCGTTGAAAAGCAGCTCTATTATTACCATGCCGCATGTGCCTGGGCCTTAGCAGGCGAGAAGGCAGCCTCGTTGGAGACGTTGGAAAAGGCGCTAGAGATCGGCGGATTTAGACAAGGCGGGTACTGACCAGACTGGGGAGCTAGCACGAGACTGGGCGAGATCGCGCCCCTCTCATATTTATTCAAGGGAAAAGAAAGTCAGGAAGATCGGGGGGAACGATCTTCCTGGATTTGTTTAATCTTACTCAACAATCACGAAGTCGCTGGCGCTTCGCCCGAAGACCTCTGGGGAATACATCTCCTCGGCCTTAGTCGGGGGCACTACGAACTCACCAGGGGTCGTTGCTCGCGCGATATACGAGTAATTGTAGACGCCGTCCCAGAGGAAGGTTGTGAAGGCTTCTGCCCGTTCATCGCGCATATTCTGGTGCTCGTACCAGGGTCCCCACCACCACCATCCGTAATTTGACAGAGACTCACCCGGGTCTTGTGGCGTCTCGCCGGATACCGCGAGGGCAGGATTGACGATCTCCAGACCAGCCGGTAATGGATCGACCAGGGCAACGTGATACCGGCGATTGTCGGCAACCATACTTAAGCGCACCTTAACTCGAGCACCGGCCTTGATGTGCCAAACACCCTCCTCATCTTGATAGACATCCTCCGGGTCATCCATGGCCTCGTAACTCCGGCTGACGACAAAGCCCATATCGACCGGATCAAGTTCTAAGTCGGTGGGGGAGTAGCTCATGCCCAATCGATAATAGAGACGTCCAACCCCATCCTTGCTCAGGATCAAGTCGTAGGTTTCGGATCCGTCTCCTGAGTCGTCGACCAGGTAAGCCATGGGGATATTAGTCTGGACCCGATCGGTGGTCCGGCCGATGAATTCGTGTTCACCGGCGAATGTTTCCCCGAGCCACATCCGGGCGATAAAATCAGGCGTCTCCGATTCGTAAGTGTTGAAGTACCTGTCCAGGGCGAGGAGTACGAAAACGTTTTCCTGTGTATTTGACCAGCGACCTTTGGTCCGGTGGGCTAATAGGCCGTTGACGACCTTGGGGATGAGGTCGCTATCGGGATCACCGGCTATCAGCGCGTCGAGGATCACCGCATCAGTGCGCCGGTCAGAATGCAGCAACAGATAGGCCTCTTCGCCGTAAGATGTGGTGAAATTGGCGGCTCCGGCCGTCTCCACTGCTCGGTTCTCCAGGTGCCGCATTATCTCCGCAACTTCTGATGTGTAGGCCGGATCATCGTTCAGCACGCGCCATATCCAGGCTGCACCCTCAAGGGACAGACCATCGAGCCCTGCCTCGTCATAGAGAGCGGCGGCTTTTGTTGTATCCCGATCATTCATAAGCATGCGAACGTAGAGGGCATAGGCGCTCATGCTCCAGCGGGTACGCTGTCCATACCAGCTGGGGTAGTAGTCCTCGATATAGGTCAGATAATCCAGTACACCTTCCTGCATGTCGGATGGCACATCGAAGCCTTTTATTTCCGCCATCTGGAGGGCATGGGCAATGTGGATGGTATGGTATGGTATCGAATCTTTCCCGCGCCTCCATACTGGGAAACCACCGTCATAGTTTTGAAGGCCCTGTAGCGTCTCAATATCACGTTCAACTGCCTTCTCTAATTCCTCAGGCGGAGGTAATCCTTCTGCGGAGAAAGCATCCAGCACATCTCGCAAGGCGGCTATAGCTAATATTCGGGAGGCGAGCTGTTCTGAGCATTCGTATCGGTAGGACACAAGATATAGAACGGCATCGGTCAACGCTTGCAAGGATGTCGAAGAGGTGTTGATCTCCAAACCACCGAACTGGGGATAGACATCACTTGGAGCAGCGACGGGTTGGAGGATCGCACCTTCATCGATCACGCCATAGGTGGCGAATGCCTCCGTAGTCGCCGGCGTATAGACGGGCAGGTTCACCTCAGCCGCATCCGCATAGTCGCCAGATACGGCCGCGATCTGGAACCTGGCGGTCCCAGGGCTGACAGTCGAGGAAGGGAAGCGGACTTCAACGCGATCGTTAGCCGGAACTGAGACACGCATGCCAGGACTACCAATAAGCTCAATATTGCTTGCTTGCACAGCGACATCAACCTCCATCTCCTCATCAGTCTGATTTTGTAAAACAATGGGCAATTCAAATTGGTCGCCAAAGTTTAGGAAGCGAGGCGCAGAAGGGCGAACCATTAGGGGCAGCCGGGCGACAAGATTTGATTCGGCCGATCCGAATTGCTTGTCCCCTGCCACGGCAACGACCATGATCCGGTAGCGGGTGAGATTGTCAGGCACCTGAACCTCTACCTGCGCCTGTCCATTAGCGTCGGTTCGAACCTCGGGGGCAAAAGTTGCCAGCGGGTTGAAGTCACTACGCACCAGGATTGCTTCCGGCTGTTTACTCGCAGGTTCAGCCGCGCTTGCCGCGGAGGGGGCGAGTGCCATTTCGGCCTCTTCCACGGCCGATTCGAAAACGACGTCTCCGAGAGTGCGAGTAGCTTGAATCGAATCGTCGGCCCCACCTTCAACCTGCTCGGCTAATAGTTTGGGATTTGCGAGCACGATGCTGGCCCGGCCATATTGGCTGTTAACCAAGGATGGGCGATGGATGTAAAAAACATGAAGCGGATCGGCTAACTGGTAATTGGTAAGTGCCAAAATGGCCTCGTCCACAACAACGACAGCCAATTCTGCGTTGGGAACCGGACGGCCGTTGGCATCCTTCACGGCTACATTGACGACAGTCTTACCACCCGGTTCGAGGGCTGTATCCTCGGGGTCGATTTGCAGCGACAACGACCGGCTAAAGGCAGAGACATCGAGATTAAGCGTACCTAACGCGTAGGCGGGACGCCTTGGAAGTTCGGATATTTCTTCTCCATCATCACTCATTCGAGGCGCAGCCCCTACGAGGTCAACCTGAAGGTTGAGATTGGGGACATGATCCTCGTCAATCGGGATTTCTAAGGTGAAGGAATCCTCGGCAATTTCGAATCGCTCCGTATAAAGGATCCCGTTTCCACTTACCGTGAGCAGTCCTTCTGCGGGGCTGAAAGGGCTCTGTACAAGCACCTGAGCGACATCGCCCGGTCGGTAGGTTTCCTTGTCAGGAATCAGGGTGACCGTTTCCTGTTCGACATCACGAGCAGGAGGTCGTTTCCCACCGCTTACCCACCGTTGGAACTGGCTCTTATTGGAGCGCCCCAACGTGTCGGTAACCGTGGCCGTTATGCGATAGGATCCGCCAACGGACGTATCAAATGAGCATGCGATTGGTTCGACCCCTGATTCTAGGGCACAGTTCTGAACATCTACTTCTACCTCATCCCACCGGCCGTCCGAGAACTTCCACTCTAACCTGCCGGCCGTCATATCGATCACTCGACCGGCGATAGCATTGCCGTCAATATCGGTTACTATCGCCTCTATCTCAAGAGGAATACCTTGTTGAACAAAAGTCCTCTCGCTTCGCAACCCCACGTAATAAGCCCCTGGATGGACAAGCATTGTGGTAGCATCCGACCAGGCTTGCCGGTTCACATCCATAACTGTGGCTTCGGCTACGATGCTGAACGGACTAGGATCATTCGCTTCCTCGAAATCAAGACGTAGATAGTGCGTGCCAGAAGCATCGGTGAAGCCGTCGAAGGTTTTGGTGGACTCATCCTCGAAGCTGTCGAACGACTCACCCCGGTAGGCTTCCTCGTAGAAAAACCACCATGGCCTCCATTTCCCAAATATGAAATCCGGCCAATTTGGGGGCGAGTAGTTAGAGGGAGATGAGGTTACGTACCACGTTGTCTCCGCGTTGGGTAATGGACCGCCGGCGAAGTACTTCGCTTCGACGGCGACGACCGCGTGATCTCCCACGAAATATGGGCCGACCGATTCGTTTCGGGCGGTCACTTCAAATTCAGGCCTTCGAAATTCCTGGATCTGGAATTGGTGTTGCGTTTCTCTATTGTAGAGGCCGATTAAGTTTCCTTCGGCCGATAGCACTATGTATGCATAGCCAAGATTGGCGTTCTCAGGCAAGGTGAATGTGAAGTCAAATCCACCCAGTGCATTTACGCTGCTTTGGCCATCTACCAGTTCATTTCCCTGCGGGCCAATCACCCGGTAGTTGACGCTGCTGGCGTCACCTCCAAGGAGTTCGACATCTCCCCCTTGTTTGCCGCCGACTCGCCGCATCCAACCCTTAACATGAACCTCTTCACCAGGACGGTACATTTGGCGATCGTCGAAGATGTACCAGCGCAAATCATCCAGGACTGGCCTGCTGCTCCATACGTCGTCACCCCAGTAGAATGTGCTGCTTGGTAAGATGGCCATATCGCCATCTTTCCGGGCGACCAGAAGCGATACCCCGGTATCGGGCAGATTGAAGCGGGCCAGGCCATTCTCGCCAGTCTGGAAAGAGGCGTTGCCCGGTTCCGGCTCAATATCTACGCCATATAGAGGCGCCCCGTCTTCAAGTGAGGTCGCCCATACAACCATCTCGCTATGATCGGTAAAGGCATCCAGACCTATCTTAGTTGATTGAACCCAAGCGATAACATCCTGATAGCGTCCAATATCCTTGGATCCCCTTCCACGCGGGGGTTCTACGATGATCAAGGCATGTCCAAGATCGCTATCAAGAATGTCTTCAAGATCGATGGCTGTCTCAGTCAGGACGTCAGGCTTGATTTCCAAGTCGATCGTCTCATCATAAATTTCTAGACCAGGCGGTTCTGGTGGATCTTCGGTCCTGTAATACTCTCTCAGGAACTCCTTGTACTCGGGCCAATCCGAAGGTTCTACTGCGAAAGCTCGTACCCTCAATTCGTCGTAGTTGATTGAATAGACCGTGAAGGCCTGCTTATCGGAAGATGGGTCCAGTGTGACCAGTATTTTGTCTGGGCCAGCGAGAGCTGGTGGAGCTGAGCCAACACGAAACCTCACGGTTTCATCGTCCCCCATACTCTGGCCAAATATATCTCGAATCGACCCGTCTACTGTCACAAAGTAATCGGTTCGGCCATTCGTCACGCCCTCAATCGTGATCGAATGACCGGCAACGTTGACAGTAGCTCCGGGAAGCTCAGGACTCACGCGGAGCATCGATTCTTCGAAGGTACCGGTATCTAGAGGATTATTGAAATAGATGTAGAAGGGGGTCAGCGGAGGGCATTCCCCGTCATACCACCCACATCTGTGTTCATCGATCTTGAGAGGAGCATAAGTGTAGAACGAGAAAGATTGCTCTTCTTCGGTGACCAGCGGACCTTCTGAGGATGGTGTACCTGGGCCAATGGTTACCCGTACGCTAGCATCGGTCGGGAATGGTTGTGTAGACCGGAATGCCAGCCAATAACCGTCACGCGCATAACCGACCCTTCGATTTACTGCTTCATCAGCTTCGATCTCGGAATCGCTGGCTAAGCGCAACGATTGTGGCTGACCATCGACCTCCACATCTATAGTACCTAGTACACTATCGGAATCGATCAACTGGTCGAAGGCGATAAACAGCACTGGTTCCAGGGGATGAGGTCCGTCCGATGGATAATGGTCGACAACGGTCGGTGGTGGAGTAGTAAAAGACCAGGTGACGGTTTCTTCAAGAATGCCGCCAACGGCCGATTCCGTCCCAGCAGGGATTTCTACCCGGTACTGGGTAGCCTTCGGGAAACGATCTATCTGATCCGATTCATATTCAAAAGAGAGGGTCTTCGTGCCTAACCATTTCCAGATGCCTGGCAACTCTGGGATCAGATTCACCGGAACATCTTCCAAAGCCAAATCTTCAATCGTGGTTAGGGGGACCATTGGCTGGTTGAAAGTAACATTCAGAAATGGCGCGATGGGGATCTCGCCCTCAGGAGCGTAGCGTAGAACTTCAAGCGGACCCTCGGCGACCGCCACAGGAGTAACCGCCACAGGAGGCGGGGGAAACGGCTCATCAATAACATCGCCAGTTCGAGGTGGCGGCAAGGATGAATCGGGCAAGTTGAATTCCTCGACATCACCCGGCGCTGAAGTCAGGGCAGGCAAGCGTTCCAAAATCTCGTCTACTTCGTCACCGCTTAATGGCACACCAGTAGCGACAGTCACACTCTCTTCAATCCCTGTCTGCTGTTGCCCTTTGCTCAATCGAATGCGTAATTGAGCCTCCTCTTCATCCCCAGGCTGGTCCGAAGAAGAAGTTTCGAGTCGTATACCGGTTATTGGGCTGCCAGTTGGTGGGGTTTCCACAACGTCATCCTTCGGGTCTCTATCCCGATTAATTGCGTATCCGATGACGAAGGCGGCGATCAATCCTCCCGTAAGCATAACGCCGATGACCAGAGCGATAATCCCTGTTCGGCGAGTTATTTGCTTCTGCTCCTGAGACATGTTTATTGTCCTCCCTGAGGGTGCTCAGATAGTGTCCATTTGGTCCTTGCCTGATAGATAGACGTTCGAGCTCGTTCAGCGGTTCCGCTCCCTGGTAATTTTCGTGATGTACTCTATTTAATGGTCCTTACTTATTCAGACCGAGTCGTGGCAGAACGATACTCTAGCATACTTGTTGTTTCCCGCCATTCCACTGGCTCAATAGTAATACAATACAGAGCAGACTGTCTATAAGAAATGCGCTTGTCAGTAGAGCAGTCACGAATCGTCAGAGGCTTTGCCTGATTGAACGGTCAGCAACCAGGCCAGGAACGCGCAGACTAGTGCGCAGGGATACGGATAATGATTGGCTCAATCGCCGGTGATATCGTCGGATCTATTTTCGAGCGAAACAGCATTAAAACAGCTGATTTTCCCCTATTCATCCCAACCTCGAGGTATACAGATGACACGGTGCTTACAGTTGCCGTGGCAGAAGCCATAATCAAGAAAATACCATATGGAGAGTCAATAAAGGACTTTGCCCAACGGTATCCCCATGCAGGATATACTATTCGTTTTACGCCTGGGCGCATTCCGGGGACAACCGCATGTATAATAGTTGGGGCAACGGTTCGGCCATGCGAGTTAGCCCAGTTGGTTTTGCCTTCGACGATCTGGAAAAGGTTCTTTTGGAGGCGAGACGAAGCGCCACGGTAACACTCAATCACGTCGAGGGTATTAAGGGAGTCCAGGCAGTAGCGCTCAGCGTATTCTTGGCTCGAATAGGAGAGGACAAGCAAACAATCAAGGAAGAAATCGGGAGCCGTTTCGGGTATGATCTGAATCGTTCTCTTGAGGAAATCCGTCCATCTTATCGCTTCGATGGTTCATGCCAAGGTTCGGTGCCAGAATCGATCATCGCCTTTCTGGAATCGGTGAGCGTCGAGGATGCGATTCAAAGGCGATATCGCTGGGTGGTGACAGTGATACAATGGCTTGCATCGCCGGAGCCATCGCGGAAGCCTATTTTCGCGAGATTCCTGACCTAATAGTGAACGAAGTTCAGAAGCGATTACCGGACGAGTTCCTGACGATTATCGATTCCTTTCACCGGCGCTACGGTCGATAAGACCTATCCGGCCAACAAGCTGAACAACAGA
>JBARZW010000136.1:0-58250 GCA_049650305.1 Promineifilaceae bacterium (SeqCode)
TGCTCAACCAATAGCCAAGCCACCCCCATAGATGGTGAGACCCGGTGCCACTAAGAATTGTTCCTTTGCCATACTCGGTCCTGACGCGCTTGATCTCACTGGCGACGATATCGAGGGCCTCGTCCCAGCTGATGCGCTCATAGCCTGAGATGCCCCGATTCTCGAGGTTGCGCTCGCCGTTGGGATCGAAATCAACCCGCTTCATTGGGTGCAGGAGCCTGTCCTGCGAGTAGACCATCGATTTCAAAGCGTAGCTATATGATGGCAGCGTGGTTTTTCGCGGCGGCGTGAATGTTTTGCCCCTGGCTTTTATCGACCAGGGCTGGGCATCTTCGCTATCGAACTCTATAGGCGTGAGACGAATGATCTTGTCGTCTTTCACGTAGACAAAAACAGGCCCACCGTTCGTGTTGCTGACATATCTTGTGACGCCATCGCCCATGTCTTTTCCGTATTTCATGCCGGCTGTCATTAGTTGACTGATGGTGATGGTAAACCATGCGGTTAAATCGTCGGGACCGGCAAGCATCAATTGAAAATTCTTTGCGGCGTCAATTTGTTCTTGCTTATTGACAGGCGGGGTCAGCAATCGGGCGCCCACCTTGGCACTGGCAAAGATCATTTCTACATCCGGGCTGGCGTGTATTCCGCTTTTTGAAGTGACTTTGCCGTCTTTGAACGTGAAATATCTACCCACTGAATTATCGACAACCCTTATTTGGGCAGTGAGATTCTTCTCTGCGAGGCGTTTGCTATAGACGCGGTCCCTTCTGGCCTGAACTTTGAAGGCCTGCGAAACGCCAAGAAGAATGACAGACAGTTTTGTCTCGGCCAGGCTCATAAATAATCTCCTTCAGTTTCTTAGAAGTTTACGGAATTCAAACCTTTGAGACCCAGCATTTGGCGGGCCTCGTCAGGGGTGGCGATTTCTCGCTCGAATTCTGCGGCGAGCCGTTTAACCTTTTCAACCAGATCTACATTTTTGGCCAAAACCCTCCGCCTAACGAAGATGTTGTCTTCCAACCCGACGCGCACATGCCCGCCCATGATGATGCCCATAGCAGCCATGTGGAACTCCATGGGGTACCCTACACCAATTACCGACCACTTGTAATTCTCCGAGCCAAACAGACGGTCGGCAGTTTGTATCATCATGATCAGAGCTTCGGGCGTGGCCGCCAGACTACCTAATACACCAAGCACAAATTGGATCCAGAAAGGGGGCTCAACGCGGCCGTCCTTCTCCATAAACTTCAGATTGTAGAGATGCCCAACATCATAGGCCTCAAATTCCGGTTTGACGTTTTTTTCCTTCATAGTCCTGGCGAAGACCTCCATATCGCCAAAAGTGTTGCGGAAAATGAAATCTTTGGTGCCCTCGACATAGTTTTGCTCCCAATCAAATTCCCAATCCTCAGGACTGTATCGGCGCGCGACAGGGTGCATAGAGAAATTCATGGATCCCAGATTGAAGGTACCCAACTCAGGCCGGCAAGCCGCAACTCCCCGCAAACGTTCCTGGGGCGTCATCCCCATACCTCCACCGGTCGTAATGCATACGATGGCGTCGCAACCTTCCTTGATGCGCATCGCAATTTCGCCGACGATCTCTGGATCTGAGGAAGGTTGGCCGGTCTCGGGGTTGCGGGCATGGATATGAATCGACGTCGATCCGGAATTAGCACAGGTAATGGCGTCGTCGACGATCCTATCGATTGTGTAAGGCAGATGGGGCGTCTGGGTCGGAACTGTTATTGCGCCAGTGAGCGCGGTTGTCAGAATTAGCTTTTCCATTGACTATAGCTCCTCGCATAAGGTTCAGGATCACGGTTAGTCGTTTATTCGGCAGCCGCACCAGCACTCTCATGGAGATGGACGGTGCCGACGTTAATACTCTCCTTCAAATACAAATACAACTCCTGGGTTTGGTATCCGGGATAGGTGATCTTAAGGCTACATTCGCCACCGTTTCTTTCGAGACCATCTATCTTGAAATCACCGTAGTTGTTGGTTTCCGCCGAATGGATCGTTTCCCATGTAAGGAGCTTCAATGTAATTTGTGCTCCCTCAGCGCATTCGTCGATATCTTTCAAGGCCACGCTGCCAGAAACGAAAGAGGCGGTAAACCGATATAGATTCGCATAATAAACACGAGGCTCTGTCTGGTATTGGGGCTTGTATTGCTCTAGTTTTTCAGCCTCAACGATCCTCTGCATTTCGGACTCTTCGGAGCTCACAATCCGCAAAGCTCCAGTTGGACAGGCCTGTACACACCTTGGCGACTTCCACCCGTCCTCCAGGAGATGAACGCAAAGAGTGCACTTCTGCGGAATCGCTTTTTCGTCGTTCCACCATATGGCACCATAGGGACACTTATCGAGGATGTCCTTCCTTCCCTTGGCCTTAACCGGATCGATGATGACGATTCCATCGTCTCTTTTGTACACGGCCTCGTCGCTTGATTCCCCAATGCATGAGGGGCTGTCACAGTGCATGCATAGGATCGGTAGGTAGGAAACGTCTACCTGGGGATATTGCCCTCTTTCTTGACGCAGGATGTCGACCCATCTGTGACCGTGTCTTGGTTGGGCTGATGAGAAAGGAGGATAGTCATTGTCGACGTATTCGTCTTTGCAGGCCAAGAAGCAGTTATTGCAGTCGTGACATTTGGCAACGTCGATGATCAAGTTCCACTTGTTCATGCCCATTCCCCCATATCCTTCTCTATTTCCACGAGACAAGAGTTGGGTGACATGCCGCAGGCATTTTTGGAGATGTAGCGACCGGGCGTGAGAAGATTTATACACCCCGCCCGATCAGCTGATTCCCCGGGTTTGCCTACGGGATCGTAATTGGCACAAGATTCATAGGAATGAACGGTGCCTGGAGGGAGGCGTTCAGTCACCTGGGCTGCGCATATGACCACACCCCGGTCGTTGAAGACCCTGACCAGGTCATTGTTCTTTATCCCTCTCTTTTCGGCATCCTGGGTATTGATCCTGATGATCCAGTAATAGTAACCGTCCTCTTTTAGGATCCGGTGATCCCTGATTTCGTTTATCCAACTCTCCTTCCCATCGCCCATGGTATGGAAGCTGAAGCGGGGGTGGGGCGTTATCAGCTGCAAGGGATAGTTGCTATATAGTTCGGCCGTATGGTGGCCTTCCCATGAAGGAATGTATTTGGGAATGAGAGGTCTTTCTTCATCGTCTGGATCAAATTTCCTTAGGCTGGAAGATTCGAACTCGATGAGACCAGATGTTGTCTGCAACCCTTTGCCAAATTCAGCCTGGGATTCGGGGTGGGGCCCCCAATCTGGTGTATCTCTTCTCCGATCCTCGGCAAACCATCTTAGGGCTGGTGTTGGTTTGTAGTCCGCTGGCAGGGGGACAACAAAATACCCCTTCTGAAAGAACTCCTCCCAGGAAATGTGATCGGGCAGATCACTACTATCAAAGACACGTTTGACCCAATCCAGTTCGGTCAGGCCGCCATCGGTGTACACATCCTGGAAACCCAGTTTCTGGGCTAGCAGTGAGAAGATATTGTAGTCAGATTTCGATTCCCCCAGAGGTTCGATGCATTTCTTCTGCAGGCTGATAACCCGGTTATTGACCTGGCAGGTTGTATCGGGTATATAGCCGTGACAGCCGGCGAATTCACTGATGTCCCATCGTTCAAAATTAGTGCAAGCGGGCAATATGATATCGGCGAAGTTCGCTTCGCCCTCAAGCCAGATGGATTGATTGACGACAAACGGAAGCCTCTCTGTCCTGTAGGCTTTAACGTATCGATTGGTCTCATTCATGGTGCCAATATACGACCCGCCATACCGGTAGTACATCTGTATCTCCGGATAGCCGTCCGCAGGATACTTGTACTTATGGAACTGGGCTTCAATAGACTGGCCGCAGAAACCCTTTCCTCTCCACTCATAATTGCCGTCGAGGATGCATTCGGGGATCTTCAGCCTGGGAATATGTTGGCCGATGGGGGCGTTAATACTGGAGCGGGTAGGTCGATTATGCATTCGATAGACCCAGCGATATCCAGCAGCCGAATTATCCACGTCACCAGACATGCCGCCTTCCGTATAGCCTGGAAACAGAAAATCCGAATTGTGAGGTGCACCCTGGGTCGTTCCCCAGATGTTGATACCTGGTTTCCCCAGGCCCTGCATGGCTTGAAGACTGATCATCAGGCGTGCCCATTGTGTTCCGGTTGCGGATCTGCAGGCGCCTCCCCAGCCACCCAGACCACCTGCGGCGAGCATGGTCTTCTTGGAGGCCCATTCTCTGGCTAAGGCCTTGATCTCTCGGGCAGGAATGGTGCTTTCTTCCTCAGCCCACTTAGGCGTCTTTGGTATTCCGTCCTCCTTGCCCAAGATATAGTTTTTCCACTTTTCAAAACCCACGGATCGATTCTTAATATATTCCTGGTCGTAGGAATTCTCTGTTATCCAGACATAGGCGATCGCGCAAGCGAGGGCATTGCCTGTGCCTGGTCTAGGAGCGAACCACTTGTCGGAATACAAACCGGCTGTGTGGTTATAAAAGGGGTCGATAAATACCATCTTGACCCCTAGATCCTTCAGCCATTGGCGGCGACAGGTACTTTCGAAGGCCGCGTAGATCCCACTGGTGGTTTCCGGGTCGCTGGACCAAAACACGATCATTTCCGTGTGTTTGAGGGCATCCTCGAGTAGATCGTATTGTTCGGGGATGCCGAGCCTATGGCTGAATCCCCACTGATGCATGCCTCCCCAGTGCCAGCCCTCCCAGCTATCTGGATTGTGATCCGCATAGGTGTAGCCAACAAGGTTCATAAACCTGAAGTAGGCGCTGTGACGGTAGCCCAAGTGACCCCATAAATGATGCGAGGAGGCGGTGGACAGGATCGCGGCCGGACCGTACTCTCGTTTTACTCGCTTGATCTCACCGGTGACGATTTCCGCTGCTTCGTCCCAGGTTATGGGTTCATATTCCGATTCGCCTCTGTTGGTGCAGTTGCGTTTCCCGTGAGGGTCGAAATCAACCCGCTTGAGAGGATGCAACAGCCTTTTTGGCGAATAGATCATGGAGCGCCAAGCGAGCGAATAGGGGGAGATGGTTGTCTTTCGGGCTGGAGAGAAGTTTCTACCTCTTGCCTTAATGACCCACGGTGCTGGGTCATTATCATCCAATTCCATCGGCGTGATACGAATGATCCTTCCGTCTTGCACATAGACGAAGACGGGGCCACCCGTCGTCCCGTTGGTTAACTTCTCAATGTTTCCCATGACCCTCATACCTACAATTCGAGATAAAACGCAATTCTCAGCTAAGCCTAAAGCTCCTCCTGTGGCTCGAACAAAGGGATTAGCCCATGGTGCCTGACCTTTGTAAAGAGCGGAAACCCCCTCCCGCGCGCCAATCGCGTACCAGTCCCAAGATTCCTTGAGGTGCTATAAGCATAATGGCGATCAGTATTAGACCCTGAATCAGCAAGCTGATTCCTGGATATCGCGCCAGCTGAAATTGCAAAATGACAACAATGATCGTTCCAACGAAAGGTCCCCAGGCCAATCCAATGCCCCCCATGACGGTGGCTAACAGGACAATCATCAGCCAACTGATATCGAAAGCGCTGTTGGGCTCGATGTATCCCTGGTAGGTATAAAAGATGGCCCCAGCGATACCGATCACGAAGGCAGCGATGAGGAACGAGGACAGCTTCAACCTGAAAACGTCTACCCCCAGGCTAGAGGCGCTGACATCATTATCTCTGACGGCGGCGAGCCCATAGCCAAATTTGGAACGCAATATTATTGTGATGATGATGACCGAGGCAAGACCAATCGACAGCCCAAGCCAGTAGGTGACCTCGGAGGGGATATTGCTGACCCCTTTTACGATATAGCCTGCCCCTCCACCTTGAAGATCTCCACCAACTGGTCTCCACCGGAGGAATACCAGTCGAAGTATGGCGGGTACAACCAGGGTCCCAATGGCGAAATATACGCCTTTCATCCTGAATACAGAGACGGAAATAAGGCCGGCAAAGAGCGCCGCCGCGAACCCACCGGCAACGATCCCCCAATAATACGGTAGTTCCAACCAGGATAAGATGGTCACGGTGTAACCACCTAAACCGATGAAGGCGGCCGGACAAAGAGCCAGCAGACCGCTGAAACCGGCCAGCAAGTTCCACATGTTGGCCGCAGCCAGGTATACAAAGAAATAGAATAGATACAGAATCCACACTTCAGGAATGCCTATGATCGGCAACAGCGCTAGGCCGACCGTAATAGCCCCCAGAAATATCAATGGACGATATCGCTGCATCAACTCTCTCATCTGCCGTTATCGGCCGAACAAGCCCTGTGGCCGGATCGTTAGAACAACAAGAACCATCATAAAAGGGACGAGCAACTGACCGGTAGGTCCGAAGAAATATCCACCCAAAGTCTGAGATAGCCCAAAGATCACGCCTCCTACAAAGGTTCCCACCATGCTTCCAAGCCCACCCAGAATGATCACGCCAAAGGCGATGATCAGGAGGGCGTTTCCGGTTGTCGGGTTGAAGGGAAAGGTTAAACCATAGAATACACCTGCAATAGCAGCCAGAGCCATGGCGACACCGAAAGCAATTTGATAAACCCTATTTGGATTGATTCCCATTAGCTCGGCCGTTTTTCTATCCTGGGAGGCGGCCGTGATCGCCTGTCCCAGATATGTTCTCTTTAGGAATTGATGAATCACCAGCATCACAACTAGAGCTGCGACAAAATCGAGGATATAGACAACTGGAATATAAATATCTCCAATTTGAATGCTTTCGAAGGAGTAATCGGTTAACAGAGATCTTGACATCGGAGTCCATATGATCTGGATAGCGTTTTGGACGACAAGGGCAATGCCAAAGGCAATGATCAAAGCAGCATCGGCCGACATTCTTACGGCCCGATTCAAGAGGAACTTTTCAATCAGGATGCCCAGGAGGAAGAAAATCGGAGCACCAATCACTAACCCAAGAATTGGATCGATCCCGAATGCCGACAGCACCGCGAATGCGAGGTAGCTGCCCAGGATGACTAGCGTCCCATGAGCGACGTTGATCACCTTCATGACGCCGAAGACCAGAGACAGCCCCTGGGCGACAACGACATACAACCCCCCAAGCAGTACCCCAATAATGATGGGTGAGGCCAGGTCGCTTATTAATTCCATGGTATTAATGGGCAAACTGGGTGATCGCTATTCTGCACCGAAGTACGCATCCCTTATTTCCTCTTCTTTTACGAGTTCAGACGCATTTCCACTGAGAACGATGCGTCCCGTTTCAATGAGATAGGCTCGATCGGCTTCGTGAAGCGTTTGCCAGACATTTTGCTCGACGAGCAGAATCGTGATACCACGCTCTCTTATTTCGTGAAGGGCCCTAAACAAGTCACCCACAATCAAAGGACTGAGACCGAGTGACATCTCATCGATAATCATCACTCTTGGATTGGCCATCAACCCCCGGCCTATGGCCACCATTTGCTGTTCTCCACCGCTCAGCGTCTTTGCTAGCTGATTTTTCCTCTCTGCCAAGCCTGGGAAGAGTTCATATACCCTTGTTAGGTTTTCATCTCGCGATGCCCTTGCATTGCGATTGTAGGAACCGATGACAAGATTTTGGGAAACCGTCATTTCGGGGAAAAGCTTTCTTCCCTCAGGAACTTGAGATATACCCAGGCCAACGATATCGTAAGGGTGCAAGGTCGTGATATCCGTCCCGTCGAATTTGATGGTTCCGCTGGATGGATGGATTACTCCTGATATCGTCTTCAATAGGGTGGACTTGCCTGCCCCGTTGGCGCCCGCAATGGCAACAATCTCACCCTCGGTCACTTCCAAGGATACGTTCCACAGCACCTGCAACGATCCGTAATGGACGTCGATGCTGTCGATTTGAAGGAGGAGTTCTTCCGACATTTCCTAGACGTTCCGCTTGTTGTCCTCTACCAGGAGAATCGTTCGCTCAGGCATATTCACCCAGATAACATTCGATAACTTTCCTGTCTTTCATGACCTCTTCTGGTGTGCCGGATGCAATCATCGTGCCTTCATTGATGACAAGAATCGAATCGACCGCCTTTCTCATGACATTCATGACATGTTCAATTAATATGATGGTGACTCCCGTCTGGCGGATGGTCTCTAAAAGTTCCAGCATTTGCGGGAGTTCCGTTTCATTCAGGCCGGCGGCCGCCTCATCAACAAGTAACAAGGCTGGTTTTGTAGCGAGTGCTCTGGCGACTTCGAGACGCTTAAGGGCAATCGTTGGCATATCTTTTGACAACAAGTCTCGCTTGTCTGAGAGATCTGTCATTTTGAGGACCCGATGAGCATCGCGTTCAGCCTCCGATTGGCCGATTCCTCTACCGTACATGGCTGCCACCATGACGTTCTGCAATACGGTCAGTTCCCCAAAAGGCTGTGGAATCTGGTACGTCCGGGTGATACCCAAGTGACAGACTCTATGGGCAGGAAGACGAGAAATGTCTCGTCCTTTAAACATGATCGTGCCGGAATCGGGCTTATACAAACCGCAGATCACATTAACCAGTGTGGTTTTGCCGGCGCCGTTCGGTCCCATCAACCCCATGATTGCCCCAGCCGGTAAGTCAAAGGTCACATCATGGAGGGCCAGCAACCCACCGAAGCGTTTACTGACCCGGTTGATCGATATTATCGGCTCATCCAATTAATCACCTATTGTTGCCTTGATCCGCGATCTCTATTCCTTCGGCAGCGACCTGGCTTGTGGCCACTAAACGCGTGATGGTCGCTCATTTCGACCGTCAATGCTTCGTCATCGAGTGATTGCCCAAGCAAGAGATGGGGTAAGGCTAGTCTTGGAACTAGCCCTACCCTAAAACTGTTTCATGCTGCGTGATTATTCTGGAACTGGGAAGATGAAATCGGTCGTGGGTTCCAGGTAATCGTGCTCTGAGTGAGTGATCCCTAATTCCCAAACCCATGGCTGATCTGTCTTCTGCCACTGGCCAACGAAGAGTGGTATCCAACTGAAATGAGTCTCTGGATCGAACTTGATCTGGTAGTTGACGGTATTCAGATCCGTCTCCGCCATAGCCTCATTGATGGCTACTGGATCGAGTGAGCCGGCTCTTTCAATGGCATCAAAGAGGACCTGCATGGGAGCATAGCCGTGTCCAACGCCGCGGTTTAGGGGTTCGCCTGTCTCCTCGATCCATTTGTCTGCGAGTGACTGCGGAGTCGTGTCTCCGATACCCGGACCTTCATAAGCCGGATCCCACCAGATTTCGGTACCAACTCCCTGCGGCAAGTCTCCACCCCAAGCCTCAACGTCGATGTAGAATAGGGGCGCCCTGCCGACCATGACAATCTTGGGATTAAATCCCACTTGCTTGCATTGTCTCCATAGGGTAGCGAATTCGGGTCCCGGCACATTACCCCAAAGGATCTCAACTTCATTATCTTTCCATTCATTGCACATGGCCGTGAAGTCGGTTGTCCCGAGCGGGTAGAAACCTAGCTGGTCTTCAGCACCGATAACGGTTGCCCCCCATTCTTCCAGGAGATCTGGGAACAAGCCATACCAGCCAATTCCATCTGGCTCATCGGTGGCGAAGACGCCGGCTACTTTGTTGGTCTGGTCACCGAAGTCATCCAGGACTGCAAACCAGGAATCTCTGATGGTATAGCCAGGTAAACCATGCTTGGGATCTCCCTCAGGGGGCGGCGTCGCTATACCAAAACCAGGGAACCAAGTGTATGACCACCCTGACTCTGTTTCGCTGCGAGCCCCAAACCAAGGTTCAAAAGGACCGCCACCAACGATGTGGGGGACGCCATGTTTCTCCGCAACCTCTGCGATTGGGATGTGAATTGATGGCGACGAATCGACCGAGTACAAGAGGTCGACATCATCGCGCAAGATCAAATCCTCGGCAAGGCTTCCCGACTTGGCAGGGTCGCTCGCATTATCGACAACGATGTATTCCACTGGGATTTTGCGGTCATACTCGGCCACATAGATCCCGCCTTGAGCGTTGATATCGTCAACGGCTGCCTGGGCGCCAAAGGTGCAACCTTCACCAAAACCTGCAAACATGCCGGTTAGCGGTGCGCTGGTGCCAATTTTGATGGTTTCTGGTCCAGAGGGAGCCGCTGCCTCCTCCGCTTCCGTTTCCACCGCTGTTGGCTCCGCAGTATCCTCACCACAGGCCGACAGCGAAACGAGCACGAGCATCATAAACAGGATCAATATTGTCTTTTTCATTTCTCCCTCTTCCTTTTTCTATCCAAAGAATACCCAATGCTACCCGAGTGGCGCTGGTCGATTTTTCTATCTTCTGCTCCTCCTTTCGCCTATTTCTGTTGTTCAGCAAAGACGCTGATGAGATAGTCGGCCAAACGTTGCCTTGATTCGGCAATGTCATTTTCAGACCATTCCATGAATCCCTTGCCGCTCTTGAATCCTAATTCACCCGCCTTGACCTTGGCTTGCAGGGTGGTGGAAGGAGTCGGATCGGCGTTGATATGTTTCAGGATGTAGTTGTGTATCGCCAGGGCGAGATCAAGGCCCACCATGTCTGCGGTCTCTACAGGTCCAAGGATTGGCAAACGCAGCCCAAAGCCATGGACTACGACCTCATCTACCGTAGCCGGATCGCAAATCCCCTCATCAATGATCGCGAAGGCTTCACGCCACAATGCGTGCTGGAGACGGTTGCCGACGAATCCAGGTACATCTTTATGCACATGAACGGGATGTTTGCCAACCCGCTTCAACAAGTCATAGGTGGCAGATGTGCACCAGCTGGCGGATTCTTCTGCCCGAACAACTTCTACAAGCGGGATCAGATAGGGTGGATTCCAGAAGTGGGTGCCGACAATTCGCTCCCGGTGCTTGGCCTTCATCGCGATTTCGGTGATGCTAATCACCGATGTGTTGCTGCACAGGATAGTTTTTGGCGGGCACAGCCTATCTAGCATCGCGAACAAATTCTGTTTCAGTTCCAAATTTTCAAATACAGCTTCAAAGACAAAATCACTGCCTTCGCAGGCAGGACCCAACTCAGTCGTGGTCTTGATCTGATCGAGAATCTGGCTAATGTCAGCCTCGAATTTCACACCTTTGGTTCGCATACGGTTGAGGTTGGATCCTATCCGCTCTTTGGCCGAGTTGAGAACGTCACTGTTGTTGTCGACCAGCCAGACGGTGAATCCATGGGCCCCGAATAATTGGGCAATGCCATGACCCATCAGGCCGGCTCCTACCACTGTAATCTGCTCTGAAGTCGACATGTTGTTCCCTATCCTGCGGTATAGCCACCATCTACATACATAATGGCGCCGGTCATAAAGTCGGATGCTCTTGACGACAGGTAGAGAACGGCCCCAATGAAATCTTCTGGCTCGCCGAGGCGGCCGATGGGGATACGTCTCAAAAATACCTTGTAAAACTCCTTATCGTCGAACATCCATTGAGTCAGGTCGGTGCGGAAAACCGTGGGGGCGATCGCATTGACGTTGATGCCATGCTCACCCCATTCGCAGGCCAGAGAGCGAGTCAGGACATGCACGGCCCCTTTCGAAGTCGCGTAACCCGTGTAGTTCTTCATGCCCAGGAGGCCACGCGTTGACGATACGAGGATGACTTTACCACCCCGATTCTGCTCAATCATTACCCGGCCGACTTCCCTGGAGATCAACCATGTGCCTTTGACGTTGACGTCCATGATCTCTTCGAATTCCTCGAGAGGGAACTCCGTGATCGGATGGATGCGGCTGAGGCCTGCCGACGTGATCAGAATGTCAATACCGCCGAACTGCCTCACAGTTTCCTCGACAATACGCTTCGTGTCGGCGGCATCAGCTGGGTGACCGGCGACGTAGGAGGCCGAGTATCCCGCTTCTTGAATCTCTGTAGCGACTGGTTCCAGTTTCTCCGCGGAGCGACCGGTAAGCATTACCTTGGCGCCAGCTTTTGCCAGCCCTTTTGCACTAGCCCCCCCAAATCCACCCGACGCGCCTGTAACGAGCGCCACCTTACCTGTAACATCAAAAAGCGACTTGGTATCCGGAATATCGTCCATCATGCTTCACTCCTACTGCGGAGGGTAGGGCATCACAACCAGCATGGTTGCGACACTATTGGTATCGTTGCGAACCTCACGGTTTTCATCAGGGCCAATGTATATGGAGTCCATAGGACCGAGCTTGACTTCCTGATCCTCGAAGGCCATGGTGAGTTCGCCCTCGAGTACGATATATACCTTGTCCAGCGAAGAGGCATCCCATTCCGCTTTGGCGCCAGGCAGATAATATGAGCAGCCGACCCAGTAGGGAGCTTCGCAGCCCAGGTTTTTATGTTGCAGATGCATGGCATGGCAATTCGCTGTGTGCTTTGGGGGGCTGTACTTAACAGCTTCTTCTAAGCGTGTTACCTTCATTGAACTCCTCCTTAGAGATGGAAATCACCTGTGGGATCGACAATTGCGACCATGCGAACGATGCAGCCGTCCCCTTTGACCCAACGCCAGGGAAAGGCCGCGATGGTTACTCGTTTCCCGGTGACTTTGTCGATGTCACCGCCAACGTTTTCAAAACCTACGATCCCGTTACCCAGCAATTGCCGGTGACAAGGTTCCCACAAGGCGAACTCCTCGACCACCTTCTTGCCGGTCTCTTGTTCGTACTCTTCGACCACCCAAGGCAGGATTGGCCCACCTGGCCCATGAGGTCCGATGGCGGTAGCAAGGGGGTGGTCCAATGCTTGATGGTCGACGCCCACGGCTTTGACGCCTTTTTCTTTGAGCCACTGTCCCGCTTCGAGGTAGAGGCCGGGCGAGTAGCAAAAATATTTGACATTGTCGCCGTAGTACTTGTGCCAGCCAGTGTTGATAATCACAATGTCACCGGGTTCGATCTTAGGCTCGGCTCTTTCAAGATCCTCGGGCGTAATCTTTTCCCACTTTCCTTTTGGGATAGCTACGACCACTGCAGAACCAAAGAAGCGATCAAGTGGGACCTCATCCATAAAAGGCATCCCCTCAATGACATGCGCTGGCGCATCGGTGTGGGTGGTGCAATGCATGAAAGTGGTGATCTGCTGAGAGAGGACTCGGGACTTGGCGTGGTAGTGAAAGCGCTCGATCTTAACGTCGGGGAAGTAAGGCCACAAGGGTACTTTATCTCCCCAAGGGTGGCTCAGATCGTAAAACTCTAATCTATCTGTGGACGAAGGCATCACACTCAAGCTCCTTTCGATACTTGACCAAACAGGTCACCCGGATAGGTTAATTCTTTATATCACGAATCATTTCACTCTTCTTTTCGTCGCACATAATCGATAAGTGCGTTACCTACATTGTTCACATGGTTGTAGATCAATGTGGCAGCACCGTCAGCGTCGCCTCGCTCGCAGGCTTCGATAATCGCCCGGTGCTCGGCCTGAGCTTGGGGCATACCTCCAATTTCGGATATGAAAGCGACCAGGTAGTGCTGAGTGCGAAGGCGCAATATGCCGGTGAGTTCACACAGGTGGCTCCTATCAGATGCGCCATAGAGAGTTATATGGAAAGCATGATTCAATTTGATCAGAGCGAGTACCTCGCCTAAATGGCTATCCATTTGCTCAAAGTACGAGAGCAATTGGGTCAAGGTTGCTTCTGTCATGTGAGGGACTGCCAGGCGAGTGGCCATTGCCTCTAGAGTCGCACGAATATCATAGACATCACGCAAGTCTTTTGCGCTTAATTGGGTGACAATGGCGCCCCGGTGAGGGAAGATGGTCACCAATCCCTCGGCTTCCAGGTCGCGAAGTGCTTCCCGCACAGGCGTGGTGCTGACGTCAAAGCGCGCTGCGATCTCCTCCAAGCGAATATTTTGACCAGGGAGAAGATCGCCCCGGAGAATATCGTCACGTAGGTTGTCACCTAGCGAGCTTTTTACAGTACGTGTGATTGGGAGGGACATGGTTTCCCTTCTATTTGATATTTTGTCAAATATCAGATATCAAAATGATAGGTAAGATCTGTCGTTGTGTCAAGGTCATGTTCGCTATATTGTTATTGTTCAGCGATTCGGTCATCTATCAAAAGAAAAGCGAAAATGTCACCCTAATGAAAAAGAGGTGACATTGAACGGCGAGGAGCAGATACGATTGCCGATAATGAATGAGGTTGTGGCTGGAAGTTTGACGGAACAACAAGCTGGGGACTAATGCTAGGCCATGCACCATGACAATCGATACGTATTCATGGTCATTTATTTCTGCATCGGTAGCGGGGCATCGCTCTTCGATTCTTGGGATCACGGCTGTGCTGCGCTCAGCTTAGGGGTTCGAGTCCAATCACGCCCACCATCCGCGGATTGCTCTGCAACGAGATGCGTATCCCCCTAATTAATCGTTTCAGGTCAGTAAGCTACGGAAGCTAACTCATAACACCGGCGGCGTGATGCAGCAGATGATCACCAGTTCCTCGTCGCTGGCCGAGCAGAATTCTTTCAGCAAATCACCATCGAAATAAATCGTATCACCTAGATCGAGCATACGGGTATCGTCACCCACCACGATCTTCATGCACCCTTGCAGAACATGCATCCATTGTTCAGTTGGCCTGGCGAGAGGCATGGCAACTCTACGAGCGAAGGGTTCTAGATGGATGATAAACGACATCATCTGCCTTGAGAAATCTGGCGTGAGCAAATCGTAGCCGATTTTCGAATCCGAGAAATAGAGCTTTCGACGTTCCCCAGCTCGAACCACTGATCCACCCCGGGAATTATTCAAGAAATAAAACATGGGTACCTGGAGCGCCGTCGCAATGCTCTGCAATGAGTTCAACGATGGAGAAACCTGGTCGTTTTCTACCTGGCTGAGAAAACTTGCGCTAACACCAGCCTTTTCACCAAGTTCTCGCAAACTCAAAGCCAGCTCTTTTCTTCGTAATCGAATACGTCCGCCGATTTTCATGCCTTCCTCTTTATTTCGCATCGTTCTTGCCCGGCAATTACTAACACGCGTCGCGATGTCGTTCTGGGCATTGTCGTATCTGATTGCATGTATGGGTCAATTACCCCAAAAGTCCATAGGTCTCGACCGCCTGGTCGGTTCGACTGTGTCGACCCTCGGCGAATCGAGAGGGTGAGAAAGGCTTAAGATGGCCGTCGGCTGCATCGTCTCCCGTTATCAGTCCGGCTAATAGATCGCCGACCGATGGACTGATTTGAAAACCCCGCCCGCTAAACCCGGCCGCACAGTACAGCCCTTGCCTATCAGGCCAACCGCCAATGATGGGCTGCCAATCGGGGGCAATGGTCATGACCCCGGCCCAACCTTTGCACAGCACGCTTGCGGATAGTGATGGATAACGAAGCACCAAACGCTCCATCGTCCAAATCAAATAATCGTCTTCAACATATTCCGTTCCATCATCGGGGTTGGTGGGATTATATCCGACGCCGGGGTCAATAGAACCGGCGAGGGATAGCTCGCCAGCTTCCGGGCGGGCGTATATTCCAGTCGTCAAATCAAGCAGACTATGATGGGGAGGACTAAAATCCTCAGGCCGGCGCAAGCATACGACCGGATGTCGTACGGGCTGCAAGTCAATTTCAATCCCGATTGGATGCAGCAATTCGCCGCTCCATGCTCCGGCGGCGACGATCACAACAGGTGCTTCGATGAAGCCGTCGGTCGTGTCAACCCCGGTAATTCGCCTTCCCTTTAAGCGGAGACGGATAGCCGCTTGTCCCTGACGGATATGCACGCCGAGCCGGCTCGCCGCACCGGCAAATGCCTGCGTCGTCAAGACCGGATCGGCATATCCGGCATGAGGTGCATAACTGGCGGCCGTCACACCTTCCAAGGATGCCCTCGGCTCCAGCAGCGCCAGTTCATCTAGGGTTAGCGATAGTACCTTCACGCCCGCCGCAGCCATAAATTGGACAGCTCTCAGCAACGCATCTTCTTTTTCCGGTCCTGCAAGAATGATGGAGCCCGTTTCGACAAAGCCACACTCTGCGTCCATCAGTTCGTCGCACTGACGGAAGAAAGCACTGCTGCGAGCATAGAGTTCAACAGCGCTTGAGTGAAGGGTCATGAAATCAACGGTGGCGACAGATCGACCGGTACTTCCGGAACCCAGCGAATCGCGTTCCAGCAGCAAAACTCGGCCATATCGACGGCGAGCCAGGTGATAGGCGATACTGGCGCCGATCACCCCGCCGCCGATGATGAGGGCATCGGCCGTTTCACTCATCTACTCTGCCTCATTGTAGTCGAGGGGGAATATCGACTGCGTACGAGCCATAGCCTGTGCTTCGGTGGTGGATGGGAAGAATTCCAAGCCGATCTCACCGTTAAATCCTAGTGCATGCAGTTTGGCGCGGATATTAGCGAAGTTAATTTCACCTGTCCCCGGCTCCTGACGGGTGGGGACATCGCCAATATGAACGGCCGAAATCAGGTCAAAATACGTCTCCAGACTCCATAATAATTCGCCAGATCCTCGTTGCTGATGATAGGTATCGAAAGTCAGACGAAACTGGGGATGGTCGATCCGGCGCACCCAATCGGCAGCCAACCGAGGATTATCCACTAATACATTGCCCACAAAGTCAAACTGATTCAAGCATTCCACGCGCACTTCCAGGTCCGTTTGCTCGACCAGGGTCATGATCCGATTCGTTTGCTGAAGCAGGTTGGCATATTGTTCGCCCTCGGTGTAATTATCAGATAGTCGCGCCACATATTCGACTCCGCCAACCGGTTCAATCTGGTTGGAGAAGATATACAACACAGATATGCCAACCCGTTCAGCCATTTCCAGGCTTTCAGCCCAGGAACGATAGGTCCTCTCGTTGTCGCCTGGATCGGCCAGCGAACCCATATCGTCATCAAAGGTCGAATAGAGACGCGCTCCGAGGCGTTTGCATTCCGCTGCTAACTCCTCTACCGGTGCTTGCCGCCAGAAGAAGAAGTTCATGTTCTTAACACCCAATTCTACGAACGGGGCGATCCGGCTCAGAATGGGGCGGTCGGTGAACCAAAAATCAAGGTATCCTGTGTATTCCATGGTTACGACATTACCATCCCGCCATCAACTTCGATGGCCTGGCCGGTGAGATAGCGGGAATCATCCGAGGCCAGAAAAGCGATTACTCCCGCCATTTCCCAGGGTTCAGCCAGGCGATTCATAGGGCAATCGCTGGCCCTCATCTGAAGCCATTCTTCACCAGTCATGCCGTCCAGCGCGCCCACTTTGCCGGCTACGTTTCGAACCATGTCGGTTAGGGTATTACCGGGGCAGACGGCGTTGGCGGTTGCGCCATAAGGGGCCAATTCCATGGCCACCGAACGCGTCAAGCCGATCACCCCGCTCTTGGAGGAGGAATATTCGGCCGAGGCTGGCCAACTCGTTTTTCCAGCCATTGAAGAAAGGTTGATGATACTGCCGCCGTGCTGGTCCATCATGATAGGCACGATAGCCTGGTTGGTGAGAAACGTACCGGTCAGGTTGATGTCAATTGTCTTCTTCCATTGCTGCAAGGGCACGTCCGCCAGAGGGCTGCCGGTATAGATGCCGGCCGAGCAAACCAGGGTATCAATCTGCCCCCATCTTTCCATCGTGGCCTTCACGGCCGTCTTGATGCTCTCCGGGTCCGTTACATCACAGTGCAGGGCCATGGCTTCAACACCCAGCTCGCGGCACTCACCAGCGGCTTTTTCGTTCGCCTCGGTTGAAATATCGAGACAGGCGATGTTGGCGCCTTCTTCAGCAAAACGAGCGGCACAGGCCTTACCGATGCCACTGGCTGCCCCGGTGATAACGACAATCTTATTTGCAAACCGTTTCATCTTAAATCCCCAGATTCATTCTCCAGAATCAAGCTCCAGATTCATTCTCCAAAAGCAATCTACAGATCATTATCCTCCGCTCAGTATTACCATCGCTTCGTCAATCGAAGCGTCTTCATGAATGAGAGCCGCCACGGCCGCCGTCATCGTGGCCGGATCATCGGCCTGGAATATATTGCGCCCAACGGCAACGCCGGCTGCGCCCGCGTCCAGAGCGGATCGGATATTCTCCAGCATAACTCTCTCGTTACCCTTTTTTGCGCCACCCAAAATGACGGCCGGAACATAGCAGCCTGATGTCACCTGTTCAAATCCCTCGGTATAGGGGATCTTCACCCAATCCGCGCCCAGCTCCGCCCCTACACGAGAAGAAATGGAGATGCTTTCAGCACTTCGAAACTCGGGCCCACTGTCAAAGCCACCGGGCACGATCTCGCCCATGACAGGCATTCCCCAGGCATGGGCAACGCTAACCACATGGGCTAGGGTACGCAGAGTGTCTTCCTCCATGTCGGAACCGGGAAATGCCGAGACAGCGACGGCATCCGCGCCGATCCGCAAGGCATCGTCGATCGTATAGAATTGGGAACCAGGTCCTATCTTGCCCAATTTGGTGCCACCTCCGTCCAGGCGAAGGATCAGCCCCAGAGAGGCGATCTCTTTCGCGAAGCGAGTCGCCATGCCGTAGGTGGTAAGAATGGCATCAGCGCCGCCGCTGACGATTTTACGCAAGGTTTCAGCCGGTTTTTCCATTCCTTTACAAGGACCATCCATCATGCCGTGGTCAAAAGCGACAATGAGCGCCCGCCCATCAGGGCGAAATATGTGATTCAAACGACGAGTTAGTGTCATGTTAAGAAATCCTCGTTAGTAATTCTTGTGTAATCTGATAAACAGCCGGTTCCCCGGCAAAGAAACGTCGCAACTCTTCCACGGCCAACTCACCCATACGGTTGCAGTTCTCAATACATCCCGCGATATGAGGGGTCACAACCACATTTTCCAAGGCCCGCAGCGGGCTATCTTCGGCCAGAGGTTCGGGCTCGGTCACGTCCAAAAAGGCGAAGAAACGGCCCTTGCTCAATTCCTCGATCAAGGACGTTTCATCAATCAACGATCCGCGTGCGGTATTGATCAGCAGCGCATCGTCTTTCATCAGCGCCAATCGCTCCGCGTTGAGCATATGATGTGTGTGTTCGTTCGCCGGCGCGTGCAATGAAACCACATCGGCCCGGCGCAACAGCTCATCCAACTCCAGCTTTGTTGCCACCAACTTTATCGCCTCCTCATCCGAGATAAACGGGTCATAGAGAAGGATCGTTACTTCAAAGGGCTTGAGCAATTCGATAACATACCGCCCGGTATTACTGGCCCCAACAATGCCTACTTCTTTGCGGAACAGTTCACGAGAGGACCACTGGTCCCAGGTTGGAGAATCCCGCCATCCTCCCTTCCTCACGTGTCGCCCCAGAGGCCAAATTCGCTTCTGTCCGACGATCATCAAACCCAGCGTCGTCTCGGCCACGTCCCGAGCCAGGGTGATACCGGCGCTGGTCAGATGCACTCCCCGTTCCCAAAGAGCATCTGAAACGAAGCGTTTGACGCTGCTACCCATGTGAGCCATCGCTCGCAATCGGGGGGCGGCGGCCAAAACATCAGCGTCGAAACGTGCCACGCCCCAACTGGTGATGCAAGCGTCCGCATCAGGTAGAAGGACGAGCAATTCCTCTTTGCCGGCTGGTTCTTGCTCAGGGTGGTGGATGACCTCGGCGAAGTCCTCCAACGTTTTCCAGGCTTCCTGGCTAAACATACGTTCGTAGTACGATCTTCCAATGGTGACGGCCACTCTTGGTTTACTCATCGGCTTTCCCTTCCTTTAATTCCATGGTCGGTCAATTCGGCAACCAAGCCTCGGGTTGTAGCTTGGCGGGCACCATCCTGAGCTTCTGGGCAAATGCTTTGTACGATGCAAAGTTAGCCTCATACAACGTCCTCATCGCCTCAACCGGTTCTATATCTTCCACCGGTTTCCGGAAATGGCTCAGACCATCATCGACGCTCTCGAATAATCCAATGCCAATGCCCGCCAATATGGCCGCACCCAATGCTGGCCAGTTATCATAGCGGGGTAGACAGATAGGAACATTGCTGGCATTAGCCAGGATCGCTGGCCAATATGTACTTTGCGCCGCGCCGCCAACCATCCAAAGCCGGTCAACCGGGAGACTCGCCTCTTGAATAGCCTCCAACGCCCACCGTAATTCAAATGCCGCACTCTCCATTATTGCTCGCGCCATATCAGCCCGAGAATGGTCTAATTGCAGCCCGAGAAAGCCGCCAACCTTCGCCATAGTCCCGTCGACGTGCCCACCAGTAAACGGAAGAAAGGTTAAGCCCCCGCTGCCCGGCTGAGTTTGTGCCAACTCATCGTCTAGGGCGGCGAATGCTTCTTTACGGGAGACCTGTCCGCT
The DNA here is from genome assembly GCA_049650305.1 of Promineifilaceae bacterium (SeqCode). GTDB lineage: Bacteria > Chloroflexota > Anaerolineae > Promineifilales > Promineifilaceae > UBA11865. The sequence continues at coordinate 20,349 of JBARZW010000136.1, forward strand.
CACGCCTCTCCAGGCCTGATTGATCCACCATTCAAGCGAAGCCCCTAACCCGCCCAATGATTGGGAGATCGTCCAACGATCCGGGGCAGGATGGAAATTCAATTCCAGGGCGGAGGGAGCCTGATCTATCTCAGGCGAATCCGTCACGCCTGTGATAACCCAAGCCGTGCCGCAGGCCAGCAACAGCTTGCCCGGTGAAATAATGCCAAGCCCAAGGGTGGTACAACCCTGGTCATGCCCGCCGTTAACCAGAAGCGTGCCTTTTGGAAGACCGGTGGCTCGGCAAATGTCTGGGGTGATCTCGCCGATGACTGTTCCGGCAGGTTGAATGGGCGAAAGATGATCGCTTGTGATGGCAGCCAGAGAACACAGATCTTCGCTCCATTGTCCGGTGTGGATATCAAGTAGTACCATCCCGCCGGCATTGGAGGGGTTCGTGCAGTAAGCACCGGTAAGACGGAAGGTGATGAAATCATTTACCGAGACGTATTTCTGGGAGGCGGCGAAAACCCCAGGTTGGTGATCATGAAGCCAGGCAATGGAGAGTAGGCACGAGCCGGGATAGAGCGACCAGCCGCTTACGGCCTTGACCTGATCTTCAAACCCGTTTTCACGCCATTGATTTGCTAGAGATTCGGTACGGCCGTCCATCCAGGTAATAAATCGATATACCGGTTCTCCATTGGCGTCCACAGCTAGCACTGATCCGCTTTGGGTGGCCATGCACAGCGCTTGTACGTGTACTTCTCTATCGACGGCCGCCATCACACCACGAACAACCGATAATACGGCTTGCCACAAGTCTTCCGGATCCTGCTCCACCCAACCTGGATTAGGGGTATGATTAGGATAGGGGGGAGAGATAGCCCGCGCCAATTCCGTACCCGTTCGATCGAACAGCACGGCCTTCGTCGACGTGGTGCCGACATCGATTCCCAGAAGCGCTTCCATCATCCGTGTTCGTGTTTCCGATGGCCAAAACGTTGACCGCCATCCACGGCCAAAACCTCACCAGTAACGTACTTCGCCCGGATGAAGAACAACACCGCTTCGGCGATGTCTTCAGGCGTCCCCCAGCGTCCAAGCAGGGTTTTACCGGCCGTGCGCTCAATCATTTCCCGACTATAGTCAGGAGGGGGTAGTACCGGACCGGGTGCGACGGCATTGACCCGCACCGATGGAGCAAGTTCCAAAGCCAACTGGCGACTCAAGGCTAGCAAGGCCGACTTTCCAACGCAGTGGGCGATATAATTGGGCCATGGTTCGTAGGCGGCTAAATCGACTATGTTGACAATGGCTCCTTCCCCTTTTTCCAGCATGAGCGGGGCTATCGCATTGGCACAGTAGAACGCGCCGTCGATCAGAATGTTGGTAACGCGATGCCAGCCGTCTAAATCGTCGGTTGGGAAGGGGGTCTCCATCCACAGCGACGCACTGTTTACCAATATGTCTACGTCCCCAAATTTCGCCGCAGCCGCTGTGACCATCGATTTTACTTGTCGATAGTCCCCAATGTTGGCCTGGATTGCCAATGCGCCTACGCCCATAGCGCGGGCATCAGCCATTGTTTCTTCGGCGGCGACGGCCGAGGTGTTGTAGTTGACGATGACGTTTGCCCCAGCCTGGGCCAGAGCCATCGTGATGGCTTTTCCCACCCGATGTGCGCCGCCGGTAATTAGGGCAGTTTTGCCTGACGGATTCATACTCTTTTCCCTTTTGGGATGGGTGCAAGGAAGGCACTGACATTCTCCCTCGTATCAAGTTCGTCCATCAGAATCCACCCCTTATATTATCAAATCCGCGAACACGCCGGCGCGCTCAAACAGGTGCGAGCATGCCTGACGTGCTTGAGCAAGCAGTAACTTTTCGTCCAGGAACAAGATTTCTTTGTTTCGCATTAGGATTTCGCCGTTTACAATGACTGTGTCGACGTCCCGCGTCCCGGCGTTGTAAACCAGGGCCGAAGGAACTCGGTGAACAGGCATCGCCATTGGTGTGTCCAGGTCAACCAGGACCACATCCGCCTTCTTACCCGCTTCCAGCGAACCGATCTGTTCTGGTAACCCAAAGGCAGTCGCCCCACCGCGGCAGGCCATCCAAAGCACATCTTCCGGAAGCAATACCGTGGCATCCAGGGTGTTCACTTTATGGAGGAGTGCAGTCACCTTCAGCAACTCCAGCATGTCCTGACTGTTATTACTGCCCGGACCATCGGTGCCAAGGGCAACGACAATGCCATGTTTTAGCATTTCCGGAACGCGAGCCACACCAGAGGCCAGGTACATGTTGCTGACCGGACAATGGACGACAATGGCTCCGTGTTCCGCGATCAGTTTGATTTCGTTGTCTTCTAGCCAGACGCAGTGAACGAGCTGCATGTGAGGGCCAAGCAGGCCGATATCAGCCAGCCATTCGATATGGCGGCTACCACGAGATTCCAGGCTCATATCCACTTCGGTTTTGGTTTCGGCGACATGGATATGTGTACCGGCTCCCCATTTTTGGGAAATATCATGCGTACGATACATGGTGTCTTCGGTGCAACCCCAGGGAATGAGAGGGCCAAACTCTACGCGAATCAGGCTGTTTTTGCTAACTTGCCATTTCTCCCGCAGCCTGGCGGTCTCGCTGATTATTTGTTCCGGTTTCTCCATAAAGGCCGGGTGGTAATCGATATCGGCCCAGCCCCGGGCTAGTAAGAAACGAAGCCCCGCTTCATCGGCGGCACGGCAGACACCATCATCATTGCCCACTTCAGTGTGGATATATTGGTGGTCAATGATCGAAGTAGCACCTCCCCGGAGGTTTTCCACCATACCCACCATGGCTGCCACGTAGGCTTCTTCCTCGGTTAAGACCTGGGCTACTGGCCAGACAGCTACCTTCAACCACTCCATCAGCGGTTTATCATCGGCCAGACCGCGAAGAAATGTTTGGAACAAATGAGTGTGGGCATTGACCATCCCCGGCATGACGGCCATCAAAGAGGCATCGATGATCGCATCCGCTTTGCTAAATTGGGAAGGTGCAGCGCCTTCGCCGACAGCTGTGATTAGATCATCTTCTATGAATACATAGCCGGTGCGATAGACTTGCTGATCGTCGTTTATGGTGACAATTGAGCCATTTCTAATTAGAATTGAACTCATTCGATCCCCTTTGTTCAGGTCACGCGGTACTTGAGCGCTGCGCCGTTGATGTCGTTGATGATATTGGTGTAGTCACTTGCTCGTTCGAGTTCGGCCGCTGCCGCCGCACCGGCGGCAATATGGGGTGTGAGCAGTACATTGAAATTGTCCTTGGCCAGACCAATGAGCGGGTTATCGGCTTTGATAGGTTCCCACTCGAACGTATCCAACGCTGCGCCGCCCAACTTGCCGCTTCTAATAGCCTCAGCCAGGGCGTGCTCGTCGATCACGCTGCCGCTACCACAACTCACGATACAGGCGCCGTCCTTCATCTTGGCGAAGATATCGGCGTTTATCAGCATGTCGGTGTTGGAGAAATAGGGCAGTAGATTGGCGACATAGTCGCTCTGGATGAAGAGCATGTCTCTGACGACGTATGTTAAGCCTAATTCCGCTTCCACTCTCTCAGGCAATCTGCGGCGCTTATGATAGATCAGCTTGCAGCCCCAACCGTCCAGCCGCCGGGCCAACTCCGTGCCGATTTCGCCTAAACCAAGGATTCCTATGGTACGCTGCCACACCCCTTCCACGTTTTGGCGGTCCGACCAATTGTAAGCAAAGGTATCCTCGTCGGTGCGCTTGCTTTCACCCCACTCGGAACTGGCAGCCAGAGTAATGGCTTCCGAATCGCGCAGTTTTTTGCTAAGGGCCAATATCTGCATCATCACATGCTCAGCGACACGAATAACTGTGGCTACCGGCCAATAACAGACGATCACTCCGGCTTCCCTGGCTGCCTCAATGTCAATATCGTGGGTCACTGAGCCAAGCCGCAAGATCATTTTTAGCTTGGGTGCTACCTTCATCATCCTGGAATCTACGGTTCCCGAGCGTTCGGAGATCAAATAGTCGGCCTCTGCCAGATGGTAACTCAGTGTTTCCTGGTCTGGATGGCGAAGCATAACGATGTCGAGAATCTCTGGGGCGGCTGCGAGTGCGGCCTGCTGGTGCCTTTGACCACGCTCGGTGATGAAAACAACGCTATATTTCTTCCTCGCGTTCATTCTCGAATCCTGTCTACAGGACTAAGGTGGTCTATGTCAGTGGCCAACTCTTCCCGAATTGGTTCAAATTGAGCCAACAGGGCCGGTTCTGGCCAAATTCGTAAGTTGCTATCCAAGAGCAGCATGGCTGCTTGGGCGGTTCCCGCCAGAAGGCTGATAGCCATTTCCAGGTCATCCTGAACCCGCTCGTTCACGCAAGGCCGAAAATCCTGGAGGATGCTGGCGACTTGAACGGATATCTGGCCTATCGCGGCCGGGGCCTGGCACAATAGTTGTTGGCCTGTCAGTGTCTCGCCTGCCTCGCGCAAGGCCACATACTCGGCAATGGCGGTGGCGTCACGGTCGCACCATTGGAGCAATTCCCGTATGTTTTTGGATAGGCGATCAATCTGTTTATCGATGGCCTGGTGGTCTAAATCCAATTCATCCCGGCTGATCCGCATACACGCCTGCCCCAAAGCGGCGGCCTGGGTGGCTGAGAGGGCGATGACCGCTCCGGCCATCGCGTGAGACTTATGGCTCACTTCATGGACGAATTGGGCAGCCGTTTGGGTAGTTAGGGTGTTATCCATTAATTCGCAGGAAATCACTATGATTGGGGTCCCGCCTCCATAACGCTGAGACCGCCATCTACCGGAATCAAGGCCCCCGTGATATATGAGGCCGCTGGCGAGGCTAGAATAGTGATCGCCGCAGCCATTTCAGCCGGTACGGCGAAGCGCCCGGTCGGGATGTATCGCTTGAGCTCTTTTTCCAATTCGGGATTGTCGATCGCTTCTATCAACGCACGCGTTTCTACCAGTCCGGGCATTATGGCGTTTACGCGGATATTGTATTGGGCCAGTTCAACGGACATGGCCCGGGTCAAACTTTCGACAGCTCCTTTTGGGCCGATGTAGGCCGAACGTTCTGGGATGGCGTGCTGGGCCAAGATTGAACTGACGTGGATGATGCAGCCACCTTTTCGTTTGATCATGCGCCGGGCAGTCAGTTGGCTCAGGTAAAACAGACCTCGTATGTTGGTTTCCCACAGACGGTCGAACTCCCCCAGTGTTAGGTCAAGGAATGGATCGTTATTGAAGGCGGCAGCATTGTTAACCAGCACGCTAATGGGCCCGATGGATGTTTCGACGCCAGTTACCATCGCTTCTAATTCGGCCGGACTACTTAAGTCGGCTTGCCAGGGAATGGCTTGCCCGCCGGCGTCGATGATTCCAGCAGACGTTTCTTCTGCGCCGGGTTTATCGGCGCGGTAATTAATGATGACAACTGCGCCAGCGCGAGCGAAAGCGACAGCTGTTGCTCGGCCAATACCGCGCGATGCACCCGTTACCGGAATGATCTGCTTCTCAAAAATCATGCCATCTGTCCCAAGAGAATTCGGCAGTCTTCCTGGGTCGCCGGCCGAGGATTATTTCTGATCAACACCATACGTGTTGTCTCCTCAGCTAAGACGTCCCAATCTATGTCTTCGAGCGATACATTGAGCTCGCCTATCGATGCGGGCAGGCCCAGATCGGACACAAATAACCTCAGCTTTTCCACCAGCCTTGCGCCACTGGCGGCCGCATCCAGCCCAAACAATCGATTCAATTTTTGCCGGCGTGCGATTGGAATGGCGGGTATATTGAAATGAACCACATGGGGCAAGATGAGTGCATTGGCAAGCCCATGATGTAAGTGAAGATGACTGGTCAGCGGTCCTGAAAGGGCGTGGACCAGTCCCAGTCCGGCATGATCCATGGCCATACCGCCCCATAAGGCAGCCAGCATCATCTGTTGGCGAGCTTTCATGTCGTCGCCATTCATAGTGGCGCGGTGCAGGTGCTTCCAGGCTGTTCGCATGGCTGATAGAGCCAGTTCGTCGGTGAAAGGGTTGGCTCGCTGGCCGACGAATGCTTCCAAGGCGTGAACAAAGGCATCCATCCCAGTAGCGGCTGTTAATCCGGGTGGCAGTCCTCGCGTCAACTCAGGGTCCACGATGGCGACATGGGGAAACATTAGCGGACTGAGTACACCCTTCTTGAACGGGATGTCTTTATCCGAAACGACGGCCACCTTACTTACTTCGCTTCCGGTTCCAGCTGTCGTTGGAACAGCGATTAGGGGCCAGCTTCGGTGAGTTATGCCCTTTCCTTCCCAAAGGTAATCGGTATAGGCCCCGCCGTTGGCTATCAAGAGAGCAATTCCCTTGGCGACATCAATAGGGCTGCCACCGCCCAAAGCGATGAGAGCGTCTATGCCATGTTCGTGCGCTGCCGCAAGCCCGGCGGTTACTTCATCGCTGGTGGGGTTGCTGGTAACGGAGGTGAAGGTAACAACGTCAAGTCCCGCTCGTCGTAGCTCGGTCTCAATTTGGGCAACCAGACCAAGCTGGGCTAGAGTTCGATCGCTGACAAGCAACACGGTTCTTGCATTAAATGCGGCTATTTCAACGGGCAAAATCTCGTGCGCCGGCAGGCCGAAAATGACTTTTGTGGGTAGGTGAAATCGGAATGATTGCATTATCGGGTGTTGACCCAGACGGTTTTAACTTCGGTGAATGCATCAATTACTTCGCGGCCGTTGTCCCTGCCAAAACCGCTGTTCTTGAAGCCGCCAAAAGGCGCGGCCGCGTCGAACATATCATAGGTGTTGACCCACACCACGCCGCTTTTTAATTCCGCTGCCACACGGTGCGCCCGGGCCACGTCACGCGTCCATACGCCCGCAGCCAGACCATACTGGGTGTTGTTTGCCCGGGCGATCACCTCATCTTCTGTCTCAAAGCTGAAAATGGGCAGAACCGGTCCAAATATCTCTTCGCAGGCGATAGCCTGTTCATCCCTGACCCCCGTAAAAATAGTTGGGGCGATGAAATAACCGAGTCCGAGGTCCCCCTCGGTAAGCCGTTCACCGCCGCAGCGTAGTTCCGCGCCCTGATCTATACCGCTCTGGATGAAATTCAGCACGCTTTCCATCTGGTATTGATCGATAATGGGGCCGAGTTCGGTGTCCGGGTCCATAGCCGGACCGATTTTTGCTGTCTTTGCCATGTCGATCAGTTGATCGATAACGGTCTCGTAAATGTCCTTGTGGACGAACAAGCGCGATCCGGCGACGCAGCTCTGGCCGGAATTGCCGAAAGCTGCTGAAAACGCACTGGGAATCGCCACAGCCAAATCCGCATCGGCGAAAATGATGTTGGCCGCCTTATTGCCCAATTCCAGCGTCACCCGCTTAATTGCGCTAGCTGCTGCCCGCATGACGCTCTGACCGGCGCTCACCGATCCGGTGAAGGCCACCTTGTCAATTCCCGGGTGATCGGCCAACGCCGCTCCTGCGATTGGACCATCACCGGTAAGAATGTTGACAACACCGGGTGGGAACCCTGCTTCCTGGGTGAGTTCGCCCAAGCGCAAAGCGGCCAGCGAAGCCTGCTCGGCCGGTTTGAGAATGACTGTGTTGCCGCAAGCCAAAGCGGGCGATAATTTTTGCATTATATGGATCAGGGGATAGTTCCAAGGAATAATGATGGCAACCAGGCCTACAGGTTCGCGCCGGGTATAAACGAATTTATCAGGTACAGATACTGAGGGTGTGTAGCCGGCTATTTTCGAAGGCCAACCGGCAAATGAATAAGCCAGTTGGGCAGCTACCGGGGCGTCTATCGCTCGCGTGTGCCAAATGGGTTTACCGTTGTCGAGGCTTTCCAGTTCGGCCAGTTCATCCGCATTATCAGCGATGAGGTCGCCTAACTTTCGCAAACGAGCTTCTCGTTCAGAGGGGGATAGCAGACGCCAGGGACCTGTTAAGGCGGTCCGGGCGGCGGCTACGGCCCGGCTGACATCTTCTTTTCCGGCGAATGCCAAATCTCCCAGCCTATCTCCGTCCGATGGGTTATAGCTACTGAAGGTCTGGTTCGAAACGGCAGGAACCCAGCTTCCGTTGATAAGTAATTGATATGTTTGTCTTGTTGAGAACCAGGCCATCTTACTTATACTCCTCGTTTATCAGGGCAGGGAAGAGACGACTAGACGAATTAAAAGTTAGCATATCGGTGAGGGTGCGTCAAGTAATACTGAACACATTCAAGTAATGCATAACGAAAGGGATTAAGTGGTGATGCTGATGTCATAGAGCTTCACCTATTCTTGAATACGACTGGCAACCCAGATAGGTGGCGAGAGAAAAATGTCCAGGGCCAGAGCTACCTTTGCCAATCACTTTTGCTATGGTAGCTAGGCGATGGCATCGTTGCCATGAAGGCTTCAAAACTTGAAGGCTCCAGAATTCCTGGCCCTAAGTTAGAAAAAGAATCGCAGCCTAAACTATCCCTTGACCGCGCCTTCGACCATGGCCTTGAAAAAGCTGCGTCTCGTAAATAAGAAGAGGATGATGATAGGCACAGCGATAATAATACAGGCCGCGGCGATGACTTGAAGGTTGATGATGTTCTGGCCGAGGAATTCGTAAAGACCAAACATGGCAGGTTTATGCTCATTCTTGGCGATGAGTAGATAGCCCGCGATGAATTCATTCCAGACACTAACAAAGGTAAGTAGAAAAACAGCAAGCAGGCCAGGCATCGCCAAGGGCATGGTGATACGGGTGAGAACGCCAATTGGAGTGCAACCATCGATTAGTGCTGCTTCCTCCAACTCGATCGGGATGGCATCAAAAAACCCTTTGGCGATCCAGACGCTAAGCGGCAGAAAAAAGCCCATATACACGAGAACAATGAAAAAACGGTCGTCGTAGAAAGGGAGAGGAGCTTTCCTTAGGGTTACACCCATCTGGTAGAGTCCCAGCAGGTTCGTTAGCAATGGAACGCCTGTGATCGCAAGAATGGCCGCCATAAGCACACCATGTCCGCGAAATCGATATCGCGAAAAAGCATAGCCTGACAAGGCGGCGAAAATCACAACGAGTAACGATGCGGACGTCGCATACAACAATGTGTTGGGAAGGTAAGTCCGGAGCATGTTCCCAGTCAGGCTGATACCAAAAAGGGAAGTTTCAGAGGGCTTAGGTGCGATTACACGCTCATAGCCCTCAACCGACCAACGACATTCGCGGAGATCGAAGGGGCTGGTAGGTGTATCACAGGGAAAGAATACAGGGGGCTTTCGGGTGATATCCTGCTGCTGTTTGAACGAGATAAGCAGCGTCGTGACAATGGGCAGCATGGCAAAAAGGACGATCACGATGAGGGCGAGATTTGTCAGCGATCCTTCCCAGAATCGGCGGTTTAGTTTGCTACGCATATCACCTAATCTCTTCATTCACGCGTGTTAGGCGTAGCGTGCCCGATATCAAAACCAAGTTGACAGCGGCGATCATAATAGCCAATGCCGCCGCGCGACCAAACTGAAGACGATCCCAGCCCAGGGTAAAGAGCAGATAGCTCAAGACTTGGGTCGACGTACCTGGACCACCTCCAGTGAGACTAAAGACCATTCCAACGCCATTCATGCCGCTGAGCGTGAGACTGAAAAGCGCTACTACCATCATCGGCAGCATCAACGGAACCATGATGTAGCGGACTATTTGCCATGCACGAGCCCCGTCAATCCGGCTGCTTTCAATGAGCTCGTACGGGATTGTCTGCATCGCCGCGAGTAGAAGTAAGGTCACAAATGGCAATGCGCGCCAGACCGAGGCCAGGATCAGGAGGATCATCGCCGGGGATGGAGGAAAGGGGAAATTTCCAAACCACGGCGCGGGCCGTACCGCGGTTAATACCGATACACCGTCTGGTGGAATGACGGATGGGTTTTGTAAAATTCCCGATAGAAGCCCGTAGTCGGGAATGACCAATAAGCGAAACACCATCCCGGCGATAATGTCGGCAACGATCCACGGAATAAAGAGCAAGGTGATATACAACCCGGACAGGCGAACATTGCGGTTAAGTAAGAGGGCGATAATAAAGGCAAGGAACAGCGTCAGGCTTGTATAGCCAAGGAGAAAGACGACAGTGTGGCCAACACTTTCACCAAATACGCCCATGTTAAATAGGCGCTCGAAATTCTGGACTCCGACATAGTTCCAGCCCGTTGGTTCTCTCTCTTGTAAGCTCAGCCAGACTGTATATAAAGCAGGATAGACTTGAATGGCGAGCAGAACGACGATTGTGGGCAGTATCAACCAGAAGGGAAGGGTATTGCGGGAACGACCTCCACCTTTTCGTCGAAAGATCGATGTCTTCAGCATTTATGCGGTCTACCTATGAAGCGGTAATGGTAAAGCGACAAAGTGACAAGATGAATCGCACCTTGTCACTTTGTTTCAACATCAGAAGGCTGAGAGTAATGCTAGATCAGGTGCTTAGTTAGCTGCGTTGTACTCCTCTTGAGTCGCTGTCAGCACTTCGGCGATATCGGCCGAGGTATCTTCTTTGATCAGCTTATAAATGGCCTGCATGACCAAGTCCTGAGCCTCATTGGGTCGTAGTAACGAGCCATACCATGGACGGCATGAGCTGGCTCCTACCGCCTTTGCCGCCTCAACGTAGAAGGGTTGTTGGAAGAGCTCGTGTTCCTGGGTATCCTTGTGCACTGGGAACCCACCGCCGGGACCTGCTACCCACTCCGCATTCTGTTCGGGGTCCATAATCCAGTTGATGTATGTATAGGCACCCTCTAGGTTTTTCGCTCCCTTGGGAATGACAAAACCAGCAACATCAACGCCACAGCTTGGGTCCTGACCATCGACAGACACGAAAGGCGACAGGAAAACATCTCCGGCCGCGATAGCGTCGAGCATATCCTCGGCGCTGCCCTTATCGTAAGCTGTTCCGTCTGGGGCTGTGAGCGGGTTCACATAGCGATAGCCGAAAAGCCCCGTGGGAAACGAGCCAGCTGAAGAATCCTTGAACGCTTCTTCTTCCTGAAAGCCACCGGCGAAGGCGATCTCGGGTACATATTCATTGACGACAAGTTCGCGCAGGAATTCGATGGCAGCGGTGTTTTCAGGCGTGTTTAACTGCATATTACCCGCACCGTCGTCAAGCGAACCGCCAAAGGAAGCTAAGGTCGTCCAGATAGCGCGCGTAAGGCCTTCTCCGCCTTTATCGGTTGAACCATAGAAGGTTATGACATACAGGCCTTCTTCTTTCAATCGTTCGGCCTCCGCTAGCAATTCCTCGGGCGTTGTTGGATAGCCATCAGGGAAGCGATCCGCCCACACGTAGACGAGCTGTGGCCGCTGGGATAACGGAATGCAGTAGAGTTTACCATCTGGCCCCTTACAACCTTCCACCCCACTAGAGTCGAGATCACCAAACCAGGACTGGGCCTCCGCCCATGCTGTCAGGTCCGTAAGAGCTCCATTCTGGTGAAGATCGATGATATCCTGGCTGTTGCTAAGCTCAAAGAGATCGGGCACGTCGCCGCCGGCCTGTACTGCGGCAACCAGTTCGGTTGTCATCTTGTCGAAGGCCTTCGGCTGGTTTATCCAATTCCACTCACCATCAAACTTCTCATTAAACACGGGTATAGTGTTGCGAAGATATTCGTTCCCCACACGCTCATCGCTGGCAGGGTCTTCGTTGTTCTGGTCATATTGATACCAGGTTACGAAATCCTGCTCTACAGCGGCTACCGGCTCGTCTGCTGCAGCAGAATCGGCTTCTGTATCCGCCTCATCCGAACTACAGGCCGCAAGCACCAGCGAAAACAGCAAAACAAAAATTATCAAAGACCATTTACGTTTCATGAATCAGTTCTCCTCCTAGACTCAAATCATCGATATGGTTAGTAAAACCGAATAGGCGCTAACGTATCGCTAGCTAGGACCAGGCTAACACATTAATGCGGTTCAGACGATATCCTACCAAGCGACTAGTGGGTTGGCAATAATGGCAGGATTATCGATCGGAATACTAGAACGACGAATGGTTCGAAAATAGGCGATGAGTCAACGTATTGACCACAATTCGAATCCAGTAAACGGGCCACACATCCCAGGTAGAAGAGGAGTCGCCCATTTGAGCAACAGGTTAGCATATCGCCAAACGCCAGTCAAGTATTACTGAACACAATCAAGTATTGCATAACAAGACCGCTCTGGACGCCAAGTTTAAATTCTATCAAGGGAAAGTTAAATTAACCCTACGCGTTTTCTCAGCTGGCTCACCGCGAAGCGACTCTCATCCAGCAAGGTAGCTTCGTCCAGCACCAGCACTTCTCGATTACGCATCAGTATTTTCCCGCCAACGATGACCGTATCCACATGGCTGCCGTGCGTGCTCAAGGCTAGCGCAGAATCAATATCGTGAACGGGCATTGCGCTGGGCCGGTTCAAGTTCACTATGATGAGATCAGCCAGGGACTTTGGTTTCAGCGCCTTAGTTACCATAGCCAAATCCAAGGCTGCGGCCGGTGACAGGGCGGTGGCATCTAGTGATTGGCCGCGGACAAAGCATATGGCCGTTTTGAGTGTCTCCCAGATATCTTGTGTATCGTTGCTGGCTGGACCATCCGTCCCGAGTCTCACCGAGATATTATGGCGAATAAACTCCGAAACGGGCGCTACACCAGAACCGAGGATCGCGTTACTCACCGGGCAATGAATGACCTGCGCACCCGACTGCGCCAAAAGGCTAACTTCGTATTCATCCACCCATACCGCATGGACGACCTGGGTATCCGGACCCAGGAGGCCAATGGAAGCCAGCCAATCTATGGGGCGTTTACCCGTTTCTTCCAAAGTGATCTGTACTTCGTCCTGGTTTTCGGCGACGTGGACGTGGGTGAACGAGCCAAATTCCTGAGCCAGTTCATGGGTGCGACGTAGCATCTCACCGGAACAACGCCAGATCGCAATCGGCCCATTGGAGATCTTCAACCGGTCGAAATCCCGCCACTTCCTAAAAAGACGATCCATGTCGGCTATAATGGAGTCCGGCGACTCTGCGTTTGTTCCCCGATCAGCCCAGGAACGGGCCAGAGTAACGCGCAGGCCGAAAGTCATGGCAGCATTGCAGGCGGCATCGGTGTGGGCGGGCGTAGTCACGACCTTGTGATGATTACATAGCTGGGTTACACCGCATCGAAGATTCTCCACCAATCCGAGCAGGGTGGCGAGGCGTAGATCTTCTGGAGTGAGCGCAGCCTGCAAGGGCCAGATGAGTTCTTTGAGCCATGGTAATAAAGGCCTTCCCCCGGCCAACCCGCGCATAAATGTTTGGCTTAGGTGCGTATGAGCATTGACCAGACCAGGTAGGATGGCGCAATGGCGCGCCGATATAATCTCCCCCGCTTCGGCGATGAGATGGGATGGTGGATCCCCTGACTCGACTGATACGATCCGCTCTCCGACCACCCAAACATAGCCAGGTGTATACCAACCATTGACGGTGCGGACCGCGCCATCTTTAATCAGGATTGAGCCCATACGCCAACCAACTCATCAAACCCGCCAAATACCTCACCGGGGGTAACACCTTTCTGAAGTAGCGCTTTTATATCATCAAGGCCGGTGGTGACCAGAATGGTCTTAAGTCCGGCCCGCTACACACCCTAGACCAAAGCCCGTCCACCGTCCACAAAGTAAACCGCGCCGGTCGTAAAATCATTTTCAATTAGGAATGTCGCCAGATGGGCCACATCATGGGGATCGCCGACGCGCTTCAGCAAGGAATTCTCCTCAGCCCACTGTTTTTTTGCGAGTGAGTAGTGTTCAGGCAACAAAACGGTACCAGGCGCGATGGCATTAACACGCACAGTTGGCGCCAGCTCAACCGCCATGGATTTGGTTAGAGATACCAATCCCGCTTTACTAGCAGCATGGTGTGCATAACCGGGCCATACTTGGAACGCGGACAGATCGGCGATGTTCAAGATCACGCCTCGCCCCTGTTCAAGCATATAAGGGGCGACCGCCTGAGCAACCATAAATGGTCCTTTCAAGTTGACCTCCAGCGCCAAGTCCCATTCCTGCTCGGTGATTTCCAGAAAGGGTGAGTTTAGCCAGACAGATGCGTTATTGATCAAAACATCCAGGCGACCAAATCGTTCTATCGTCGCCTCGACCAGGGTCCGTATCTGTTCGGCCGACCGCACTTCAGTCTGCACCGCCAGGGATTGCACGCCATGAGCCTGGATCTCAGCTTGTGTTCGCTCCCATGGTTCGTCGTCCAGGTAATAACTAAAGGCTATGTGGGCTTTCCGTTCCGCCAGGTGCAAAGCGATGGTTCGTCCGACCCGAACGGCCGCGCCTGTGATAAGAACGACAGCGTCATTCAGTTCCATAATCAATCCCTGTCAGCCCAGAAGGAAGCTCGATTAGTTCCGCAATGCGCTGCAAAAATCGGGCCGCCGGGGCGCCATCGATCAGCCGGTGGTCGAACGATAGACTTAGGACGACGGTGTCTCGCACTTCGAGCTTACGCCCTACGGCGAATGGCCGGGCGGCGATGCGACCGATTCCGAGAACGGCAATTTCCGGCGGATTGATGATCGGCGTAAAGACATCGATTCCGAACTTGCCCAGGTTTGTGACAGTGATCGAGCCGCCAGTTAACTCGTCAGGCAGTGATTGGCCGCTCAGAGCGCGCTGGGCTAACTCATTCAATTCAGCGTCCAGTACGGTCACCGACTTACTATTCGCATTCCGCACAACAGGCACCAGCAATCCCCGTTCAGTGTCAACGGCAACGCCTATATTGATTTCCGGTAGCCTGACAAGTCCATCAGCCGTTAAACGGACGTTTACATGAGGTTGCTCCTCCAAGACTTGCGCCGATGCGAGCACGAAAAAGGCGTTGTAGGAGATCTTCTGTCCCGACTCCGCGACCAACTGTTGACGGGCGTTGATCAAATCAGTGGCATCTATTTCAGTCGTCAGAGTGACCTGGGGTCTTTCGCGCCAGCTCTCAGTGAGCCGCCGAGCGATAACCCCGCGCAGTCCCGGGAGCGAGAGCTGTTGGTCGACCGGAGGGGCTGCTGATCTGGCAACGATCGCCGCCAATTTTCCGGACACATCGGCGCGGCTGATGCGACCTCCCGGCCCTGTGCCGGTAACATCGCTCAAATCCAAGCCATAATCGGCGGCCATTCGGATAGCTATGGGCGTCGCATTGGCGGGAGAGGACTCAGTGGGTTGGTCGAGATCGGCTACGACGACCATTTGGCGGGGGCCGCTACCCCGAACGTGAGCGAGGTTGACACCGCGTAGTCGGGCCAGCTTTCGCGCCTTAGGGGTAGCACGGATATTGACAGGCCTGTCGATGACGCCCATCGATCGAGCGGGGATCTCTTCCATGTGGACATCTCGTGACGGTACAGAAACCGGCTCGATCGACGCCCCCGGACTAGGGGCATCTTCGCCGAGTATGCGCGCGATGGGGGTCATCACCGGAACCGTTTCCCCAGCCTGGACGAGGATGTTCACATAGCCGCCGGCGGGCGCCTCGATATCCAAGGTGGATTTTTCGCTTTCAAGAGCGAACAGCGGTTCGCCGATTTCCACCCGCTCGCCTTCCCGTTTATACCACTCTACCAGCCTGGCCTCGGTCATGATGAGGCCCAGCTTCGGCATGACGACCTGGTAACCTTCTCCGCCGGACATATCTAGAATAGTTTCCTGACTGCCTTAACAATCTCTTCTGTTCCGGGCAGGACGTAATTTTCCAAAACCGGGCTGTACGGTAGGGGAACATTCTTCGCACCCACGCGAATAATTGGGCCGTCCAGAAATTCGATGGCTTCTTCGGCCAATACGGCGGCGATTTCCGCACCTGGGCCGGAGCGCAAGTGGGCCTCATGGGCAATGACTACGCGGCTGGTCTTGGCGACAGATTGGATGAGCGTTTCTATGTCCAGCGGAACCAACGTACGTGGATCGACTACTTCCACGCTTATCCCTTCGCCAGCTAACAGTTCAGCCGCTTCTAAAGCCTTCTTGACCATCACGTTGACACAGATGACGGTCACATCGGTGCCTGCGCGGACAATAGCCGCTTTCCCAAAGGGCAGTGTGAAATCCGCATCTTCTGGTACCGGCCCGGATTCTGCGTAGAGCATTTTATGCTCAAAGAAGAGAACCGGGTCAGCCCCCCGAATGGCCGTTTTGAGCAGACCTTTTGCGTCGGCTGGGTTTGATGGCACAGCGATCTTCAGACCCGGCACATTCATAAACCAAGATTCTGGACTCTGGGAATGTTGCGCTGCGGCAGAGCCGGGTGCGCCTGATGTCACCCGAATCGTCAGCGAGACGCGAGCCTTTCCCCCACTCATGAATCGCGCCTTGGCTACCTGATTAACGATCTGATCCCCGGCGCACATGAGAAAATCGCCGAACATGATTTCGACAATCGGCCGCATTCCCTTCATCGCCGAGCCCAGACCGGCCCCGATAATCGCGGCTTCACTGATCGGCGTATCGCGCACGCGTTCCGGACCAAATTCGTCCAGCATTCCCTCGGAAACACCCCAAACACCGCCAAAGACGGCTACATCTTCGCCCATGAGAAAAACATAGGGGTCGCGGCGCATTTCCTCGCACATCGCCTCGCGTATCGCTTCAGAATAAGATATTTCGCGCATTAAAACACCAGCCCCCCATGCGTATCGGCGTAAACTCCTTCCATTGCCTCTTCCACCGCAGGAATGGGAGATGTAGCGGCGAAGGCCACCGCCTCATCCAGTTGCGCCTGTACAGAGGCTTCGATTTTAACTAATCCGGCCTCATTGCAGATATTCTCAGCCAGCAATTGGGCTCGAAAACCGGGAACGGGATCACGCGCTTTCCACTCCTCCAACTCCCCAGGCCGGCGATAGACCTGGGGATCGCCCTCATAGTGACCGCGAAAGCGATAAGTTTTGGCTTCGATCATTGTAGGACCTTTCCCTGCCAGGGCGCGGCTCCGAGCCTCTTGTACAGCCTCATAAACAGCAATGACGTCGTTGCCATCTACGATAATCCCGGGAAATCCGTACCCTTCAGCGCGAAGGGCCAGATCTGCGATAGGGGTTTGCTTGTCTTGGGGCGTACCCTCTCCATAGAGATTGTTTTCGCAGAAGAAAATTACCGGCAGATTCCAAAGACCGGCCAGGTTTGCCGCTTCATGGAAGGATCCCTCGTTAATGGCGCCATCACCGAAGAAGGCCAGCGACACCTGGGGATCTCCCTGCATTTGGAAGGCGAGCCCAGCTCCGACGGCCACAGGAAATCCGCCGCCCACGATACCGTTTGCCCCGAGAATGCCAAGGTCAAAATCCGCAATGTGCAGGGAACCTCCCCTCCCCAGGCAGTAGCCAGTCGAACGGCCGGCCAACTCGGCCATCATGAATTTCGGGTCGCCGCCTTTTCCCAGCAAGTGACCATGCCCGCGGTGGGTGCTGGTGATGACATCTTCCCGGCTGAGAGCGGCGCATGCCCCTACAGCTGTAGCTTCTTGCCCAACACAGGAATGAATAAAACCTGGGATAAGCCCGCGACGACGCTCCTCAATAGCCCGCAATTCAAACTGGCGCACTAATGTCATCTGGCGGAACAAACTGGAAAGCAATTCCGGCGAGTGATTGGTCAGACGGTCTATGTCCATTGCCATTCTTCTCTAAAAGGGTAGGTTGGGATTAGCGAACCACAATTGCGATCATTTTAAACACAGCGATCTGGCGATCTTCTGCTAATTCCGTGTAAAACAACGCCATCCTTCAGGTCAAGTTATACTTAATAGTGTTTATTCACGCTTGACAATAGTGAGGTTGATTTTACAATATTGATGTGCTAAATCATAATATTAGCCATTGATATACTTCTCTCGACTTCTCTCGGTGGAACATTTGTGTTGTGAATCAAATTCGTGATCTGCGCACTTATCTGGCGGTTCTGGAAGACGCTGGACAGTTGTCGCGAGTACGCCGCCAAGTAAACCTGGAACATGAGCTGGCGAACGTAGCCGCGAGTTGCCAACGCGAGGGACGGGGTGCGATACTATTCGAACGTCCAGGGGGTCAGGATTGGCCGGTATTCGCGGGGGCAGTAGGCAGCTCTACCCTGGCGGCGTTAGCGCTAGATTGTGAGGTGCCGAGCATCACCGAGGTGATGGGACGAGCCCTGGATCCAGCAGAAGCTATTCCGCCGCAGCCTGCCGAGGAGGTGGTTTGGATGCAAAATGTGCTCACCGGCGACGAAGCAGATGTAAAGCACTTACCGATTCCGATTCATGGTCTACACGATGGCGGACCATTTATTACCGGGGGTATCACCATCACCAAGGACCCAATTTCGGGGCGGGGCAACCTTTCTTACAACCGCATGCAAGTTCTGGGGCCTCGAACCTTGGGCTTTAACGTCAACGAATGGCGGCATGTGATGCAGTTCTACCGGATCCAGGAAGATAGGGGACAATCGTTGGAAGTTGCCATCGCCATTGGCGTGGATCCAGCCATAAGCATCGCCGCCGGAGCGCGTTATGACGACGACGAACTGCTTATCGCCGGAGCGATCCGGAATAGTGGCGTGCCCGTTTGCAAGGGTGTAACAGTCGATATAGACATCCCAGCCTATGCGGAGATCGTGATCGAAGGACGACTTCCTCCACAAGTACGGCGAGCGGAAGGTCCGCTGGCTGAATTCCACGGCTATTATGGAGAATTGTGGGAAAGTCCCGTTTTTGAAGTCACGGCGATTTGTCACCGTAACCGCCCCATTTTCCAAACCATCATTCCCGGACATGATGAACATATATATATCGGAAATGTGCTGCCCCGTGAACCGCTGTTGCTGCGTTTTGTACGACATGTTAGCCAAAACGTGACCGGTTTGCATATTCCTCCCTATGGCAATGGCTTCGCTGTCATCGTGCAAGTTGAGAAAAGCAACCCCGGAGAGCCCAAAAATATCGCCTTGGCCGCCTTTACGGCTCATGTGAATATCAAGAAAGTGATTGTCGTCGACCCGGACGTGAATATCTATGACCCTGCAGATGTACTGTGGGCATTGACGAATCGAGTGGATTGGAGTCGTGATACCTTTGAAGTGCCGGGAGCTCAAGGGCACGAGATGGATCCCACAGCCGATGAGCGGGGTGTGCATACAAAAATCGGTATCGATGCGACCTACAAGCCGGAACGCAGGGATTACGGAGAGCGAATCCGGTATCCGGAAGTGGATCTAAGGGACTATATATAACCCTCAAGGGATTGGTGATATGTCGGTCCGATTTGCGCTCTATATGCAAGATAAACATGATATGCGGTACGAATTGGAGATGGCGACCTACGCCGAGGAACGCGGCTTTAGTGAAATTTGGCAGGCTGATACACGCCTGGCCCGTGATTGTGTTGTCATGATGAGCGCGTTTCTGACCCACACAAAACGGCTTCGGGTGGGTTCTGGTGTGCTTCCGATCTGGACTCGCAACCCGGCCGTCATCGCGGCTTCCTGGAGTAGTATGTGGGAACTGGCAGGAAAAGTGGATGGAGAGGGCCGGGTTATGCTCGGACTTGGCGCCTGGTGGGAACCGATATCAAGCCGGGTGGGCGTCAAGCGACACAAAACACTCAGAGCGATGCGCGAATATGTCGAATCGATCCAGCAGCTGTTCACCATGGAGGAAGTCACTTACCAGGGCGAATTTGTGCATCTTGACCGCGTTAAGCTGGACGTGGCCTTTGGCGACACGTCGCCTAGAGACATACCCATTTACATTGGGGCCACCGGTCCCAAGATGCTCGAACTATCCGGCGAGATTTGTGACGGCGTGGTGCTAAATTACGTGGTCTCGGCAGATTACATCCGTAATGCCGTAAAGCTGGTGGAGAAAGGTGCGAAAAAAGCAGGCAAGACACTTGCAGATGTGGATCGTCCCGAACTGCTCGTGTGCTGCCTCTCTGATAAGAACCCGGCCGCGGCGATGGCCGAAGGTAAAAAACTGGTGGCCTACTACCTGGCAACAGAACCACACATCATGAAAGCAAGCGGTGTAAGGGAAGAGTTGTTGGAAGAGGTGCAAGCCATCATGAGCTGGCCCGCGACTGAGGAAGATTATATTCGGGCCAGCAACGTAATCCCCGACGAAGTCGTGCGCGATGTGATGGCGGTAGGCAGATCAGATGAATGCCGTACCAAGGTGGCAGAGTATATCGATGCCGGCGTCACCTGCCCGATCCTGTACCCAATGATGGATGACATCAAGCCGGTGGTAGATGCTTTTGCGGATTGGGGATCGTGACCAAATAAATGGCTACTGATACCTTAGGCCTCATCAAGGCCACGGCTAACCCACATGGCGCTGACGATTGCGAACTATTTTTGTTCACCGGTAATCCTACCATCGGACCGGTGCGGGCGATCATTCCCGAGGATGGCCTGAGCCTGCCACCAGCGCGGGTTGATCTGGCTTCCCGCACATGCCGGTTGAAGATCCTGCACATTAATGACCTACACGGTCATATCGTGCGATTTACGATGCGGGGTGAACGACCCGTATTGTCTCGCATCGTGAGCCGGATGCGCGAGGTACGCCGCCAGTACCAAGACGATCCAGATACAGCCGTACTCGCCATGTCGGCCGGCGATGACCTTGTAGGCGCGATTTTTGATGAATTGATGGGGGACGATTCCGATTCATTCGCCCTTCATGCCGGTTACCGTCTCTACTCAGCCGCGGGCATAGACGCCAGCGTTTTGGGCAACCATGATCTGGATCTGGGCACGGATGTGCTGGCCCAAGCGATACGGAAAGATGCTAGGTTCCCAGTGCTGTCGGCTAACCTGGTGAGCAGTGAACAGCTGACTGGTTTATATTATCCGGCAGCGCTCCTGGTGACAAAAGGCATCCGGGTGGGCATCATCGGACTAACCACGCCAGGTGCGGTACGGCAACAGCCCGATTCGAATCTGCAGGTCATCAACCCATTACGAGTAATCCAGAATATGCTTCCGGCGATCAGGCCGATTTGTGACGTGCTCATCATCCTCAGCCATCTCGGGTACAGCTTGGGTGCCGGTACGGCCACAGTGCGCGATGCGGGCGATGTGGAACTGGCACGGAGTATACCAAGGGGTAGTGTTCATCTTATCGTCGGGGGTCACACCCACCACATTCTCAACGAGTATGGGCTAACAGTCGATAATATCGTCAACGGGATCCCCATTGTCCAGGCCGGAACGCTGGGACGTTTTCTGGGAGAAGTGGATATCACCGTGCGGCAGAATGCAACGGCGGTGACCAATGTGCGCTTGACCACCTCGGCCCAGCATTCTATCGACGAGCAATTTGAACAGGAAAACGTAAAGCCCCTGGTAGAGATCGCCCGGCCCCTTTTCAACCGCAGTCTAGGCCGGGTCGCCGATCATCCCGACCTTAGCCCGGACGCTGTCAACAACAGCTTCGCCGCCGGCGAATCGGCCTTGGCTAATTTCATCGCCGACGCCCTCGTCGCTCGCTGCTGCATCGACAAGTACGATGTAGATTTGGCACTGGTGGATGGTTCGGTGGTGCGGACCGGGTTACCGCTTGGCGGTGAATTACCTTTTGGCGTTTGGTTCAACCTTATGCCCTTTGCCGACGTTCTTCGCATCGTCTGGATTACCGGAGAGCAACTTCAGATACTGGTTCAGGATAATGCTTTTCGCGTCGACCTGCCTTCGGAACCCCATACAGAACGTGGATTCGTTCATTTCAGCCGCCAGGTAAGATATCGGATTGAAGTCGGCGATAGCCGCAAAGAGATACAAGTGACCGGCATCACGATGAACGATATCCCAATTGAGCAACAGTTGGATCGTTCCTTCCAGTTGGTATGCAGTAGTTTTATTCGTGAACTGGCAGCTCCCTGGGAAAGGTACGCCCGCAATACACTGGGTTTGCCCATCATGGATATCGATCTGGTTTCGCACCTGGACACGCCACTCTTCCTGCGAGATGAATTGGTCACATACATCACCGAGAATGGCGGCGTTACAGAAGTCGGCGGGGCAAAACGTGATGGACGTGTGCAGATTGTGACGGATTAGGCTAATCGCGCCATAACCGGCAATCAGCGAGGGTATTCGCCAGTGACAGGAACCATCATTCTTCCAGGACATTTGATAGATAATCCAGGCGAATCACCCAAAAAAGAGTGGGGTGTGCGCGTGAAGAATCGCCAGATCGACGACGCCGGCCCCAACGCCGATTTGCGAATAAGCTATCCCACTGACCATGTACTGGAAGCGCCCGACCAGGTGCTCGCACCCGGATTTGTTAACGCCCATGTCCACTTGTATGGCGTCCTGGCCCACGGAATTCCGTTGGATAAAGCTCCCTCTGATTTCTGGTCATTTCTATACGATTTCTGGTGGCCGCTGGTTGAAGATGCCCTGGACCACGAGATGATCGCCGCGGCCACCGATTGGGTCTGCGCCGAGATGCTTCGCAGCGGCATCACCAGCTTCTATGATTGCCTTGAAGCCCCATATGCCATCCCAGAGGCGTTGTTGGCCCAAAAGGAAGTCGTTGAGCGGCGTGGGTTACGAGGCATCCTGTCTTTTGAGGCAACCGAACGGGTGAGCAGAGAAAATGGTCAGAAAGGATTGCACGAAAACGCCGAATTCGTGGATTTGTGTAAGAAAGATGGCGGACTGGTGCAGGGGTTAATGTGTTTCCACACGACTTTCACATGTTCGGCCGATTTCATTCAACAGGCTTTTGCCATGGCGGCCGAACTGGATGTGTTAACCCACATGCACTGTAACGAAGGTGTTCACGAACCAGAATACGCCCTGAAACATTTCGGCAAACGGACGCTAGAATATTACGATGAATTGGGTGTTACTGGGCCTGGTATGATGGCCTCACAATGCGTCCAGCTTTCGGAGCGGGAACGAGCTATCATCGCCGAAAAGGGCGTGAAAGTGACGCACATGCCCCTCAGTAATTGCGAAGTTGGGGGAGGCATCGCCCCGGTACCCGAGCAATTGGCGGCCGGGGTGTTAGTCGGGCTAGGCTCGGACGGGTATATCAATGACTTCTTTGAGGTGATGCGAGGCGCGTTTCTCATCCACAAAGCGTATCGTCAAAACCCCCAGGTGATGCCGGCCAACGAGGTATGGTACATGGCGACGGAAGGAGGCGCGCGGGCGATAGGGTTGAATAAGGTAGGCCGGCTGAAACCGGGATGGGCGGCCGATTTACAACTCATAGACGCCCGATTTCCTACGCCGGCTATGGTCCACAATCTTTATGAACAGCTCCTTCTATGGCGAAACCATACCCATGTGAAAGATGTAATGGTAGCCGGTACATGGCGGGTGCGAGACGGTATTGTCCTCGAGGCCGACATGGGCGCATTGCGCACTCGTGTCCAAGAGAACGCTGATCGAATGTGGGAGAAAGCGAGGTAGCCCGCCTGATAAACGCCAGCCCATCACCGGTTTATTTCAATTAAGTAGATTCATATCGGAGGTAAATGAGAATGGAGACCAGTGGATTCAAAGGCCGGGATTTCCTGGCTGAAACCGATTTCACACCCCAGGAAATAAGGAGCATCCTCAAAGTTGCGGAGGATTTGAAACTCGAGAAGGGCAGGGGGGTCTATCATGATGATATACTACGCGCGAAAACGCTCTTCATGATCTTCTATAACCAGTCGTTGCGCACACGCAACTCGTTTGAAGCGGGGATGACTCAATTAGGGGGGCACGCCCACTATCTCGATCCCAGCAAAATCTACCGGCCGGCGCTGGAAGGCAAAGAAGAGGCTTACAGCACCGAGCGCGTCTCCGATGTAGCCCGCGTCCTGGATCGAATGGGAGATGCCATTGCTATTCGTTGCTACGGCGATCCGGTTGAGTGGGAATATGGAGGAGCGCATGCCATCCTGAGGGAATTTGCTCGTTGGGCTGATATTCCGGTCCTTAATATGGAAGATGATATCTACCACCCTTTCCAGGGGCTGGCTGACGCGCTCACCGTAAAGGAACAGTTCGGTGATTTCAAAGGCGTCAATTTCACGATGTCCTGGGCTTACTCGCCTAGCGTCCACAAACCGCGGGCCGTCCCCCAATCGGCGATATTGTATGCGGCAATGATGGGCATGAACGTTACCCTAGCCCATCCCCAAGGGATGGAACTAGATCCTGAGATCATCCAGGCCTGCCAGCGATACGCTTCCGGCGAGGGTGGCTCTTTCAGGATCACTAACGATTTCGAAGATGGCTTTGAGAATTCCGATGTCGTTTACCCGAAAGCGTGGTGTCCGACGACGTTATTTAAACCACCGGTTGGCGAAGACGATATTGAAAAATCCCAGATGATCATTGACCAACACAAGGATTGGAAAACCACTACCAAGATGATGGGGCTTACGGCCAAGGATTCGATCTACATGCACTGTTTACCGGCTGATCGAGGTTTTGAAGTGGACAACGAGGTGATTGACAAGACTGAAGGTCCCGGCTGGCGATCCATTGTTTTTGACGAGGCTGAGAATCGCTTACATGTCCAGAAAGCGGTCATGAGCTTGGTGATGTAATATCGGCGCCAGGCATGGCGCTGCCAGACTATTTCGCCAGGGAAAAGTGACGGAGCTCAGCGATCTTTCCAGAACATTGAAGATATCGTTATTTGAGAACGTCGCTGCGAGAACCTTGTTTGGTGAACGCGTTTTGACGATCTGCGCGAGGGGTCGATCCGTCATTTTCGATTCAGCGTCGGTTGATCCTCTGAGGAGTAGACGAGCACTGATCCGTTATTGCGGCTGATCTTGGAACCGGTAGCCAAAGCCGCGTTCATTGTGAATGAAACGCGGCTTTTCCGGATCTGGCTCAACCTTCTTTCGTAGATGCCAGACATAACGGCGCACATAACCAATTTCATCCGTTTACTGCTCCCCCCATACGGCGCTCACCAATTCTTCCAGTGTGGTCACCTCGCCTGCTCGCTGCATCATCACCACCAGTAGCTTGAACTCGGTGGGCGTCAAGGGGATCTATTTATGGCCTCGCCAAACCTGCTTGGTGGTTAAATCCACCACCAGATCACCTTGTCTGAGTTCCTGTTCATCACGATCATCCGTGCTTCCGGTGCGGCTCAGGACGGCTTGTATTCTGGCTGCTAATTGGGCGAAGGGAAATGGCTTCGTGACCTAATCGTCTGCCCCCAACGAAAACCCCCGCAATACGCTCGATTCCTCATCCCGGGCAGTCATCATGATGACTGCCAATACGGCGATGGGATTAGCGCTCTTGACCGTCGACAGCAAGGGAGCCATGACGATGGCCGTCCTATCGCTCCGAGCATGAAAATACCAGCTATTCACTTAGGCTCGCTATGTACGTCAATACTTGCCACATTTGTTCCGTTGTGAGGACATCTTTCCAGCCAAACATGGCGTTCAAGCCCTCTGCAGTGCTGCAGAGGAACTTGTCGGCGTCCTCAAGTAGTGCGTTCCGCACCATTGGATTGGTGAAGTCAGGAACTCCGGGTATTTCGCCGGTACCATCCTCTCCGTGGCAACCGGCGCAATTTACGAATAGTTCTTCGCCAGCAGCGACAGCTTCAGTGTCTGTCCAGGTAAAGGGATTGGTTAACTCTTCGTAGGCAGAGCAATCGGGTCCTTCTACCTCGGCGATATCAGTCTCTAACTCCGCTAGTGCGAGATCGTCAACCAATTGCGGATCGTAGTTGAAGGCGCGTAGGTAATCGATGACAGCCCATCGGTCATCCTGACTCAGTCGTGCCTGCCAGGCAGGCATCGATCCCCGGCCCTGTGTAACTGCTACATAAAAATCGCTTGGAGATTGGAGTGACGTAAAGCGCGGATCCGAGAAGTTCGCTGCCCCGAGGATCATACTCTGACCATCCTCCCCATGGCAGGCAATGCAGCTAGACACGTAGATCTCCCGCCCGTGAACCAGAGCCTCTTCGTCCGTCGAGAATCGCCAGACATAGAAGACCACGTCCCAGCGCTCGTCGGAAGATAGAACTTCGCCGAAGGCCGGCATCTCGTCACCCCGGCCTTCAGTAATAACCGTGTAGAACTCGGCCGGGGTCTCACCGCGCATATAGTCCACATCGCCGAAATCGCGGGCGTTTGGCAGCAAACCTTTGCCATCCTCTCCATGGCAGCTGGTACAATGCTCATTGTACAAGGTATTGCCGTCTGCCGCCGAAGGCAATCCAGCCGGATAGCTCTCAACAACCAAAGGGGGAGCTTCAACTGGCTCGAAGCCGATGAGCAACATTGGTGCAGGGATGAGCGTAGGAATGGGGGTAGGTCCCACAGGCAGGGTTATCGGGCTGGAGCAGGCAGCCAGGACGACCATCGCCACGACAAAGCCAATGCCCAGTACCTTTATTCGGTTCGGCATAACGCGTGTCTCCTAATCACAATTTCCTGAGTGGTAAGAATCCCTTGGAGCAACCTATCACTCTTAGCCAGTTATCAGAAGGCATCTTTCATTCCCCTAGATGGCGCACATAGTTGATCACATCCCATCGCTCGCGGGAAGTTAGATTCTCAGCCATGGTTGGCATCTGGCCGAACCCCTGGCTGAGCGTGCGGAACAGCGCTCCATCAAACTGGGCTCCTACGCCTGGGGATGTTAAGTCGCTAGGCGGACGATCCTGATAGTACTCGACTAATGGGCCTTCGCCTTCCCCGCTCTCGCCATGGCATAGTGCGCAATGGATCGAGTAAAGAATTTCCCCACGCTGGAGCGATACTTCGTCGACCGGTATAGGATTGCTCGGGATAACGTCAAGAACCATCGACCTGCCCTGAATGGGAACGGTATCCGCAGCCGGTAACAGGCGTGGCCCTTCTTGATAATCGATCGAAGGCTGGTATTGCATATCTGTCGGAAACTCGATCCTGATTACTTGATATGTAACGAGCAGCCCAAATATAAAAGGCAATGCTACCAATCCAATTATGATCAAGCCTCGCCGAGTACGTTCGCTCATAGGGTCATTTTTTCTGGACGATGGACATAGCGGCCGCCATGGGCCTCCATGATGCTCATGACTTCTGCTTCTTCGGTTGCCCGGCACTCCAGCAGTACAGCCAGGTATCCAGCGGTTACAAGCCGGTGGTAGAACTTCCGGGCGAAGGTAGGAAATCCCATTTCCCAGATAACACCCAGGAAAGTTGAGACAATCGTGGCCATCATAGTAAAGACGTAGATGATGACCAGAGCAGGCGGGCCCGCTACAATCGGTCGTCCGCCGACGGCAAGCGGGTAGAACTGCGGGGTTCCGACTGCGAGAAATAACCCGAACAAGAACCCAGCCAGCGCACCGGCCAGCACAATGTGAGGCAGCCTGATCCACTCGCGGGCTCGACCGAGGGATTGTTCAGGATAAGGCACGCCGGTCATCACAATGATGTCATCCTCAGGGATACCAAGCTGGTAAAGATCGTCAATGGCGTCGGCCGTTTCGGTCGATTGACTGAAGAGGCCCATCAATCTTATCGTCTCATCCATTATTAAGAAGTTTTCCTCATGTGGCTTTTCTCCAAGCATTAACTATGTTGACATGCTATTCGAACTCTGCGGCGGTTGGCACCAACAAGCGGCCGATGCGCCTCAAGGTGTAGCGCAGGCGGCCTTCCTTAATCTCCCATACCGGAACGTAGGGGAATATACGCGAGAAAAGGATGTACAACAGGCAGAATCCGGCAAAGGTCATGGCGGATATACTGATCTCTACCCAGGTCGGCCGGTAGCTGCCCCAATTAAATGGCATGTAATTACGCTGTAAATCACCGGCGACGATCAGAAATCTCTCGGTAAACATGCCGACGTTGACCATTATGGTGAAGAACAGTAGTAGGACTGGTGTCGTTCTGACCCTTCTGAAAGCCAGGGCAAAGATCGGCACTAAATTGCAGGTCATCTGCAGGTAGAACAGCGGAGCCAGAGGGCCCGTAAATTCCTCGCGCAGAAGCTCGACAACCACTGGCTCGTTACCATACCATTCCACAATCAGACCTGCGAACCATATGTACAGCCAGGACAGACCGGCGACCAACACCAGTTTGCCCAGGGCGTCGAAGTGCTCCCTTCGAAGGAACTGTTGTAACTTCATCCCCCACCGGACAACCACCAAGATAGAGGCCAGAGCCGCGAGGCCGGAATAGACAGCTCCGATTACGAAGAACGGGGCAAAGATGGTGCTATGCCATCTCGGTTGGAGCGTCACCGCGAAATCCCAGGATACTATCGAGTGCACAGATAGAAAAACGGGAATGATGATAATAGCGAAGATGCCTAGAGCTTTGTGTAGTTTGTGCCATTCTGCCTCTGTACCACGCCATCCCAGGGACAAAATGCGGTAGAGCTTATAGCGCCAGGTGCCAGTATTATCTCGCGCCATAGCCAGGTCTGGGATAAGAGCTAAATAGAGATAAAGGCCGCTGCCAATCAGGTAGGTAAAAATGGCCACCATATCCCACATCAGTGGAGATTGGAAATTCGGCCACAAGAATCGATTGTTAGGTGAGGGGATCATCCAGTAGAACTTCCACACCCGTCCCAAATGAATCAGCGGAAATAGGGCTGCCATCATTAGTGCAAAGGCCGTCATTGCCTCCGCGCCGCGTGTGATCGGACGCCTCCAGTCCGCTTTGAAAATGCGTAGGACGGCCGAGATCATCGTTCCAGCGTGGCTTATGCCAACCCAAAAGACGAAAGTGGTGATATACAGTCCCCAGTAGACCGGACGGTTTATACCAGCAACGCCAAATCCCCAATATATCTGGTAGGCCCAGGCATACAGTCCCCAAATAAACACGCCTGCCAACAACACGACAACGATCCAGAACAGAGGACCTGTGCGGAACATCGGCTGGAGTATGGCCTGATTAATTTCCGAGTCTTTGGTCTGTTCCAGGAGCAGACGGTCGCGATACTCTTCCGGCATACGAGCGGTCGATTCCGCGTCATCTGAACTATTTGAGAACTGGCCCATAGT
This sequence comes from Promineifilaceae bacterium (SeqCode), assembly GCA_049650305.1. GTDB lineage: Bacteria > Chloroflexota > Anaerolineae > Promineifilales > Promineifilaceae > UBA11865. Next base: position 49,433 of record JBARZW010000136.1, read on the forward strand.
CGCCTCCGCATCGGTATCAGGCATATGATTCTCCTCCCTTTAGATAGACCACAGCCGGATCGGTGCCGAGCTCGCCCAATAAATGGAATGTACGCCGGCTGCGACTCAGTTGGCTAACCCGGCTCTCTGGATCATTCAAATCACCAAAGACCATGGCATCTGGCGGACAGGATTGGACACAGGCCGGTTGAATCTCACCATCGGCTACCGGCCGGAGTTCTGCCCGAGCTTGCTCCTCAACGCGCCGAATTCTCTGGACACAGAACGTGCATTTTTCCATGATCCCTCGTGTGCGTACGGTCACATCTGGGTTCAGTTGTTCCGCTAAAGGCTCGGGAAATTGGGGATCAAACCAGTTGAAAACGCGCACCTTATAAGGGCATGCGCTGCCACAATAACGCGTTCCGATACACCGATTATAAATCTGGGCATTCAACCCTTCATCGCTGTGATAAGTGGCGTATACAGGACAGACAGGTTCACAAGGCGCTTCGGTACATTGCTGGCATAAAACTGGCATAAACCTCGCCTTGACGTTTGGGTATTCCCCTTCCCAATAGCGTTCTATATGTATCCAATGCATCCAACGGCCGTAGGCCGCTTCTTGCTCCCCAACTATGGGGATATTGTTCTCCGCATGGCAGGCGACCACGCAGGCCTGGCATCCGGTGCAGCGATCCAGGTCGACGACCATGGCCCAGCGTCGTCCTTCAACCTGGACCTCGTTTTCAGCGAATTGACTCTCGTCCCTCACCTTCTATACTCTCCAATCTTGCCAGTTCATATGTCTGCTCCATCGGTTCAATTTGAACACGGGTAGTTCCCCAGGCCAAAGAACCAGTACTCGGGCTGCTGCTCGGCGCCAGGAGGTCAACAACGTTACTGCCGCGACCCTGGGCGTATCGCCCATAATCACTATGTCCTTGGCCAACTGGAATAGCGACGACATCCGGACGGATACCTGGAAAAAGAACGGCAACAGCACTAATCTCTCCGAATGGCGACGTGACTTTAACGACGTCATTGTCGTCGATGCCCAGTTTGTGGGCCGTATCCGGATGGATTTCTATCCAGGTTTGCCATCGAGCCGTCGTCATCGGATCGGGCAGCTCTTGCAGCCATGGCGAGTTCGCACCTCGGCCGTCACTTAACCCGACAGTAGCATAGGGATAAAGATGGAATGGATAAGTGTCTTCGTCATTCTCGAAGATGGGTGGTGAGACCGGTATTGGGTCATCGCCGAAGCCGACGGGCTCTGGCTCTTGCCGGAGCTCGTTCTCAGACCACCATCCGCCTAGTTGACGCCAGGATGACCAAAAAGCGCCAGCTGAATCAGCGCCGTAGGCACTGATGCTCGATCCGAACAGAGCGCCTGAAGTATCCTCCAGGTAAAGCCGTTCATCGGCCCACGGCAACGCCTCAGCCGCAGCGCCTCCAGTTGCGGCGGCCAGGGCAAGGATGATGTCGGCCGTCGAGCGGGTATCATAAATCGGGCTGACGACCGGTTGCTGGCTGCTAACCACCGGGCGGTCTGTCCCGGGATTCGGCACCTGGTAGCCCCACGATTCCAGGTACGTGTGGTCAGGTAGAATCAAGTCGGACCAGACCGCCGTTTCATCCACAAATGGGCTGAAGGAGACCACGTATGGCACACGCTGAATAGCTTCACGGAAACCGGCAGCAGCCGGCAGGTCGAAGAGTGGATTCGCGCCATGGATAAAGAGCAAGTCAACTTCACCATCTTGCAGCTTGTCGATCAGGGATGCCACGGCCTCGAACGAATCCGGGGGTGGAGCGGCCTGAAGTGTGGGAACTGCCACTGGCTGTGACAGAAATACGCCGCCTTGCTGACCGAGCCGGCTCAGGATAAGGTTGAGCGCATGGATGGCCCGGTAGGCATCAAGGTCATTGTGCTGGCCGGATGGATATCCCCCCGGAATAGCAAGGGGCCGATCGGAGTCAGCCAGCGTCCGCGCCAGTCGCTCCAATGTTTCAGCTGAAACCTCACTCGCTTCGGCCAACTCTCCCACCTTCGCCAACTGGAAGAGATTAGCCTGGTCCTGACCAAATGTGCCAACATTTCCCAAGCCCTCCTCGACAATAATGCGTCCAAGAGCAAGCGCAACCAGGCCGTCCGTTCCAGGTCGAAGCGGTACCCACTCGTCGGCTGACGCTCCTGTGGCTGACAACCTGGGCTCGAATTGAACCAGAAAACCACGTCTCCCTGCTTTCCCCTGCCGGAATTCCCCATAAGCACGGGCGTAGGCGACGGTTGATTGCCAGGTTTCCAGAAAATTAGCCCCAAACGAAAAGACCGCGCTGGCATTGGTAACGTCATAAACAGGTAATTGCGGTGTTCCAAAGAGAACTTCCGCGGCTCTGGCGGCTGTACCTCTCCCCTCGAGCGCTGAGTAAAGATCGAATGTCACCGGTGGTGGCGCTCCCTGTGCCTCCAGCCATCGACTGACCAGAAAGTACAGATGGTCGGGCATCATGCCGCCATAAAATGCCTGCCTCGTTGGACTGATATCGTGGACTTTTTCATATAGAGTCTCAAGTGCGGCCTCCCAATGGAGCGGTTCAAATTGCCGTGACCCGCGGCCTCCTGGCTGTTGTAAGGGCTGGCGAATACGGTCAGGATTATAGAGAGTCTGAAGACCTGCTTGACCTCTAGCGCACAGCTTGCCGCGATTGAGGGGGTGTAAGGGATTGCCCTCGATCTTCTTCGCCCGGCCGTTCACCGTTCGCACCACGATGCCGCAACCAGACGGGCATTGCCGGCATGTGCTTGCAAACCAGGTCGCCACGCCAGGCAATGTTTCCTCCGGAGGCCGGCTATGTGGCTCAATCATCTGCACCAGGCGCTCCCCGGCCGGGACGCATCCGCTGACAGTGGCTAAAGTTGCGGCCGAAGTTGCCAGTTTGATAAAGTGACGCCGGCTGATTTTTGCCTTCATGAAATCGAAAATCCTTCCCGATTCTTTGATAGCGGTAGTGATAGGATTACAAACGATCCAACCATACTGATATTCCTATGATCTCATTTGTGACATATTAGGCAGTCAAATAGGTGACCGATCCTGTCGGGGGCCTGATTCTTGTGACAATCCAGACACCAACCCATATCCATGCGTACCGTTTCCTCAGCCTGGTCCATCGCTCCAACGTTGCCGTGACAAGTCTCGCAATTCATCCCAGCCAGCATATGGGGCTGATGGCTGAAGTAGACGAAGTCGGGCTGATCATTAACGCGTTGCCAAGCTATAGTTTCACCACCTTCCCATATGTCGGTCAGAGCCTGGACAAGGTCGCTATCGGTAACAATGTAACTATGACATCCCATGCACTTCTCGACTGAGGGAATGCCGGCGATCTGAGAGCGCATAGCCTCGCTGTGGCAGTAGAGGCATTCGATCCCGCTCTCGACATGGACGGTATGGCTGTAGTCGATTGGCTGAGCTGGTTCAGCACGAGTTACTCTAAAGACCAGGTAGCTTCCGGCGCAAAGTAGCATAAGAGCCAAGGCGGCTAACGGTAACTTTGATCGCCAAAGCAACCGGAGAATACTTCTCTGTTTTGTCTTTGCTACCTCTTCTGCCACGACTCAATCCTGCGTAAAAGCAAAACGGAAAAAACACAACGAGCCGTTATTCTCCGAGACCGATTACGAGTTTAATGTACTTCTCGCTAGCTCGCTGCCGTAGTGGAGAAAAAACGGGCTTCCCTCATTCTCGACCGCTCATTCAAAACACTTAATCCGCTATGTCGAAGATAGTTTGACGCATTCGTAGAACGCTTGGGTCTCGACGCCTTTCCTGGTGTATAGATTCCACCTGCAAGCAATTATCCAGTAATGGCTATATTCCGAGGCCACCTGCTGTCAATCTGATTAATGAGGTTAGTGAGGTTGACGCGAATCTATTTCGTTCTTAATCAAGAAGCGGGCCGGTGATCCACTCCCCGGCCCGCTATAATGGTTGGTGCAGTCCTCTCTTTTGCAGACTAAGGTGCTTCAGTGGGTAAATTCTGGGCGTAAGTCAGGATGTCAACCACATCCTGCATACTCCATCCGAGAGCGATACCTGAAGGCATTCTCGTTCCGGGTTGGCCGGAACGCACCTTGTGGATGAACTCCCAAGGATTATCCAAAGCGATCGAAGCAACATATTCGGGCTCATCATCACTGCCAAAGTTAATATCACGGCCGTCCTCTCCATGACAGGCCGAGCATTTGTCATTGTAGAGCGTCTCACCGCTGGCGGCGTCGCCACCGACGGCGTTCTTGTCAGCGTCAATATATTGGCTGACGTCTTCCAATCCTTCGCTCAGAAATACTGCCAGGGCGTCGATCGCTTCCTCGCCCATTGCCGAAAAATCGTGATCGCCATTCGCTGTTCCTACGATCCAGGCTACCAGATCATCGGTTGATAACCCTTGCGCGCCTTGCACACCGGAAAAGCCGGTTAAATGGGAACCAGATCCATAGGCGCCGTCAGCACCCATGTAATCCCATCCATGGCACTCTTTGCAGCGCCATGTATCGACGCCACTGCGAGTGTTTGTAGACTGACTTGCCCAGAGGGGTTGATCACCTTCCGGCTCGTCTACGTCGGCAGCATTCCACCAATTGTCATACAGTAGACCTCCGAAAGAGACGGAGTCCGACGAACTATCACTTTCTGCGCTGTAAATCATTGCGCCCGGAATGGGCAGCTTATCAGGATTTGGAACACCTTTTTCGTTCACGTCAACCATTTCGGTCAGCAACTCAAATTCACCGTTGCCGTTGACATTGTGACACGTGAAGCAATTGCCACCATAGTGGAGTTTGAACCACTGGCTAGTCATGTGAGCCGGATGGACGATGTCGCGCAAAGCAAGAGGTGCGATCACGCCCATTCCCTCGCGATCCCCCGTTCCGGACGCATGGCATTGCAGGCAAGTGGTGACCCTAACTTCCTCTGTCACTGCAAGCGACGTTCCATCTGGAGCAATCTCCGGGTGCTCTTCTCCTCTAACCTCAGCGCGCTCATGTGCCTCGAAAGGCAGCGTATAGCCCCCTGTCTCCTCATCAACAAGCACGTGACAAGCCGGGCATCCACGACTCTGCTCCTCCAGTGGCCAGGAAACCAGTCCCCCTAGCCCGGCCGCTTGTTCAAGGGTGGTCGTTTGCTCTTCGGTCAATCCTGCACCAGGGGCCGCCTCTGGACCCGCAGTTCCTTCAGCACCATCCGCTCCTTCTGGCCCCTGAGGTCCTTGAGGACCTGCCGGGCCCTGAGGTCCTTCGGGGCCGGCAGGTCCATCCTCTCCAGCGCAAGCACCTAGGATAAGTGTGCTGCTCAATATGAGAACCAACATCATGGCAAATCGAATTCTTCGTTGTATGCGGTTTTTCATTTAAGACCTCCTTAAAGATCAATCACTCTGAATAAGGTGGAGAAGATCCTCGGCCTGGCCGACTGTCTTTTCCTCATGGTGATATACGTTCAATTTGTTGTCGTCCATATTGAAGCTAATGACCCGCTTTACCCATGGGCTGGCCTCTATTATTGCCAGCGCTTCAACTAAAACACCGCCACCTGGCTCTTCGACGATAACGGTGTCAGGCTGGAGGCGGGCAATTTCATCAAGCGCATTCCTCTGATTTCCTGTCGCACCCACTATTTCAACATCCGGGTGGTTCAGGATCAGACGTACCGCTTCATGACCGAGCGGATGGGTCCAGATGATGAAGACCCGTCGATCTGACATCTAGTTCCACCTTTGTCTAATATTCCTAACCTAAATGTTAGTGAAACGGAAGGAGTTTGTGCATCGAGGAAAACGCCAAACATGACCAATAAAACGCCAAATGGGTTGGCGATTTCTCCATTAGTAATTGGCGTCAGCCGCAATAGGCTGGGCAAGTGTAGGGGATGTCTGTTGGGGTTTGTCTAGAACTCACGAAGCATGCCACGGTCACGGGCATACTGGATTAGCTCGCGTCTGCTGTTCAGGCCAAGCTTGCTCATAAGGTTACTTCGGTGAGAATGAACGGTACTGGGACTGACGACTAACTTCTCAGCTATTTCTTTATTGCTATATCCCTCTGCCATAAGTCGCAATATCTCGGTCTCCCGTGGGCTGAGTGATGGACTTGATTGGTCACCACCAGCGACGCGAGAGAGATAATCTTGCACTAATTTTCGGGCTACTGGTGGATATAAGAAGACTTCGCCCTGGGTCACAACCCTGATGGCGTTGATGAGTTCATCTGTCTGCGCGCCTTTTAGGACATAGCCAGAGGCCCCGGCCTTTAGCATCTCAAAAAAATAATCATCCGTCCGATGCATCGTCAACGCCAGCACCCGAATATCCGGCCAATGACCGATTATTTGTCGAGTGGCCTCGAGGCCGTCCATCCCGGGCATCGCTATATCCATCAGTATCACGTCAGGTTGTAACTCTTCAGCCAGGGCAACCGCCTGCTGGCCATCCAAAGCCTCACCCACAACTTCTATGTCCGGTTCAGCTTCCAGCAACAGGCGAACACCGGAGCGAACGATGGTGTGGTCATCGGCAATCAGTACGCGGATACGTTCAGACATCGGAAACCTCGTTTAGCGGAATGCTAATACGTATTCGTGTGCCTTGTCCAGGAGCACTATGTAGTCGCAGCTGCCCACCGCATTGTATCGCTCGCTCTCGCATGCCTAAAAGGCCTAATCCGCGGGGACTTCGGTCGTTAATTTGGATAGAATCTGGATCGAATCCGCGTCCGTCGTCTTCAATCAGTCCCTCTATGATATCGTCCCGGTAACTCAACGAGAGTCGCAAGTGAGTTGCTTCTGCGTGTCGCACAGAGTTATTAAGAGCCTCCTGAAAAATTCTAAACAATGCTGTCTCAATCTCGGGTGGCACGCGACTCTCGAATCCCGAGGCGTCGAATTCAAACTGGATGTCTTTATCTTGAAGAAGTCGCTCGCAGTAATCCCGTAACGCGGGTAGCAGTCCAAGATCGTCTAACGCCGAAGGTCGTAAAGCGAGGAGGATACTATACATCTGGTCGGTAGTTTCAGCGATCAGCGATTGAATCTGATCCAGCTGCTCTAAGGTAGGCTCATCGTCGACCGCAAGTTTTAACTTAAGAACTTCGGCATCCAGAGCAAGTGCACCTAAGGACTGACCAAGTCCATCATGCAGATCTCGGGCCACCCGTTTTCGCTCATCTTCCTGGGCGGTGATCAGTAGTTTGAGCAGTTCACTGCGCTGATCGCTCTCGCGCTGCAGGCGTTCTGATAGACGGCGATTTTGGACTTCTCTGTTGGTAACACGCTGTGACATGTCATTAAACGCGCCTACTAACTGTCCAATTTCATCCGGAGGACCTTCTTCGAGATCCGAACGCGTTTCCCCGTGACCCATCCCGGCGATTGACGAAACCATGCCGCCTAATCGGGTTAATACAACGCGTCCGACCACAAAATTGACCGCCAATACGGCGATGAGGATAAATCCAAGCCACCATAACAACTGCGACTGCAAATAATTAGCGACAGTCTCTGAAAATGGGGCAACGGCAACATCTATCAATAATATTCCTATCAATGGGCTGTCCGCATCGTGACACTCGCCACATTCCGGGCTGTTTTCAATGGGCTGCATGCTGCGGAATACTCGTCTTCCGTCCGCTGCTGTCACGACTATGCTGTCCGGACGTTGCTCGACGGGCAGTCTATGGCAAGGTTGGCATTCCGGGCTATTATTGTCCAGCATGACCCCAATGTGCCGTTCAAATGGACTGAATATCACCTCACCCGATGGGTTTAACAAGTAGACGCTCTGTAGTTCCTCATCAGCTCCAACCGCGTCCAGCAGTTCCTGCAAGCCCTCGAAGTCGGAATTGATCATCTGATGGCGCAGGTCTGTCTCGACCACTCGTCCGGTGTAGGCTGATAAATTGGACAGCTCTTCCAGCAGTGCGTCTCTTCGTCTTCCATAGTCGAGTGCAGCTGATACGCCCAATATCAGCAAGAGAGGCATCATAATACCAAGGAAAATCTTGACCCGGAGATTGGATCGAATGAACTGGATAATTGAGCCGAGTCTTGAATTCATCACTGCTTAGACCGCCATCTAGCCGGGAAGATCTGATCAGGCACTGCGCAGTACATTGTGACCGGCTTATGCTTGCTGATCAAGTAACTATTGTCATGTTATTAGGGATTTCAAGTCACGGTTACCATATTGCGGCAAGCAGAGTTAGATTGACTGCAGCAGCGCCAGAGCCACGTTACCTGCAAACGCTGGTGGAGATGGCGAGTGAGCAGAATGCAACCATCCTGCCCATCCCGATGGATATTGTACGAGAGATAACGACAATGGCCGTTAAAGCCGTTACCAACACCAACGGACAAACGTAGGTCATTCGCAACGAGTTGTGCGACTTCGCAGTAAACGCAGAAATCAGGCATCATCTGGTCGCGAACCGGTTGATCATACCCACCACGCCGGGAATGAAGTTCTGGGGTAGAGCCCTTTCCATGGCGTGGTGGCGGGCCAACCCGTGCAGTGACCGGGGATCATGAAAAAGGTTGGCTGTGCTTCTCTGTTTATTGGCAAATAACTGCATAACGGGAGGACAAGAGGAGCGAACCGGTATTGGCATTGTTATCATACAGATAAACTCGCGAAGATTTTCCCCATAAAAAAAGAATTCAGACGCCAGGGATAACGAACCCATATGCTTCCTGACGAGTGTTCGCTAGAGTCTGCCTATTGGTAACGCTCGCCTAAAGCAACCCATCGGGCTACGTCGGCGCTCAGCTCCTCCTTGGCC
>JBARZW010000137.1:0-1680 GCA_049650305.1 Promineifilaceae bacterium (SeqCode)
GGCAGATCGGCCGTGGTATCCGTGCAGGTCCCAGCAGTGGGATCATGGACGGCTATCGTGTCGATCAAGGATTCTGCTGTGATCCAGCCCCCGAAAATAAAAACATTACCCGAAGTAGGATCATAACAAGCGGTGGCTCCCGCCACCGCAGTTGGCAGCGTTTCAGTCAGCTTCGTGAAAACCAGGGTCGCCGGGTTGAAAGAGTAGATGTCGTTGTACTTGGTAGCCCCGTTCCGGCCGCCATAGATGTAAAACAGCAATTTACCAGGATGGTAGACCACAGTACTGCTATTACGGAGATCGGTTAAAGGAGGATGGAAAAAGCCGACATTACCGGTGTCGACGTTCATCCACTGGGTATCATTGACAGTGACGCTGCTAATATCCATCGCGAAGCGATAGATCCGCCGGCTGACGGGGTCGAGTCCTGCATTCCAGCCTGTATCGTTGCCCCAAGCCATCAAACGCTGGCTGCCACCCGAGAATTCTTCCTGAAATAGATAGGGCGAACCGCCCCCGGCTTTGCTAAAACCGATTGAAATACCGATCATACCCATAAGATTGGTCGCCTTTCACTGGCCAGTTGTTGACGATTTACCGTCAACAGAATGGTACAAAACATCGATAAACTACGGCCCGGATCTCGCGCCGGTTGTGTACAAAACATGGACAAGACGGCCGCTAATAGATGGCGACGATGTTAGTTGCGGCGGTGCCGGTGCTGTAGACTCGGGTGCAGCTGATGGCGTGGATCACGCCGGCCATGAGCTCGGTATACGTGACAGCATTTCCATCCAGCGAATCAACCTTCACATCGCCGGCGACGCCGACATAGAGGCCTCGCGTGGGCGTGGCCAGGTCGTTCGTGTCATGCGGGGTGACGGCGGAATATTTTTCGGCCGGTATGATGCGTGGATCAAGCATGGGAATCTCCTTGTTACTGGTTGCTAGTCGCTGGTTGCCTCCAGGGCTTCGATCAGCTGGGACCGGCTCATCTTCGAACGGCCGCGGAGACGACGTTCACTGGCCCGGCTCCGCAGCTCTTTGGTGCTGAGATGCGCTAGTCGAGTGCGACGCCGGTCGAATGGGCCAGCGAGGTCGGGAACGGGGCCGGTGACGGCCTTAGGGACCGGGCGAGCGGTCCAGACGGCCGTCGAACCACCGAGCAGATGCAGCTCGATCCGGTCGCCGACCACCTTATAACTCATGATGGGCTTATCGACGCCCAGCTCAACGGCCGCTTGTTTGACGAGATCAGATTCATTCATAGTTCAACCTCAGTTGGCCAATGATAAGTATTACTTATAGTGCGCAGCTCGCCGGCGGATGGTCTTACTTATAGTTCGGCCGTCCTGGCGAAACAAAGAGCGCCGGCCGGAGGAGGGTGCCGACCGGCGCACAGAGGAGGATACGCCCAAGGAGGGCGACATGGGAGCCCCGGTGTGGGTCAGTGACGGAGCTCTCAGGACAGAAGACACTTTTATTTCACAAGAGCTACGGAGTGCCAACGACGAGCCAATGAACAATGACGTCAGCCTCGGTTGAGGCTGTCACCATGTCATCTTGCCAGATGTCGACCGTAACCACATTACCTGAAACGGAAACGGTACACATGGCGGCGTCAGCGCCGCTAGACTCCGGATCTTCACCCAAGGTACAGAGGGCGAAGGTGACGGTAGT
>JBARZW010000138.1:0-7034 GCA_049650305.1 Promineifilaceae bacterium (SeqCode)
CGGACTATAAGCCCGCAACCTTAACTACGGCAGTCGATCTGGAAAACGCCAAAACCATCCCATTAATAATCAAGCAACGTTTTCAAGCAACTGTGAGCAGTATACGGTACGGGAGATTGCGAGTCAACACGACCGGCTCGATTCTATAACGGCGGTCGCAGCGTTATTTTCAACATCTTCAACCTTCAACCACGGCCTGAGCTGCCCTCAATTGTGCTAGCAGCGCTTCCGGGCCGGTTCCCCCAATAATTGAACGGGCGGCCAAAGATCGCTCAATGTCAAAAACTTTGACCACATCTTCACCAAATTCAGGGCTGATGTTTTGCAGTTCACTCAATTGCAACTTTGTCAGCCCAATTCCCTTATCTTCAGAAAGCTGAACTGCCTGGCCGGTAAACTCATGGGCCTGGCGAAAAGGGACGCCCTTTCCGACAAGATAGTCGGCCAGATCTGTTGCAAATAGACCAGTCTCTAATTGGGCCGCCATCCTCCCCGGATTCAAGCTGAGTGTTGCTATCACTCCCGCCATAACCGGCAGCGCCAAGGCTAATGTATCAAAGCCATCAAATGCCGGTTCTTTGTCCTCTTGCAGATCCTTGTCATAGGCCGATGGAAGCCCTTTCAAAGTAACTAGCAGTCCAGTCAGATTACCTATCAGGCGACCTGATTTTCCCCGGGTCAGTTCCAGGGCATCTGGATTTTTCTTTTGGGGCATCAGGCTGGAACCACTGCTGTAGGCATCGTCCAGAGTCACAAAGCCGAATTCGGCGCTGTTAAATATGATCAACTGCTCCGCCAACCGGCTTAGGTGGAGGTTAATCATCATCACTGCGTACAGAAAATCGGCGACGAAATCCCGGTCCGACACAGCGTCCAGGCTGTTTTGGCTAAGGGCCTCAAAACCCAATTCCGCAGCCAAGGCCTGCCGGTCGATCTTAAATCCTGTGCCGGCTAGAGCGGCCGAACCCAAGGGTAAAACAGACGCGCCAGAACGGACCCGTTTTAGACGTTCAACATCGCGAACCAGGGGCCAGAAATGGGACATAAGCCAATGCCCCCAGGTCACAGGCTGGGCGTGTTGCAAGTGGGTGTAACCCGGCATGGGGTGGTCCAGGTTTTCCTTGGAATTATTGAGTATTGCCTTTTGCAGCTCAACCACTTGTTCTATTAGGTAGTCAATCGCCCGCATCGTCCACAGGCGAAAATCAGTAACTACTTGATCGTTACGTGAGCGGCCGGTATGCAATTTACCCCCCACCGGACCGACGATCTCGACCAGGCGGCGTTCGACGGCTGTGTGGATATCCTCGTCGTCTGGTTGTGACTCGAAGATCCCCTGCTGAAATTCATACCGGACTGCCTCCAGGCCCGCGGCGATCTCTTCCTCTTCCTGCGGCTTTAGCACTCCGGCTCCTACCAAACCCCTGGCCCAGACAATACTGGCTGTGATGTCCTCATCGTGAAGCCTGATGTCAAAGGGGAAACTGGCATTAAATTCTTGGGCTAATTTATCACTATCTTTCTTGAAGCGGCCGCCCCAGAGTTTCATGGTTCATCCTTCAGGTTCGGTAATCGGCGTTTATTGTCACATAGTCATGGGTTAGATCACAAGTCCACACGGTCACTTCCGCCGGTCCCTTGCCCAGGTCCAGGTGAATATGTATTTCCGGCTCATTAAATATGGCTAATGCCTCAATCTCTGCGAATTCGGTTGGTATCCCCTGGTGAACCAGTTGCAATCTTGGTTTATCAAAATTCCTGATCCATAATTTGACCGACCTTTGATCAAAGGAAACACCTGCTCGCCCGGCTGCGGCCAGGATCCGGCCCCAATTTGGATCGCCGCCTGCCAGCGCAGTCTTAACCAGGGGAGAAGTGGCTATCGTCCGAGCAACTGCCTGGGCATCCTCTTCACTTTCTAACCCTGAAACCCTGATCTCCACAAATTTGCTTGCCCCCTCTCCGTCCCGAACGATCATCTTAGCCAATTCGGTACACACCAGTTTCACACCTTGAACAAAAAGAGACCAGGAAGCTTGGCTTTCAAGGGTGATGCCGCTGGCTCCATTGGCTAGGACCAATACAGTATCATTGGTGCTGGTATCTCCGTCAACGCTGATGCGATTAAAACTGTGATTGACAGCCTCCCGAACCATATCTGGCAGTTTTTCCGAAGGTACAGTGGCGTCGGTGGTAATCACTGCAAGCATGGTGGCCATATCAGGATGGATCATACCCGATCCCTTAGCCATGCCACCGATGGTAATTGGACCGGACGCGGTATCGAAGTGAACAGCCAGGTGTTTTGGCCTGGTATCGGTGGTCATAATCGCTCTAGCCGCAGCTTCGCCATTCTCTTTACTCAACTCGTCCGCAGCGAATCTTAATCCTGCCTTCACTTTTTTTATCGGCAGAGGAACACCAATTATCCCAGTCGACAGGATCAGGACCTGATTCGCATGGAAACCAAATAACTCTGCCGCGGCCCGCTGCATCTCTTTTGCTGCGGTCATGCCCGGCTCACCGGTACAGGCATTGGCATTGCCAGCGTTGGTCGCCACAACCCGTATTCTCTTATTGTTAGTCTTTAACGTCTTCTGATCCAATAAAACCGGAGCGGCGACCACCTGGTTTCTGGTAAAGACACCGGCAGCCGTACAATCGGATTCAGAAACCAACAAGGCTAGGTCCGGCTTTCCCGATTTCTTCAAGCCGCAGGCTACGGCTGCAGCCCTGAATCCCTGAGGGCTCGTTGCTGATCCTCCTGCTAAAAGAACTAACTTTGATTCTTTTGGTTTATTGTTCTTTTTACTCATGGAACAATGTCCGTTGATCTTCCTTATTGCCCGAAACGATTAACGGGTACCCCATCATTGTGTTTACCTCAATCTAGTGCAAATCTGGTCCCTTAATCCCGCTTAAACTTAGAATAATCAGGTGCGGCATATCGGGATTTGCCTCCATCGCTCACTTCCATCATGGCTTTTACCTTCATCTGTAGCCCAAAGAGGTTGATGAACCCAGCCGCGTCCTCTTGGTTATAGACATCATCCTGGCCAAAAGTGGCAAAATCCTCCCGGTACAGACTGTGGGGGCTGTATCGGCCGAGGATAATGAGATTGCCCTTATATAACTTCAGCTTTACCCACCCGCTTACCGTCTCCTGGGTCTGGTCAATAAACGCTTGTAGCCCTTCCCTAAGGGTATGGTACCACTTTCCGAAGTATACCAGCTCAGCATAGCGGACAGCGATTTGCTGCTTGTAATGGGCCGTGTCCCTATCAAGACAAAGGGATTCAAGCTCCCGGTGGGCTGTGTATAGGATCGTACCTCCAGGCGTCTCATATACGCCCCGTGATTTCATACCCACCAGGCGATTTTCCACTAGATCGACCCGGCCGATGCCATGCTTGGCGCCTAATTTATTTAAAGCATCGATGAGCACCGCCGGCGCCATCTGGACATCGTTAATGGCTGTGGGCACGCCTTTTTCAAACTCTACCTGGATCACTTCCGGTTCATCGGGCCCATTCTCCGGAGCAGTTGTCCACTGGTACATGTTCTCTTCAGGCTCTGCGGCTGGATCTTCCAGTCCACCACCTTCGTGGGAGATGTGCCATAGATTGTGGTCCCGGCTGTATATCGATTTCTCCGTCTGGGCCACGGGCACATTGTGTTTTCGAGCATATGATAACGCGTCTTCCCTGGATCGTATCTCCCATTCGCGCCAGGGTGCTATCACCTTTAAAGTGGGATTCAGGGCCTTGTACGTTAATTCAAATCGTACCTGATCATTGCCTTTGCCGGTGCAGCCATGTGCTACTGCATCCGCCCCTTCGGCTTCGGCCACGGCCACTTGCCACTTGGCTATGATCGGCCGGGCAACCGATGTCCCCAGTAAATACTGTCGTTCATAAACAGCCCCGGATTGCAGCATCGGAAAAAGGAAATCCTTGGCGAACTCATGGCGAAGATCTTCAACAAACACCTTGGAAGCACCGCTGGCTATGGCTTTCTCCTCAAGGCCCTCGAGCTCACTTTCGCCCTGGCCTATGTCGGCACAGAAGCAAATCACCTCGCAGCCATAATTCTCCCGCAGCCAGGGTACGATGACTGAGGTGTCGAGCCCTCCGGAATAAGCTAGAACGACTTTTTTAACTGATGGTTTCTCTGCCATTTTATAACCTCGGTCTTTGCGATGTACAGGAACTGAGAACAACCTGACAGCCCGATAACGGCCCAGCGATGCTGGGCTTTTTCGCTGTTTATCATTTTCGTTCCATCAATAACAAAATATCTAAATAACATTACCTAATGTCACCACCGCTGTTCTTATCTGGTCATCGGTGATAATTAGCGGTGGGCACAGGCGCAGAACAAACTCTCCCGCGCTGATAACTAGCAAGCCGTTCTCGCGAGCGGCCGAAACTATGGGAGCCACAGGCCGGTTGAATTCCACGCCCACCAATAGCCCCACCCCTCGGATCTCTACAATTTGATCGCCAGGAAGTTCTTTGAGAAGGCCCATGAGCGTTGCCCCATTCTCCCGGACCTGCTTCAAAAACTCTGGTCGGTTTACGCGGTCAAAGACCACCTGGGCAGCCCGACAGACCAGTGGCCCTGCTGCGAAGGTGCTGCCATGGTCGCC
Source organism: Promineifilaceae bacterium (SeqCode) (assembly GCA_049650305.1). Taxonomy (GTDB): domain Bacteria; phylum Chloroflexota; class Anaerolineae; order Promineifilales; family Promineifilaceae; genus UBA11865. The sequence goes on from JBARZW010000138.1 coordinate 4,649, forward strand.
AACCTCTATCACCTGGGCAACGGCTTCGGTCACCAGGATGGCCCCGATGGGCAGACCTCCGGCCAACGGTTTAGCCAGGGTCATGATATCTGGTGTGACCCCATATGCTTCGTACGCCCAAAGAGTACCGCTTCGGCCAAGACCACACTGGACTTCGTCAAATATTAAAAGAGCTTCAACCTCATCACAGAGATTTCGCAGACCTTGAAGAAAGCTCCTTTTAGCCAGATTCACCCCACCCTCTCCTTGAATGGGTTCAACAATCACAGCGCAAGTGTCATCGTTGATCAGCTTTTTCGTCCCTTCGAGATCATTGAAAGGAGCAAAAGAGACGCCAGGAACAAGGGGAGAAAATGGTTCTCGATACTGGGCTTTGTAGGTTGCTGCCAGAGCGCCCATGGTCCGGCCGTGAAAGCTGCCATTAAAGGCCACTATTTTTCTCTTACCCAACCTCTGGTTGCCGGTGCCGGTTCGAGAATATTTCCTGGCGAATTTTAGCGCCCCTTCATTGGCCTCGCTGCCGCTGTTGCAATAGAAAACTCTTTCGGCAAAGGAGTGGGCTACTAACTTCTGGGCTAGTTCAACATGTGGTGCTGTGTGATAGAGATTGCTGACATGAACAAGACGACCAGCTTGTTCACTAACAGCCTGCACCCATTCCGGATCGGAGTGGCCAAGAGCGGTTACGGCTATTCCAGACATGAAATCAAGATATTTCTTGTTTTCACTATCATAGAGGTATGAACCCGAGCCGTGGCTGAAAACAACTTCTGGCCTGGCGTATGTCGGCACTATGAATTCTGATTCGCCCTGTATCACCCGGTTTCGGTTCATATCTTATTCTCTCCTCTAGAATTTACCGGTCTTTATTACCCGTTTGTTTGCTTTCGAGAGATTCCTTCTTCATTGTTTTCCCTTCAAGAAAATGCCAATTAAGTGCTTAAGCTTATGGTTGTTCCCGCTCCATTGGCCAGACCGCTCAAGCTGACAATGCGAGCTTTGGGCACGCCCTGGTCGACCACATCCAGCGCCGCCCGAACCTTTGGCACCATACCACCATAGATGATGCCGCTGCGGATCAGTTTCTCAGTTAACTCCGGCGTGAGCGCTGGTATGGGCTTGTTCTCGTGGTCTAAAACGGCCGGTACATTGGAGATAAAGTTCAGCATCTTGACTTGCATTGAGGTGGCAATTGCAGCGGCCGCTTCGTCAGCGTTGACGTTGTAAATCTGCCCTTCAGATCCCAGGGATATGGGCGAAATCACCGGGAGCAATCCCTGGTCCAGTAGCCCATGTAAGAAGCGTGAACGTACAGCGACGATTTGGCCGACATATCCCAGGTCTCTAGTTGGGTGCTGTTTTTTTACACAGCGCAAAAGGCCCCCATCAACCCCGCTAATTCCCACAGCATCTATCCCCGCTGAGACCAGGGCGGCAACAATAGCTTTATTAGCATATCCCGAAAGGACCATCTGGCTGATCTCCAGGGTTTCAGCATCCGTAACCCGTAAGCCGTCTACTTTGGTTGGCTCTTGGCCCAACTTCCTTTGCATAGCAGTCACGGCCTCACCACCCCCGTGGACAATGATTACTGGTCCTTCCATAGCCGAGACAGAAGCCGCCAGCTCATTCAAAAAATCCCGATCCCCTAATTCGTTGCCGCCTACTTTAATAACCTGCATACCATTTCCTCCAGATCACGGGATTAATCCGATCGATTCCGGGCGGCCGAACATTACGTTCATGTTCTGGACTGCCTGGCCGGCCGCCCCCTTAACCAGATTATCAATAGCTGACGTTAAGATTAGGATTCGCTCCACCACAGTCAGGCCGATATAACAATTATTACTGAAATTGACATGGGCTAATGTAGCCAAGGAACCTGGATCCAACACATGCACAAACTGCTCTGATCGATAGCTTTCGTCATATCTGGATCGCAGGGCATCTTCCGACCAACCTTCTGCTAAAGGAACGTAGATTGTTGATAGAAGGCCGCGAGGCACGGGCAGCAGGTGGGGTGAGAAGATTACTGATAGTTGATTGCTCCCCCAGAATGTGAGTCCTTGCTCTATCTCTGGCAAATGGCGGTGGCTCTGACCGATGTTATAAGGGGATAAATTGTCGGCTACTTCGACAAAATGAGTATGTTGTTTTGGTGATCGCCCGGCGCCAGATACACCAGATTTAGAGTCGACGATGATAGTTCCGGCATCCACCGCACCAGCCGCCAGCACCGGTTGCAGTGCCAGCAAAATACTGGTTGGATAACAGCCGGGATTGGCTACGAGACGGGCTGCAGGCAGCTTTTCCCGAGAAAACTCAGTTAATCCGTAAACCGCTTCAGCCAGCAGCCATGGGGCTGGATGTTCGAGACCATACCACT
>JBARZW010000139.1:0-4683 GCA_049650305.1 Promineifilaceae bacterium (SeqCode)
CGTTTCATGGCATTTTCGAGGTGGGGCATCATGCGATCCCAATCGGGCGAAATCTCGCCGAAGCTGAACCCCTCAGGAATGCCCCCCAGGCCGCCAGGCTTAGCCATTCCCCATGGAGCAGCCACCGGCTCAAACAAACCCAGCAAGAGCCCGCCCATCTCGTCGAGATAGTAGGCAAAAAGATCAGGGTCTTCGACAACGGGTAGATCCCGGCCCATACCTTCGATTGGTTCTGTGATCAGGTAGTAATGTTCTGCGGCATGTAGCGGCACATTAACACCGGCCATCTTTCCCAGTTCCCGGCCCCACATACCTCCGCAGTTGACCACGTATTCGGCTTCGATCTCTCCCCTATCGGTAACAACGCCGGTAACCCTCCCCCTATTTTGGGTGATCCCGGCGACCCTGGTCTCTTCCAGGATGCGCGCTCCTCCCATCCTGGCTCCAATCGCCAGCGACATCGTCGTGTCGACCGGATTGGTGCGGCCGTCATCGGCGGTGTAGAACCCGGCGATAACATCGTCGGTATAGAACAGAGGCCACATATTCTTTACCTCTGTGGGGGAGATCTCCTCTGTAATAACGCCATATGCGCGCGAGAAATCGACCCTTCGACGCAGGCTGTGAACGCGCTCGGGACTACTGGCGATTTGGAGGTATCCGGTCGCTTTGAAACCGGTGTCCTGCCCGGTTTCTTCACCCAGCTTTTCGTAGAGGTCGCGGGTGTATTTGGCGATGTTGATGTCAGTCTCATTCGAGAACCCGCTGACGACGATTCCCGCCGCGTGCCAGGTGGTTCCGGCCGTCAACTGCGTCGCTTCCAGTAGGACGACATCGCGCCATCCAAGTTTAGTTAGATGATAGGCAACGCTGCATCCAATGATGCCTCCGCCAATAATCACGACCTGCGCGCGCGAAGGAAACGTACCATTGGTGGTATTTGATTCTAACCGGTCACTGGTCATGTCGCTCTCCATATCAGGCTGATATTATCGTTGTGAGCGAGGATAGATGTTGCGCTAGCAGATGATCGTTGCCATCCAAGGTAAATCATCCTCCCTCATCAACTAATTGGCCGAAATCTGCATCTCTGAAAACCACTTCGCCGTCAACCAGAGTTAAGTGCACTTTCGTTTGAGCGATCTCAGTGGATGGAATTTCAAATAAATTCTTCTCCAGGACGATGATATCTGCTCGCTTTCCAACCTCCAGAGAGCCGAGTTCGTTTTCAAGGTAATTGGCGTACGCGCCATTGAACGTGTAGCTCGTTATCATGTCTTCAAGAGTGACCCTTTCCTCAGGCCAGAGTATTTCCTCGGGCGATACACCGATCGCCGATCGAGTGATCCCAGTCTGGATACCTATCAACGGATCGAAAGGGATCGTTACGGGAAAATCGCTCGCCGAAGCCATGACGACGCCGGCATCAATAAAACTCCGCATTGGGTATTGGATGTCGGCTCTGTCTTTTCCAAGATACGGTACTGCCAGATTCCAATAATAATCATCCACCTTGAACCAGAACGGTTGCGGAACGCCGATCACCCCGAGTTCACGAAAGCGGGGGATATCTCCTGGCGTCACGAGCTGTAGATGGGTGATCAAGTGACGCGAATCACGCTTCCCATTTTTCTCTTGAGCATATTCGAGCGCATCGAGGGTGATTTGTGTCGCCGCGTCGCCGATCACGTGCACGTGTATCTGGATCTTCTCTCTATCTAAGGCGGCCGACATTTGGTTCAAAATCTCGGGCCCCCAGATTGGTTCTCCGCAAAAGTCGGGCCTATGCTCATAAGGTTCAAGTAGATAGGCCGTGCCGCCCTCGATAACACCATCGACGAATATTTTAGCGGCCTTAACCTGGAAATACGGGCTCGTATTCCCTGAACGTTCCCTGAGCATAAGCTCAATTTGCTCTTCAGTTCCCTGATCCGGTTCCATCAACGGGGCGCCACGAAAGCGCATCTTGAGGGATCCTTCAGCCTCAAGCTCTTTGAAGGCAGCGATGGCTTGAGCCTCCAACATGGCGTCATGACACAACGTGACGCCGGCCCGAACGGCCATATCCTGGTAGGCGAGCAGGGCATTTTTACGTTCCGCGATCGTGTAATCCGGGAGCACGTTCTCCACATATTGCATGGCCGTCTCTCTGAGAGTACCGTTCGGCTCGCCGGTCTCTGGATCCCGTTCAATGAGGCCACCTTCTGGATCTGGCGTATCTCGGGTTATCTGTGCCCTAAGAAGGGCTACTGAGTTCACCCACACTGAATGGCCATCATATGATACGAGGGAGATTGGCCTGTCGGGCACGAGCGCGTCAAGGATATCTTTATCCGGACCATGACTCGAAAAGTATCGGTTATCCCAGCCACTCCCGCGAAGCACCTCTGCCCCAACATGGCTCTCAGCATAGTCTGCTATCGCCTGTTTGTATTCTTCGATGGAGCGCAACAAGTATAGATTGATGTTTCCCACATAATCCATCGCCTGAGATGGGTGGGCGTGGGCATCGACGAATCCGGGCAGGACCATTTTTCCGTCCAAGTCAATAACGATCGTGTCAGACGAGATGTAGTGCTCAAGACCATCGTTGGTCCCAACGAAAATGATTTTTCCATCGGCAATGGCGATCGCCTGAGCCCAATTGCGATCCGGATCGACTGAATAGACTGATCCATTCTTAAGAACGAGGTTCGGCTTAGATTCTTGCACCCTGCTCTCCCTTGATGTGACTCTCGGACTTGTTACCCCTCCACACGTTCGTGGATGTCGATGCCTCGCTTTCGCAGCTCGTCGAAAAAAAGGTTGGGTGGAATGGCCGTTTCCGGGGGGACGATTCCTTTGGCGGTGATATCACCTCGGGCGATCATCTGGGCTCCGATGCTCAGCGGAATGGCGATATTCTTGTAATAGGCAGCTTTTCCTCCCCATTCCTTCATACCAGGGTGTCGATTCCAGTAGGTGTATTTGCGACCCCGACCGTCTTTCTTGCCATACACTTCGACTACCAGGCCATAAGCCCATAAGGGTGTCTCTTTGCTCTCCGGCAGTTCCAGCAAGATTTCGTGCATCATTTCAAAAGCCGTTGTCTCGATGCCCTTGACGTTGATTTTCTCTTCGCTATACAAGCCCGACTCAAGCATCGCCTTAGCCAACCGCATGGCGTGGGGCGGGAAACAGCCGCGTACCGAGACGGATTTGGCGCCCAGGCTTTTAGGCATGGTGCGCGTTTCCGGATGCGGGATATAGCAGATTTCCTGCTCGCCAATTTGACCGGGGAAGTTCATCGTTTTGAGCCCTGCGAAAGGGCCTACCCAATGGTACTCGCCATCTTTGTAATAGAGGCGCGACTCGGTCTTGGGATGGAATTCCCACAGGAATGTGATGAGCAAACCGGGAGCCGGGGCCGGACAGCGAAAAGCTGCGAAACTGATGTCAATGTCTTCGACCTCGTCCAGTTGATCGGCCGCCCGGCGGGCCATGGCGTTGGTGATTCCCGGGGTTGCTCCCACGCCTGGAATGAAGACGATCCCCTTCTCTTTGGCGGTCGCGTCGTAGCTCCATTGATCTTCTACGGTAGAAACATCCAGACCATTGACGCCAACCTCGACACAGGCCTTCGTCACCGCCAAATCATATTTCCAGGGCAGGCCGTTGAGAATGACATCGAACCCTCTGAAGGCCTCGACCAATTCGTCGTAATTCTCGGCGTTTATTTCCAGGACCTTCAGACGCGGATCGCCGATATCGGCCGCCAGTTTCTCGGCCGCCGCTACGTTGTATTCTCCGATGACGATCTCACTAAAATCAGAGTATTCCACCAGGTCGCGGGTCGAATGCCGGCATACGGCGCCAGCACCACCCAATGCCAAGATCTTCATGTTTTTCTCCCTATATCTGTCAGTTGATAATCATTTCGTACTGATGGAGATGCCGGTTGATCCCCATGTCACAGAGTCCTATCTCAAATCTTTACAATTCGCGAGCACTCTCTTGGATACGAACCAACTCTCGCTCAACGTCTTCACCCAGAGGCAATGGCCGGTGTGTGGCTAGGATTTCGTCTAGTTGCTCGTTGATCTCCTGGCGGAGAGGTGGTCTTCCGGCCGATTCCCAGGTCTCGAAGGCCTCATGAACGCCCAATTTACTGATGTACCATTCGCCATCTCGTATGCCCGCTCTAGTTGTGCGTTGGCCCAGGAAATTTCCGCCTGGCCCAACTTGTTCAATCACATCGGTTAACCATTTATCATCAGTAGTTACGATGCCCCGATGGGCTTGCTTGTACATTCGGAACATCTCGACGTCGATGAGTAGCTGCTCTTGGCTGAGGATCATCGAGCCGCCCAATAGACCTGGTCCCACCAAAATATCTGGCCAAGAGAGCGCTGGAAGAAAGCCGCCCATACCCCGTTCATAGCCCGCCTGAATGCTGGGAATATGGTGGCTTGTTCCCAAGCCCGATGCTTCCACCGGCAACCCATAATAGCGAGCCATCTCGGTGGCGGCCGCGCCCGTAAGGGCCGACTCAATAGCTCCTCCGTTATATCGTCCCGAGCGTGGATCGATGAGCGCCAGGGCTGGGGCATAAATGACAGGTGTGCCCGGCGATGCCGCTTGCAGCAGGCACAACATCGCCAACACCTCGCAGTTGCCTAGAACGGTAAGCGAGATCAGGCTGGC
>JBARZW010000140.1:0-6228 GCA_049650305.1 Promineifilaceae bacterium (SeqCode)
GCCTAATTTGTGGTTCCTCGCGGACCAAGACGACGGCTAATCCTGCTCCGAAACTGTCAAGCCATACGATACAAACAGCCCTCTGTACTTCGGCTTGATTTGGACATTAAACCTGTACAACATCGCCTGAACACAGAAACCATTTAAGTATTGCATCGACTCGTTCAGAACGGACCTGGTCTGCTCAGTCAGGTCGTCGACGAGTTCCTTCTCTGAGGACCACCTGTTGAAGAGCGCGACTGCCAGATCGTACGGTGTCATTCGCTCTAGCTTATCCATCGTGGTTGGTAAACCTAACGACCCATAAAGATCGGAGAACTCTTCCAGGCACGCTGACAGGAGTGAATCCACAAACTGTTTCGCCAACTTCTCATAAGTGTATCTCTCTTCAAGCTGTGGTTCTTCCGAGAATAGCGACTGGAGCGCCTCAGATGTTTTACCTTTGGTGGTCAGGCTGATGTCAGCTGGTAGGTGAACGCCTCTCGTTCCTGACAACTCCGCAATCCAGCTTGCGATCGACTCAGGGGTAGCTTTGCGCTTGACAAAGCTGTGCCAGTCCCTCGATTCCTCGTACTTCTTGGACAGATACGTCTTAGCGATGTGGTCGAACATCCGCTCGATTTCATCTTCCGAACCGAATTCCCGAAGGAGACCGGGCGGGTAGGCGAAGGAGGGTAGGATTTGCTGGTAACCGGTACGCGCCAGATTGGGGGTGACGGAGGTGGTAACGGCCATAGTGGCCTCGTCTGGATCTTCGTAATCGAACACCCGGATATGTGTATTGATACCGCAACTGGAGAAAAGCTTAGATAGTCCCTCTTGGTTGGCGGTTCGAATAGTGTTACGAATCGTCTCCGAGGTGGTTGCAGGGTTGCCGAGGAATAGGGACCACTTGATAGGGCTATTTTTCCTACTGGCCACATCCTGGCTGTCTATCACCTCCGGTTGCGATTCCTCTCGCGCCTGCAGCTGGTCAAGCCGTGTGCGCTCAAACTGCACGTAAGTTTTCAGATGAGTCAACAGGCTTGCATTCCGGTAAGGAGTCCGCATGGCGCCGGCATTCTCATCATCGAGCGCCGTGATGTCAAACCAGCCCCCGGTAAACCCGGACTCATACAGTCGCTCGTACTCCTCCAGACTGAATTTCAGAAGGTAATTTGCACCGAACCAGTTTACCTTTCGATCCTCTGTCTGTCGCTCGTTGAATAACCGGATCTTATCAGCCAGCGCAAGAACAAACTCGTTACTCTTCGGGTTTAACTCTGACGAAATTATATAGATCTTGGTGATACCGTAGTCCGCTAGAATTTCGATGTCTCCCATCACCGCGGACAGGTCGCGATATCTCACCTGCCTACCGCCAACATGCGGCTCTGAGCAGAAGACACAGGAGTGAATACATCCACGCATGATTTCGACAGGAGCGCCGAGGAAACCGGGCGATGGGAATAAGTCATAGAACCCCATCATCTCCTCGATAGCCTGTGGTGTGTATTCGGTTTCAGCGAGCGGCGGAAAGAATACGCGTGGATTCGAAAGAAGTTTGTCTTCCTGAAAGAACAACAGGTTCGCCACCTCCCCGAGATTCCCAGCCTGGATGTCCTCGAAATGTGCGAAGAATGCATCGGCTCCCCCAAACACCCCAAAGTCGGGGCGTAGGTAACGCATGATCTCCTCTGGTAGCAGAGAGAAGCCGAATCCTCCGACAGCGATCTTCAGATTTGATACTACTCGGATGGCAGCGATCAACTCCTTGGTACGCTCGATAGGGAAGTAGGCTTTCCTATCTCCTTCCGTAGATCCACCCACTTCATAATCCTGTGAGGTGAGTGAATCCGTATTCCGCAAGGTTATGAGGATCATGATTGGATTATCTCGCTCGATCATGGCCTGGATAGTCTGCTCCCACTTCTCCTGAGGAACACCTAGCATATCCTTGCAGATTACCGCGACACCTGCCCGCCTCGCAACTGCTGGAACCTGGATGAAAGCATAAGGATACACAGGGAATGCGTCCATATTGGAGGCATTGAGAAGAAGAACTTTCTGATCGAGCATAATCAATTACCTGTTGTCAAACTCCTTATTCACTGAACTGCACTGGACTGGGCAGCACACTCAAGCAGATACACAATCTTCACTGCCAATCTATCTAGCATCGGATTGTTCTCGCCAAAACGCAATGGCCAAGCTGAGTCCTCTCAGCCAGCCACGTGCCATGAATCCCAAGACTAAGATCGCCTCAAAATCAATATGCGTTCCGTCCTTTTCACCGGCCGTCAGTCTACGACTACCCCCAATCCGAAGTAAGGACTATCGAGGTCGATTATAGTAAGCCGGGTATCAAATCGCCAGCAACCGAAGGGGGAATGGGGCATGGGGAATGGGAAAAGGAAACGGGAAGGGGCAAAGGGCAGGCACAAGGCGCTGCCCCGATAGGAGTTGCAGAACGAGCTTCCTAGCTCGGACCAACCATAGGTTGGTATTACCGAACAGGGATGTCCGGTCTACCCGATACAGCAAGGCTAGCGATTGGACGGCCGCAGGGGTTTCTCATAGAGACCACTCCGAGCATCGCTGCTTGGATCTGGGATGACATCGGGGTTATTGTCATTCTGAACGCAGTGAAGAATCCCAATCAACATCTACTAGCGCGCGATCCTATCAAATGGGAGGTTTCAGGGATTCCTCGCGGGCTCGGAATGACATCTGATGATAGCGGGCAGGCACAAGGACTGGCCCGACCGCGGTTGAGCTGAGGACGGGGACGGGGGCGAGGCGCGCCGAGTCCCCTCGGCCAGCCTCGCCCGTACAGGCGGTGAGTGGAGGGAAGAGTCCGTGTGTCATAGACACTTGGCGGTTTTTGCGGGCGGAGATGATTCTTGAGCAATTTGAGAGGGATTCCTTGCAGGCTCGGAGCAACTGGTGATGGCGGGCAGGCACAAGGACTGGCCCGACCGCGGTTGAGCTGAGGACGGGGAGGGGGGCGATGTACGCCGAGCCCCCTCGACCAGCTTCGCCCGTACATTGAGCGGGAGGGAATGGGCCGCCATGCGCCCGAACCAGCTGTTGGGCGATGGCCGGTCACAGGCCTTACGCTCTGCCAGGCGGTAGGGACGGATCGACTTGATGAGCGATAGCCACTCCCAGGTCTGACGATCCGCCAGGCGGCCTGGCAGGATCAACTTGTTGGACGATGGCCACTCCCAGGTCTGATGATCCGCCAGGTGGCCGCACCGCGTCTTCTCCTTATCCCAACACTTCCAGCACTCTCGCGCCCATATAAAAAATGAGATGCTTCCACTGGGCGAGACGCTCGACTCCTGCCGGGGCTTATTGAACTTCGTCTGGTCTGACCTCGCGACCTTCCCGAGCCGAGATATGGGCTGCCAGAGTGAACTGCCGGACGGCCTTTCCCGTCTCGCCGTCGAGGATCGGTTCTCCCCCCGATAGTAAGACGTCGATCAGGTGCCTGGTGCAATCGAGAAAGCTGTCACCCCAGTCCACCCTTTCGATAGGGATGGGTGTGGTCAGACCGTCACGGAAGAGCATTAGCTCGGGCAAATCGACCGTCCGGGCGGAGCAGCGATTTATCATGAGGATGCCTCGATCGCCGATGATCTCCACCCGGTTATCGTCGCTGTAATAGCTCGAATCGATCCGCATATTGGGCGTGTGGGAGAAGTCCATCACCCCATAGCGCCGGGGTTCTTTGAATTGAATCATGATGGTCGCCGGTGCGTCGACGTACTTTGTGGGTACGATCTTTGAGGGGTCGATTCAGGCAGAGACCTTTTCAACCTCGCCCATGAGAAAGCGGGCTAGCGAAAACAGATGGCAGCCGTGGTCGAAGATGATGGGACCGCCGCCGCAACACTCCTCGTCGAAGCGCCAGATCCAGGCCTTCAGGGGCACGTTCCAGCCCGAGTCCCTCGTTCCCGAGTTGTAGTGGACGCGGATCATCTGGGGCTCCCCGATTTCACCGGCATCTATCATCTCTTTGGCCCGCACGATGGGGGGATAGAAGACGAAGTTCTCATACACTCTCAAATGAACACAGGCTTTATTGGCGGCGCCGATCATGGCCTGGACCTCGGAGACGGTCAGGGCCATGGGTTTCTGGACCGACACGTGCTTTCCGGCTTCACAGGCGGCGATGGTCATCCCGGCATGAAGGTGGTGGGCACCAGCAGCTAGACGAGATCGACCTCGGGATCGGCCAAGAGTTGTTCATACTTGGTACAGACCTTTTCAACTCCCTAGATTCGAGCTTTGTTCCGGGCCCGTCGTTTGTCGGTATCACACACCACCACGATACGGGCTCGTCGTCTATTGGTTTCGGACTCCGTCACGCGAACGCCGGCTCGCTGGCGATAACCTATTTCGTGTAGATCTGATATACGGCCTCGTGCCCAGCGGACTGGGCTGCCCAAAAGACTGGGCTGCCCAAAAGGCTGGGCTGCCCAAAAGATTGGGCTTGGACGATGGCCACCTTGACATTATCCATCACCGCTCCTTCACCTGGGAGACCTTATGATCGACTGGCGGAAGTAACGAAAGATACTGAAACACCTGAACTTATGATGGATTATAGCCAAGAACCGGGCATGGTACGCTGAGGAACGGTGGAATCAAACTCACCACAGAATTCCGCATAGGCAACATGATAATGAAGATCATGTGGGATCTACAATGGAGTTCGAAGGTAATCGGGTTGGTGTTATTCAAGCTTGCATTGTCACAGCCCACATCCGGCGAGGTGAAAATACGACTATCATCAAGGACGTCCTCCCGATCGCCTTGGCTATAATCGGGGCAACGAGCGGTTCTTGGTTGACTCTATCTAAGGAAGTTTAATGACGGTAAATGAGAATCTAGAAGCTACCCGTAACTACTCCATACATCCTTCGACGCGGTTAGGAATCGTATCATTAACAGTGGGGGATCTGGACCACCAGCTTGAGTTCTACCTGAAAGTCCTGGGACTCCAGCTTCATTGGCGAGAAGGAGCTAAGGCGGGTCTGGGCGCCGGAAGGGAGGACCTGTTGCACCTGGTCGAAATGCCAGGCGCGCGTAGGGTTCGAGGCACGACCGGTCTCTATCATTTCGCCTTACTTCTACCCAGCCGGCGGGAGCTGGCCAGGGCTATCGCCCGGCTATTCCAGTTGCGTTATCCCAACTACCCAACGGATCACGTCGTATCAAAGACGACCTACCTGGACGACGCCGAGGGCAACAATATCGAGCTCTATATCTACTCCGAAGAAGACGGGACGTTCGCGTTCGAAAACGGCCGTCTCGTGGTCCGGCATGCCGATGGCAGGCTCAGCGATGGGAGAGAACCACTCGACGTCGAAGCCCTCTTTCGCGAACTATCGCCAGAGGACAACCTGGACAAGCCCCTTCCTGCCGATACGATGATGGGTCATGTCCATCTGTATGGGGCCAACCTCGACGAGTCGATGCGGTTCTACAGCGATGTGCTTGGTTTCAAGGAGGGGGTGCTAGTGCCTGACTTTCGATTCGCTGATGTGGAATTGGACCGGCCGCACGTGATCGCCTTCAACACCTGGCAAGGCGAAGGCGCCCGACCACAGCCGCCTGATTCCCTGGGATTGCGCCACTTCACCATCGTGCTTCCCAACAGGGAAGAACTGGACAAGGTCCTCGCCCGGGTCCGGGAAGCCGGCATCGCCACCGAGCGGACCGAAGACGGCATCCTGGTTCGGGATCCGGCCCAGATCGGCCTGCTACTGACCATGCCTAAGACTGGTTGAGGCGACCAGAGCGCTTCACTCTGATTCCCTGATTCAAAGGACCAATAGATCCAAACCACCCAGGTAGCCGGCTTTATCCAGCTAGCCTAAGGAAGCTCAAGGCGCAAAAGCCCGGCGACAATGAAGGGGGGCACTGGACACGGCTAATCGAGCCGACCTGACCCCTGAAAACCAAACCACTTTAAATGCTAGGATCCCTGACACTTTCCCCTAGATATGTTGTTTTCTCGACAATCCTCAAGGGATTCCTCGCCTTCACTCGGAATAACATCGGCAGGAGATGCCGCCATCCAACTGTCATTCTTAAAGATGCCCGACGGAGTGAAGAATCCCTATCACTTTCCCCTAGATATGTTGTTTTCTCGACAATCCTCAAGGGATTCCTCGCCTTCGCTCGGAATGACATCGGCAGGAGATGCCGCCATCCAACTGTCATTCTTAAAGATGCCCA
>JBARZW010000141.1:0-5573 GCA_049650305.1 Promineifilaceae bacterium (SeqCode)
TAGCGAAGCGTAGGGAACTGGTTCAAACAATCACATCGCCACTGTTCGTTCCAGGTCACGATGCAGAATTGTTGCTACCCAGGGCGCATTGGCTCCGTGATCTGAGATACAATACCAACTATGTTCATGGTGAATTGCGAATGGGGCTCCAATGGGGTCAAGAAACTGTCCGAGGCATGTGACGTCACCATCATCGCCGACGTCCTCTCTTTCTCAACCAGTGTAGACATCGCCGCCGGTCGGTCGATCCTCGTTTTGCCCTACTCTGGTCACCAAGAGGGCGCTCCGGAGTACGCCCGAAAACACGACGCCGAACTGGACCGGCACCGGGGGGGAGGAGGATTCTCCCTCTCGCCCGCGAGTATGGCCGCGATGCCCTACGTAAACCGGATCGTGCTACCCTTGCCCAACGGCTCTACCCTCACCTTATCGGCGGCAGGTTCGTCTGTTGTTCTTTGTGGCTGCCTCAGGAATGCACTGGCGATCGCGGATGCCGGTGCCGGATACGGCTCGGTAGGCGTGGTGCCTGCTGGTGAGAGATAGCCCGACGGTTCGCCAAGGCCAGCGCTGGAGGATTGGCTAGGCGCCGGGGCGATTATCTCCCAATCGTCCGCCTGGGTTCGCGAACTACTGCATCCTTCTTTTGACAATCCAACTTACAATCATGAGGACCACCCCAGCACCGATGATTATATAACTGGTGCGGCCTAAGGGTGAGATAAGTATGATTCCGAAGGCGCTTAAGGCAACCCCAAGAAACAGTAGAATGTTAGCGGTATTTTGACCTTTCATTTCTTGCCCTCCCTAATCAACGTCGCGCCGGTCACGATGTCCACAGGATACACTATTTAAGTTTGTGCCATGGTTGGCGCTGGCCGTGGTGGCGGTTTTGGGGAGATAAATATCTGATGGCAGGACTATCACCATGACAAGATCATGGGGAGCAAGGTCTGCTTACGAGGCGTGCCAAGTTCTGCAGAGTTAAGAAACCCGCTAGAAAATTGGCCGCCAGTGTGCAATTCGCCACCTAAGATACCGCCACCCTTTGTGCAAGCAGCAGCAAATAGCTGGCAGTATTGGCCGCCAGTGCCGCCATCCAGTTCTGGCGGCCCCCATCGCGTTTCATCAATACCAGCACGCCTCCTTCAATCGCTACCGAAAGTGCCCAGGCGGCCGGGATGAGCCATATCCCCAAGCGATTCAAGCGCGAAAATCCAGCTAGCCAAACCAGCCAGATCCCTACCAGGGTTGACGGCAGATTCATCAACAGCGAGGCCAGCAGTGAGCGCCAAAACGTGCCCCATTTGAGTAATCTCAGCACAATGGATTCGAGCAGGGAAAGGGCCAAGTAGGCCACGATGCCAAATCCTGCGAATAGAATCGGACCGCCTACGTCTGCAAGAACGCCGAAACTCATGGCTGCAACCTCATTTGGTTCCGCACCTATTTCATCGAACTGAGCCGCTTATTGAGAAGGGCAAGGCGAATCATTTCTTGCTTCCTCCGACCGCGCCTGTCACACTGAGTCACCCCTCAGTCCAGATACATCCGCGATCGTTGGAAGCGGGCCATCGCTGCGACGAATACGACCACCCACCGACGTGACATGCTAGCAGAGTATAACGATACGCTTGGGTTGTCAATTCTAGCCCGCTACGAACAGGAATCGGACCGGCGGCACGCTTGCTAAACGGCACACCGCCGGCCACAATTAGTTCAAGCCACAACCGCGATATTCAATTGTTAAGGTGCGTCTATGTCACTTGACATGCCACAGGCCGACGATAGGAGGGTATTGTATAGCTTGCTGGGGGAGAGGTGCACAGAGCGCCCGCCGGATGCCTAATAGATAGACGGAAAGGAGAACTGTAAAATGAGATACAGGGTTCACAAATTCAGCTTAAAGATGACCAAGGATCAGGACAAATTGGAACTTTTCCTGAATAGTTTAGAAGGTGAAGTTGTAGCAATTATCCCGAACGTTACTCCCGTTCCTTCGACTTATGTAGACTTTGTTCTTGTCGTGGAGAAGTTGGGCTGAAAAACGCGCCGCCGCTGCCGAGGCCAGGCTTGATATGATTTGGCGGCGACACTGGTGGCAGATCTGGCGGCCAGAGCGCCCGCCAGATGATGATTAACTTCGGCGAGTCTGCTATATCACTCGTCTTTTCCTGAATGAATATCTCTATAGACTGTCACAAACCAAAGTACTCCAACCCCCGTGAAGAAAATCCCTAAGCCACCCATGACGTAGAAGAATAGTGTCAGTACATCGATAGCGTTTTCCATCTTGCCCTCCTACAACAGTATGCGACTTGTCATCAGAAAGTATACTTCGCAGGTTAGTTTAACACCACTACTCCGCAACGACCGGCACCGGTGGCAGATCGGAAGAGCTGTTTGCAGGCAAGCCTTCCTGATCAAAACCACCCATGCTACACTCGCGCGCCGCGATTTGCTTCAAGCGAAGCCTGGTCGGGTGTAGCGGGGGTTAGGCGCGTGCCCCCGAGAAGCCTAACCCCCGCAACAAGCTCACAACCAGAATGATTCACACTCCAACTAGGCTTCTGGTACGGGTTGTCGCAACAGCCAGACTAAGGCTCCTCCCGTAACGGCTCCCAGCACTGCTCCCATCCCCACCATTGCCCCAAAATCATCGCCGACGAACCTCGTGAATGCTATCGCCGCTGTCACGCCCAACCCCCAGCCCACGGTGCTTGCTAACACCCACCAGCCAGCTCGGGAGACCTGCCCACGCAGGACAAGCCACTGCAATGTGCCCGTCACAGCCCCACCCAAGGCCACGACCCCTGTCCAGCCCAAGAGAGAGACATAACTCATCTCCAACGAATCAGAGTAGCCGGTGAACTCGAGCTGCCATATTCCGTAGCCGCCTGCAGCGCTTGCCAATACCCACCAGCCCGCCCCGGAGACGCGCCGCCGCAGGACAAGCCATTGCAGTACCCCAACCCCTATCCCAAGCCCAATTCCAAAAGCCAATGCGTCGCAAGCATCACAGTCCCCGAGTCCAAGTACGATACCGCTCAACGCAAGTAAGACAAAGGCCAACATCCAACCTACGAACAGGCCCACGGTGCTTGCCACTACCCACTGGAGCCAAAAAACCCATCCAACTTGACTTCGTTTAACTTTCATAACACACCCCCAACTGAATATGCGTCTAACTAGCAGCCAGAGCGCCCGAAGGATGCTGGTTAGGTCTGTCGCTACGATGTCTAGTAGTAGCCGTGACTAGCATCGTAATTCAATTTACCAACCACTGCCCCCAAAATTACCCAATAACGAGTCCAGCGATAAGCACAATACCTACACACATCGGCCCCGCAAACACAGGGGCATCGGCAATTTCACCGCTAAAGAGTATCAAGCCAGCTACTGGAACAAGGATCGCGCCCAGAATTGTCCCTACTATTACGTATTTCCACATGTCGTCAGTATAGCATGGCAACTATGCGGAAGTCTGGCGACTTTGTGCGAGTTTGTGCGGATGTCTGCGATTTCGAATCTGGCGAGTTCCCGAGATGATTGATTCACCCCCAGGCAGCCCTCTACGAACCGCCTGGGGGTTTTAACACCAGTCACGCTCTCATTCGATATTCAGTTGTTAAGGTGCAGACAAGTCACAGGCCGGGATCGCACGACCTGGGATTAGATGGTTTAGATAGTTTTAGACGGTTCCCTATTTAATGCTATACAGTATTTATAGCTTCTTTTTTCCCATAGGTTTTATAGGGAAACTATCTGAAACTATCTAACTATCTAAATACTAGACATAATACTTTCAATATATTGTGAACTGGTGACGTCGTAGACCCTCCCTCACTCGCGACAGAACAGCCTAAAACAGCCAAGAGTAGTGCTGCGGGTACAACTGGACCTAATCACGGAGCGGGAGGCCCGTTTATCGACGACTTTTGCGGAGATGCAAGGTAAGCATAGCGCCGTTATAATGGAACGCGATAACCTTTGCGAACAGCTCGCAGAGGCCAATAAGCAGATCGGGGAACTATGGGAACGGGCCGCCGCCGAGGCCAGCTCGACGCCATCTATCGCCGGCGCTGGTGGCAGATCTGGCGACCAGAGCGCCCGCCTGATGCTGACTGAATCGGCCAAGGCTGCCATCCTAGAGGCCCAGGTCAACACCGCCCTGACCGACCACGACCTCGGCCCTTTCGAACCAGTGGATACTGTTAACGGGGGTTATCAAGCAGTGTGCCGCAAGTGCGGTAAGTCGGTTTGGGTTGGTGACAGCGGGGTGACGTATAGATTGTTAAAACAGGTGTCGAGAGCGATTGCCGGATGAAGTCTTGTTCTTGGCTTTATGAAACATCGGAAGTGGTATTATGAAGGATGTAATTGACTGGATTCGCGCCCACGACTTCGACTTAAGCTATATAGATGTCAAGATCACCCGGTTACAAAACGCCTTACTCCGATGGGAACTGGTAAACTTCATCAGCGACAGTGAGCTTACTCCGCTCGAAGCAGATCACCGGACTAAACTTGCTAAGCGGTTGGAGCCTGCTTTTGGATCGGATGAAGCCGAAACTATCGCCTGCACCGAATTAACTCGGGCATATGTCGAGGGCAACCTTGCATCCTGGAGGGTGTCCGGCGTTACAACAGGTAAGATATGGATCTCGATGTATGACGAGCAGACTTGTGCAACATGCCGGAGACTGCACCAAATGGTTATAATGCTAGACGAACACTACGAAGATAGGTACGATGGACCACCTGCTCATGCGGGCTGCCGATGTACCTTATCTCCCCATATGTTGTCGAACATTGACCTAACGGATTACTGGAAGCGTGAGCGCTGGAACATGCATATCTTCTATAGATGGGACCGTAATCGGCGATAAAGTGAGTGCGGTATATACTTGGGGCGCATTAAAGCCACTGGCAGCCTTTCGGAAAGACCACCGCCATTGCTCAAGCGCAAATCGTGTCTATATCCAACCCGGTTGTATTGATTACAGGGAGTGATGTATAGCTTGCTAGGGGAGAGGTGCACAAAGCGCGAACTTAGTTCTTATTGACGACTGGTGCGTATCAATGCGTAAATGGTCGGTTTTCTGATTGCCGAGGGGGTATAGATGTCCGACAGACGAAACGAGTCAAGGAAGATCGAGCGGTATTGTCGTGACTGCAAGAAATGAACTGAGCATATCTTTGTAATAAGAAGAAAAGGGCTAGGTGGACTTTTCGAATCATTCGGTGGCATCAGTTCTGGCGGATCCGCTTGGGAATGTCTTGATTGTGGGCGCAGGGAGTATACATAACAATATAGCAGTTTATCGACTATTTTCTGTCGAGTGATAGGATTCAAAGACAGTTATGTTAGCCTTGTTCAGCGCCGCTCTCTCCGGCCATGACCTCGGGCCGTTCGAGCCGGTGGAAAGAGGGTATCAGGCGGTATGCTGGCGACCCGGCAAGTATTTCGTGCGCCTCTCTTGTCATGACCTGATGTGCATGAGTTGCCAAGAGAGTGACATGCGGTTGAGCCGATGTCATGTACTAGATGTCATGATACCGACCGAATGACATGA
>JBARZW010000142.1:0-22441 GCA_049650305.1 Promineifilaceae bacterium (SeqCode)
GCCGTGCCGGTAGATGTTCTCCGTCAGCCAGGCCAGGAGCGTGCCGAATTCGCCACCTTCAATCTCTCCGATTAACCCAGGGTTAGCTTTTTGGGCTGCATCATAGAAAAGGGCGCTCATGATATTACCCAAGGTGTATCCTTGGAAGGAGCCGCCGATCATGCCATCGTACCAGTGGACGTCCTGCATGACGCCATCGCGATCATCGGGCGCCCTCAAGCCCAGATCTGACTCGTATCTGGCGTGCCAGGCTTCTGGAAGATCGGCAATTGATAGTGTGCCTTCCAATAGGGCGAGTTCCAGATCAAAGCGGATCATGACATGCAGGTTATAGGTCACCTCGTCAGCTTCGACCCGAATGAGTGACCGCTCTACCTTGTTGATGGCCCGGTAGAAAGTATCCAGGCGCGTGTTCACGAGCTGCCCCGGAAATGTCGCCTGAAGCTGGGGATAGAACCGTCGCCAGAAATGCAAACTGCGTCCGACCAAATTTTCCCACAGACGTGACTGGCTCTCATGGACGCCGGAAGATGTACCCGGCGCCAGTGGAGAGGCTTCATACGCTTTGTCGACGCCTTGACCGTACATCGCATGCCCGGCCTCGTGCATCGTGCCGAAGAGAGCCTCGTTCAGGTAGCGTTCATTGACTCGGGTCGTGATGCGCACGTCATCTACTGAAAAACCGGTCATGAATGGATGGTGGGTCAAATCCTGCCGACCGCGGTTAAAATCATAACCGAACTGGAGCGCGACCCATTCTCCGAATTTTAGTTGCTCTCTCTTTGGAAAATACTGGGCCAGACAGCTATCGTCAGCCAGGGGTTGATCGCTTATCGCCTCGACTAGCGGGACCAGTAGCTGTCGCAGTTCGGCGAATAAATCGCGTATCGTCTCGGCGGTCATCCCATAGTCAGAATCGTCGATGTGGGGATCGGCCGGATGGCCGTAGCCCGGGAAGAAATCAGAGTACCGGCGACTGAGATCAAGGGTTTTCTCTAGCGCAGGGCGCACCGCCTTGAAATCATTTTCTGGTCTGGCCTTGGCCCAGGTGCTGAAGCTGACCGCTCGATGGTTATAAAACTCGGCTGTGAATTCTGGGGGGACTTTGATCGCTCGCTCGAAATCGCGCCGGGCTACGCGGATAAGGCTGGCATCGTCGTCGTCATATGGCAAATCTGCGGCATAGGGCCCAAGCGCGTCAAGAAGCCGGCCGATCTCCGGATCGACTTGTTTTTCTTGCGCGAGCCGGCCGACGGTGGCTGTCGTTCTCCCACGGGCAATCGCTCCTCCCGGGGGCATATAAGTCGACTGATCCCAGTGTAAGATAGACACAACACTGTAAAGATCGCTGATCTCTCGAAGACGTGCTTTCAGATCTTGTAGATTTTGTTTCACTGTTTCTATTTCCTTGGATTATTGACTGGCGAGAATGATGATCGGCAGGTAGAGTCTTATCTGATCTCACTCGATCATAGGTACGGATGTTATCCGATCTACATGCGACCAACAAGTGCTCGACTCGAGTGCGACGTGGTGGGATCCGAGGATTCAACGAGTTGGCGATGAACGACTCTGGCTCGTAAATCGACGTCGCGATCTATTAGAAAGCCGCCCAGAAGCATATAGGGCACCATCGAATCAGGGAGGTTTCGCCATGATAAGAGCACGAGAATTGGGGATAACGATCTCCGGAGAACCTGGACCTTTGAATGCGATCACCGATGTGGATGGGACATTGGTAGGACATAGCACTATCATTTCCGGAAGTGGTCCGATGATAACCGGTCAAGGACCCGTCCGCACTGGCGTGACAGCCATATTACCACGCGGCCGGGATATTGATCCGGTTTTCGCTGGCTGGTATGCGCTTAACGGCAACGGAGAGATGACGGGAACGACCTGGATTGAGGAATCTGGTTTCATGCGGGGGCCGGTTATGATCACGAATACCAACAGTGTTGGTCTGGTGCGAGATGCCGTGATCGACTATGGCATCAACCACTTTTCAGTATCTCAGGATTTAACTAACCATTGGTTCTTACCCGTCGTCGCCGAGACCTTTGATGGATTTCTCAACGACGTCAACGGTTTTCACGTCAAACGGGAACACGTTTTCATGGCCTTGGATAAGGCCGCTTCTGGGATTCCAGCCGAAGGAAACGTGGGTGGCGGCACCGGAATGATCTGTCACGACTTCAAAGGAGGCATTGGTACTTCATCGCGAATCGTCAGGCTAGAAGGGGAAGCTATTACTGTGGGAGCCCTCGTTCAGGCTAATTACGGAGCAAGGAAGCACCTCACCATCGACGGCGTACCCGTGGGCCTTGAGATTTCTGACCTTTTACCGGTCTCCGAAGGGCATGCCGAAGGTATGGCGGGTGGTTCAATCATTGTCGTCATAGCTACCGATGGACCTTTGCTGCCCCACCAGCTCAAGCGGTTGGCCCGGCGGGTGCCAATGGGGATTGCAAGGGTCGGTGGATTTGGAGCCGACAACTCTGGTGACATCTTCGTCGCATATTCGACCGCCAATCCTGGCACAGCCGGCGGAAAGGTGGGTTACAGCGTGGAGACGTTGCCCAATGAGCAGCTGACACCCTTCTTCGAGGCGACAGCTCTGGCAGTCGAGGAGGCGATCGTCAACGCCCTCATCGCGGCCGAGACAATGGTCGGCAGGGACAATAACAAGGTATTCGCCCTCCCTCACGGTAGGCTGATAGATGCCATGAAGAAGTATAACCGGTTGCCAACTTAGAAAGATGGAGCGACCGGATTCCAAAGGGCACCCCTAACAGATCTCCCCAAGAACCTTGGTTTCTTCGCGCTATATCACTGAAATAATTTCAATACCCCGCTCGAATGCTCGCGCCTCCATCCAATCTCTCTCGGTGACCGGCGTCTTTAGGATTTCATCCTCCGGCCTGCGTACAAGGGTGAGAGCATCTTCAGGACAGGCCTGTACGCATAGACCGCAGCCGACGCATCGAATCTTGTTGATAAAAACGGTGCCGTTGATCGAGAGGGCCTTAAACTGACAGTACTCCAGGCAATCTTCGCAAGCATGGCAAAGGTCTTCGTCGACTTGGTTGACGAAGGCGGACCGGGCTATCACGTTGGCTATCCCCATCTCCGCCATACCCCGCATCATGCCGCAGGAACAGGTGCAGCAATTGCAGATGTACCAAAGGCCTTCTTGACTATTTGCCACCGAGTGTACCAGACCTGCATTTGCCGCACGGCGCAGTGTGTCCAACGCTTCCTGCTGCGTCAAGCTGCGTAGCGTCGGCCGGTCGTCGAAGGCGCCAGGCTGCTTGCTCATGATCATGCATACATCCAGCGGATGGTCACAGGGATCGCCAATTAGCACTTTCTGCTTTCGGCAAATACAGTCTGTCACTGCCCAGGCTTTAGCCTCGTCAACAATCCCTGTTGCGCTCTCATAAGGGCGGATTTCCATGCCGACCTGTACACTCTCTCCAATTGGTACGACCCTGTGCATTTGTGGTTTTACCTTGAGGACGTCGGTAAATACCTGCTGGTAGTAATCCTCAAAGAGCTGAGCGAGCTCGGCATCAATGGTGCCGGCCTGAAATTCATATATGCCGAC
This sequence comes from Promineifilaceae bacterium (SeqCode), assembly GCA_049650305.1. Classification (GTDB taxonomy): domain Bacteria; phylum Chloroflexota; class Anaerolineae; order Promineifilales; family Promineifilaceae; genus UBA11865. The sequence goes on from JBARZW010000142.1 coordinate 3,608, forward strand.
CACGAAAGGCATCAGCCCGTATCCAATCCCCCCTTCCACTTTCCCCCAGGCGATAAGACTTCGCCGAGCCATACCTTTGAGGTGGCTCTTCATTTCTCTTGGATCACTCCCTAGGCGAGCAGCGATCTCCTCGGGCGTTTCCATCGTTAACCGCAATTCAGCCGCGATTGCCGCTTCCTCGGCCGTGAACAGCTTGGCCAGCAACCGCAATTCGGCACCATCCTCGGTGGGTGGAAAACCGTTAGGTATGGCGTCAAGGCGTTCTGCCAGACGTTTGAAGGGGTTACTACTCACACCAATCCTCCTGCAGCAGCCAAAATACATTTATGCTGAAAAAAGATGTTAGATTGGATTTTGTGATGACAACTATCTATGGATTTTACCCAGTGGCTAAGGATTCACGTCTAGTCCCAGGCCCGCTATTCTGTAGGTGCGCCAGTACATTCATCACGATACGCCGGGAGGCAGCATATCATACGAACTATGCCGCTGTCAGGTGTCATTTGTCATGAATTGGGCAAACAACTCGCCGGCTCATCAGACAAAGCAGGATCTGAAGCTGCGAAGTTTGGGAACTAATCGACAAAGATTCCTGGTGTTCCACAAGGCGACCTGGAATCACTTGGATCGCGCGCCATTAACTTCTCCGAAACGACCGACTGTTGCGAGTACCAGAATCGTTCTGCTAGCTAATAAGTCCGACGCTGGGGTCGCTGAATTCAGGCAGCCCACCCCATCGAATCGCCCAACCAATCACAAACAAGGTAGCGATTGAGTAACCAATCCAGAAGAAGGTCAGCAGGGGCTGCTGTCTGAAATGTCCCCTACCCCAAATCAAGCCGGCGATGGTCACGATGACGGCGAAGGGTATTCCGACCAGGGCCGTTTGCCCTTCGACGATGATCAGGAAGAATGTGAATCCATATAGGAAACCGGATATGCCTTCCAGCCACATCGAAGACCGCTCGTCTGTAAATGGATGACGCCATTGTCGCCAGATGAGCAGCGCCGATAGACCGATGACGCCAATATGCCACATATAGTGGCTGAGTTGCTCGTCATAAAAGTGGGTTAATTCATTGGCGTCAACACCTGCCGCGTCGGAAAGCAGGTGCCCAATGGAGTTCGCCGCCAGGTGCATGCCCTGACCCTCGACCCATAGAGCCGCCAGGACCATGAAGACGACACCCGCCATTTTGCCAGGACCATCGTCGCGGCCGATCCAGAACATTAACCAATAAAGGGGAATGAGCACCAATGGTGTAAGCAGATCTATAATGTCGCCATTCTTCATCAAGTCGTATAGACCGAATTGGCCGCTAAGCATCCCCGGAGAGACGAAGAACAAAACAAAAGCGATGGCGAAGATCAAGATGAGGCGTTTAAGCTGTTTCATTATCTGCTCCTGTTAAGTCCACAACTACTCAGAACGACTGGAAAACGGCGAAATGCTGTTATAGGTCTGGCATCCACGTCCTATAATGCGCTCTCCTCTGCTACAAGATCCTTTCTCAACACCTTGCCCACGGCCGATTTCGGAAGGCTGTCACGGAATTCGATTCGCCGGGGTACCTTGTAGGCTGCCAACTCCTCCTTGCAAAATGCGCGGAGTTCGTCAACCGTGAGCTGGCTGCCGTCGTTTAATACGACCCACGCCTTGACAGCTTCACCCTGGTAGGGATCAGGCACGCCGGCTACGCCAACCTCGGCCACGGCCGGATGGGTGGCGATAACCTCTTCGACCTCCCTTGGCCAAACCTGAAAACCACTGGGCTTGATCAGGTCCTTCTTGCGATCGACCAAATATAGATAACCGTCCTCATCCAGGTAACCCAAGTCCCCGGTAAAGAGCCAGCCATCGCGGACCGTTTCAGCCGTCGCCTCCGGTCTCTCCCAGTATCTAAGCATGATCTGCGGCGCGCTGATGATGATCTCACCCACTTCACCGGCTCCTAACGTGTCTGTTCCGAGCTCGGCATCGACGATACGTACGTCAACATCGGGTAAGGGGATTCCAATGGCTCCTGGTTTGTACTCCCCATTCACCGGGGTGACTACTGAGGCAAGAACGGACTCGGTCAGCGCATAGGCCTCAACGATCCGCCCGTTCGTTAGCACTTCAAATCGATTCTTGGTCTCCAGCATTAGGGGCGCGGCGCCGGAAATGCATAGCTTTATGGATGAGAAGTCGACCTTGCCGGCCTTGACCGCCGGGTGTTTTAGAAGAGCGATGAACAAAGTCGGCACACCGCTCAGATAGGCAGGTTTCACATCATGAATGGTGTCAATCAGGTCGTCCAAATCACGCGGATTTGGAACAAGGGCCATAAGGTGCTTGCCGACTAAGGCGACTGGTAAAACACCCACATTGCCGAAAGCGTGAAACATGGGCATCAGCATGACCGTCACATCATTCCAATCATCCTTCATGTGTCCGATCCAGGAGTGGATTTGCATCCCGCTTGCCAGTAGGGCACGATGAGAGGATAGCGCAGCTTTTGCCCGGCCTGTTGTGCCGCCTGTAAATATGAGAAGGGCTGGATCATCGGGGTCAATAGGTACATCCGGCCTGATCGGCTTCCCTTGTCTGGCGGATTTGTACCTTTCAAGCAAATCAGACAACCAGAGATCTCCCGGTTGTAATTGAATACTATGTCCTTCCCGTCTCTCCTTGAATAGGGTGAAAAGAAACCGGGAGAATGGTGGCAAGTATTCCTTGATGTTGGTGACGATCACCGTGTCGATGCTCGTCTTTGATTGAATTGCCTTGAACTTATCATAAAAGAGCGTTAGCACGACGGCCGTCGTGGCTCCTGTCTCCGTCAAACAATGTTCTAACTCGGCTTCTGTATACCGGGGATTGAGCGGGGAAACTATGGCACCCGCTTTCCAGGCGCCCAGCTCGCAAATCAAGAACTGGGGGCAGTTTGGCATCAGGATCGCCAGGCGTTCGCCTTTTTCAAATCCCTGGTCCACTAGAGCCATTGCGAAGATGTCACTCAGCCGATCCAGATCAGCCCACGTCATCCACGCTCCCTTAAAATAGGTAGCCGGGTGGTTGGGTCGCTGGCTCGCGTTGTCGGCTACGACGTCAAAGAGGGTTTTGTCTGGGTAGGGGTGTAAGGTTTGGGGTACACCAGCGTCGTAGTACTTTAACCAGGGCTTGTCTGTCATGATTCACCTCGCTTTTGAGACGAAAGTCGGTGGGTGAACCCCCGGGAAAGAGTCAACCGGCGGCCCACCTGGACGGGTTGACTCACGATATCTCTGCTCAAAGATGAAAATGCGAATATTCGCTGAATGCAACAATGACCTCCGGGCGGTTCTTGAGATTCATTGTAGCAGGGTCAATGTGCGAAAGTGTGGCATGTTTGTGCGACTTTCTGCGCGGCGCGAAATTTACGCGCAGAGCGACGTGTCGCTCCTTCCACACAACTATCTCGTAGCCCAAGAGACAGATCGCGAGGTTGGTCAAGTGATTGTTGATTCAGTTTACTCTATCTTCGGGAGCGGAGTCAACGGCGGCTTGCACCCATCGATGAGTTAACTCACTGGGCAAGCATCATGATGAGTAATGCCGCCAGAGTGCCCGTCGAGGTGAGACGTTCCGGATTTACGCCGCTTGCGTACACATCTGGCAGGTTGTTCTCATCGGCTAGACGCCAGTTTACGAGGAGGACTGGAATTCCTGACTGGCTGAATGTCAGGTGATCACTTTCGGAGATGGGGTCGGACAGAATTAACTCTTCCCCAAGATGATTGGCAGCGATGCCTGCATAATGCAAGGGAAGCATGTCTCTAAAAGGATTACCCTGGATCCCTGGGAAGAATCCTTCCCCACCCCCGACGCCGTCAAGCTGAATCATAGTCACCGACTGGGATACCGGTACGGTGGGTGTCAATACATAGTTTTGCGAACCTAGCTGCCCGTATTCTTGAGCGCTCCAGGCGGCAAATAACACGCTTCGCTTCGGCCTGTAGCCCGACTCTTGCCACAGGCGGGCGATCTCAAGCATCACCCCTACACCACTGGCGTTGTCATTGGACCCGCTATATCGTTGACCGGGAGTTGTCTCGCATGCCCCAACTGAAGCGCCGTCACTAGGCATCCCATCCGGACATACCACGTTCGGTGGATCGTCACCTACATGATCATAGTGTGCGCCTAGAATAACCAGTTCCTGAGAAAGGAAGGGATCCGATCCAGGTAGCAGTCCCAAAACATTCGCCGTCGGAATAAGGTCCGGTTCGTCGAAAGATGCCCCCATATTGGCGGTGAATTCAAGAGGTACGATATCTTCCAGCTGCGAAAGTTCGAGGTACGTATGCCCCCAGGTTTCTAAGAGTCTTAGCGTTCCGTCCTTGGTTAATTCCAGAACCGGAATCTCAGCTGTCGCCTCGATATTGAGCAGTTCCTTTCGGTAGAGTTCGCCAATTTCATCCTTGATTCCAAGCAGAATCAATCCTTCCGCCCCCATTGACACGGCCTGCTCTATCTGCAACTCCACGGATTCAGAGGCCACCGCGATCACAATCTTACCGGACAGATCTGTCCCCTCTGGCGTTGATCCCCCAATCCAGACCATCTCACCGGCCACGGTGCCGGTAATGCCCACTGTGGCCCGGGAGAAGAGAAACTCGTCGCGCACAACATATGGTTGAGTGTCGCCGGTAACCTCGAAATAGGGCTCTTGGGCCCAGGTAGTTGTTGTTATTGAGAATGTCTGAAAATAGGTGGTTCCAGAGATATCGCCAGCTGGACGCAAACCATACTCGTCAAATAGCTGGTCGATGTATCGCGCGGCATTATCAGCCCCTTCCGTACCGGCCAATCTTCCGGCCAGTTCTGGACTCGCCAAGAACTCTACATGATTTTGAGCCATATTACCGTCGAATCCGGATACGATGGCAAGCGCGTCATCCGGCAAGTGGCCTTCTTCTAACGAAGTTTCCCAGTCGGCGGCAAAGGAGGACAATGACTCGCCCAGGGTCGCTCGCATAGCACTGTCTAGCTCGGAACCAGCGCCATGTTCGCTCAGAAGCTCGAGAAGTGCTCCCCATCCATAGGTTTCAATAAGATATCGAATGCTATCCCACGACTGGACCCTTGATAACTCGAAAGACACCTCGTTGGCACGAGCGTCATCCGGCATATTCCGAAAATCATAAAGTCTGTCCTCGGTCGCAGCTTCGAGCAATTCCGGGAGCGAAGCAGACGTTACCCGTCGCGTGACACCACCGTCAAGTGGCCCCGCGAGGTAGTTGCTGACCCCTTTTAGCAGCCATTCTGACTGCACGCCCAATTGATACAGCAGTTGGCGGGCTAATTGGTTGGACAGCACCGATTGGTAATCAGCCGCCGTGGAAACCGGGAGCAATCGCAAGCGAATTGGCGTACCATCACTTGACCAGCCACTAATCCAGCTCGCCGCGGGAAAGGACAGAGCGACGGCCGCGCGAAACTCTTCATTGTTCTCAAACAGTTCAATGGTGAGTGGCTCTGGCGATTCGACGCCAAGCTGATCGGCGAGGCCGGCATAGATCGCTTCAGCATCAGCAAGTAAATCCGAGGCCAGCTGATCATCGCCTTCTGGGTGGCGGATGGCGATAGTTGGCCCCGAGACCGTCGTCAACGATGTTCCAGCCCATTGGAAATCACTACCCTCGCGCTTGAACAATGTAGTCAGCTCAATATTCTCATCACCGCCGCCAACGAGTCGGAAGCTCATCGTTACACCGGCCAGCACGTCACCATTCGGCAGCAACGCCACTGGATGGGCTGATACAGAAAATGAATCGAGCGGATGTTGAAACAGGTCAGCGAACCAATTCAATTCGGAACTCACAAGAGCCGGTTCTCTTGGATAAACCGTTTCCACGAAGGCTTGCTGATCTCCCGCCAATACGGCATTGGTTCGTGCTACCAAGAGCTCATCCAGATCACGCTGGACCGCATCTAGACGTAGCCTCCATTGTTCTTGCCAGGTAGCGAAAAAAGTCTCCGAGTCCATCTGTACGATTCTCTCTAAAGCGGCATCCTGTCCAGAGAGATCATCGCATGATCCTTGGCGACAGGCCCGGCCGAGCTCTGTTATGAACCGGCCCAAACCATCCCATCCTTCTATCTCCACAAAATAGTCGACGGCAGCCCAGGCGCTGGACTCATTTGTAAAAACCTCGTCCTCTATCAGGGCTCTATGTAGAACAGGCAAATGTTGAATTTGGGTGTTTACCAGATCCTCTTCGGCCTGGAGGGCCACCGGGAGGCCCTGCCATAGCCAGGGAGCGGCCGCTTCGGTAACACCCGCATTGGCTAGCAGCATCTGGGCGATGGCTTTCGAAAAAGTCACGCTCTGGCTGATATTCTCACGATACACAAGTTTGACGACACCCGGTCCAATCCATGATTCTTCATCCCCTGGAAGAGACAGGGCGGTACTCACTCGAATGGCCTCTGCATCCGGCAGGAGTAGAATGCTTGACTCGGACTCGGCCGGCATGTCCAACAAGTTAGCAATCTCTTCATATTGCCGAGCTGCCTCTACACCGATTGGCCAGAGATTGGCATCTATATCCCTCGGGTATGCCACTGGGATAGCTGCTGAGCCTTCCAAGTCGCTCTCACCCTCAGGCTCTTCCGCCCACTTTAGGCTGGGTCCGGCCCAAGTCCAGTCGGATCCTTGACGTGAAAACTGGACCGGCAAGTCGGCAAACATCACCAGTGTGATGGTTCTATCTTCTGGATCAGGGTATTCGATCTTCATACGAATGTCCCCGACGGCCGTTCCGGCCTCTATCTCTAGATTATCAACCGTCATCTCAAGGGTTGAAGGGGTGTAACTCTGTAGGTCCGCGAGCCATATACTGTCACTGACCAGCTGATCCTGCCTTGACGTGGACAGGAAGAGGGCCTGGTCATTCTCGGCCACCGCATTCGCTCGAGTAGCGAGCATACTTCGGATCGCCGGTTCGCTCTCAACCAGCTCTAGCAAGGTTATTTCCGCCACCTTACTCGCCGCGATCAGCTTCTCCGGCTCTATCACCGCCGGTTGATCGGCCGGCCTGTGATAATGAGGGATGACTACATCCTCTGCTAGCCATATCAGTAGGCTGGCGGGAATGCCCGCCTGCATAAACGGGACATGATCACTTCGACCAAGATCGGATATCTCTGCCTCAACCTCCAGCGCATCGGCGACATCTTGAAGTTGACGGGAGAGGGACGTATTTCCCCCAATGTTTAACGTATCGCTGCCAGCCCCCACCATATCCAACTGGATCGAGGCCACCGTATTCTCCAGCGGATAGCTCGGATGGAAGACGTAAGTCGTGGATCCTATCAATCCCCACTCTTCCGCGTCCCAGGCGCCAAAAACAACCGTCCGTCGAGGCACATACCCTTGTTCTTGCCAGCTTCGGGCGATCTCCAGCATCGCAGCTACTCCAGAAGCATTATCGTTTGCCCCAGGCCAATATGTTCCATCCGGTCCTTGGCCCATGTGGTCGTAGTGCGCGCCGATGACAACTACTTCGTCTTTGAAGTCGGAATCCCGGCCTGGGAGAACACCAAGAATATTGCGCGCTTCGACGACTTCTGCCCCTGACGCCGGAACGTTCAGTTGGGCCTGGGTTTCGAGAAGGAAAGGTTCGGAATCTCCACCCTCATAGCTGGGTACTTCGCCGCTATTCTCGAATAGGTCGGCTGCCACCTCAGGATATACGAACAAGACGGGTATTGATCTTGGAACCCATACCTCCGCATGACGATACCCAAAATCGGGCGGGCGTTTCTGTGGATCCGTCAAAAAGAGCAACCCGTCTGCGCCGTACTCAATAGCCCTCCTGCTGCTAGCCGTGTTTTCCGACCCACTGGCAGCTGCGTGACAGAAGACGATCTTGCCGACAACATCCAATCCATAAAAATCTTCCGGTCGACAATAATTTACCCAGTAAACCTCGCCACTGCCCTCGCCGTCGCCGGCATAGCCCGAGATAAAGGGCGCGAAATCTTCGTATAGCTCGTAGCTGTCATCAAGCGATCCATCCGGTCCAGTAACCGCCAACTCTGGAGCTGCCAGCAACAACGTGTAGGTGATAGGAAATGGCTGATAATAGGAGCCATCATAGCCACCCGGTTGTAGGCCATAATCAGCCATCTTGTCCGCGATATATTCGCCGGCGGCTTGACCACCAGGTGAGCCGGCTAAACGTCCGGAGAATTCTCTCCGGCTCAGAGCATCGACATGTTCGAGCGCACGCGACACATCGAAGGCGTTAGCCAGGGCCAGCATATCACCGCTCGAAACTATGGAGCCGGGGTTGTAGGCTACGGGCTGAACCTCTGGCATGAAGGCCACGATCTCAGTTTCCTGCCCCGTCGTTTCGACTTCTGTACCTGTTGATGTTTGGGCTTCACCGGGCTCTTGTGCTGCTCCGGCTTCGGCTACGTATGTAAATGGATCTGCATAGACCTCTGAAGATAGTCTTGAATTCCAGCGTATTAGTGCGGCAGACCAAATGAGGAGACCGAGCCAGACAATGGATAGGAGAACTAGCGGGTGAATGGCGGATAGCAGGCGACGTACGCGAGTTAATCCGGGAATCGGCCGCGGCTCAGAGGAGCTCCCTCGTCGTCGAAGTTGCTGGAACCTGCCGTAGGTAAGCGTTCGCCAGAGCCACTCCATCGGTCCAAAGCGATATCGTTCTAGCCACCAGGCACTGAATCGAATCTGAGACAAGTAAACCAGGATGGTCAGAATAAGACCCGCTGTCGGACCGATCTCACCGTACAATCCGAGTCCATAGCCATAGAAGATCAGAGTCAATACGAGCGACTGCACCAAGTAGTTAGTGAGGGCCATCCGGCCGACCGGTGCGAGCGGAGCCAGCCGGCTATGCCAGGCTTCCCTCTGAGACAGCAGTGTAATGGCCGAAACATAGAAGAGCATCAAGGCAGGCGCTCCAACCGTTCGAGTCGAGATGCGCACGAACTGCCGCCATTCCGGAGAGAGAAGGTCGGGTCGTATCGCGAGCAAAACCGATATACCACTCAACAATAGGCCCACAACCAAACCGGTCCACATCGTTCGCCGGAAGGTAGGAAGATGTTTTGAGATATTATGGAAGTAACCCCTCTTGCCGGCATAGAATCCCAGTAAAAACATAGCGAATACGTTACCAATCCAGTAGATAAACCAAGTCTGTCCGCCGATGAATCCCTGAAAACGACGCTCAGTGATCTGCCGGTATGTTCCATTGCCGTAGACCGTATCCGCCTGGGGGCCGAACGTGCGCAAGAAATCGGCTAGCTCGGCGTAGCCTTCCCTGAAACTGTTCATAGCCTCGCCCGGCAAATTGACAATCATTGGTAGGAGCAGGAGAAGTGCAATGGCGATGAGCAAGGTCCGCTCTGAGCTATTCCGGAATAGAAGGAGCAACAAGCCCAGAATAGCGTAAACGGTGAGAATGTCTCCCGTCCAAATGAAAATACCGTGCAAGATGCCAATAGCCAGGAGCACGAGCATTCTGCGAATGTACAGCGGTACAAAGTTGACACCTTTGGCGATCGCTCTCGACATTTGGATCCACATCCCCCAGCCAAAGAGAAAGGAGAAGAGTGAGTAGAATTTGGCCTGAGCAAAAAGAAGAATCAGTATGACCACTACCCGGTCTAAGCCCGAATAATTCTGCGGGTTGAGAGCCATGCCGGCGAAGCCATACATGTTCACAAGCAGAATGCCAAAGATAGCAAATCCACGCAGGATATCGACGACCTCAATCCGCTCCCTACCGCCGACGGGGCTTGAACGCTCGTCGACCACGGGCTGCGTCAAGGTGACCGACGCTTCTCTGTCGCCGCCAATCGCCGGTTGATCATTATCGCTTGATCTAAGCACTTCGCTGCTCATCGGTATTTCATCTTTGCCGCATTAGCTTCGACTATCGCACTTACGCATACTCTAAAATTCGCCCTTTCCAGATCTCCGCTTCATATTTATCCATCGCAATCTATCAATCAGTAGTTGCGAAACGAAATCAAGATTACGGTGGTTCGGCCCCGATCCGCTCTGCTGGGACCCAGCCTTCATAGTCGCCTGCTCTTACTTGCGCCCAAGGAAAAGCAGTCTCATCCGACATACCGGTAACGAAAACCTGCTGGCCCAATTCAAGGATGGTCACGATATGGGACGTGGGATCTGGATCCTGGCGTAAATATATGACGCTGTTGCGGCCAACAATATGGGCAGAATAACCGGCTTCCTCTTTGGCCTTTGCTTCTCGCGACAAATATACCGTTGCTGCCAGAAGAACCACAGCAATCGCGCTGGTCATTATCCACAAAGTGCGAATAGTCTTTCTCGACATCAGTAGTTTGTTTGTCTCACAACTTGCGTCAGAACATGAGAAACAATCTGCCCGATCGCCTGTAGCTTTTCGGGTTCAATCCGCTCTAGCACATCTTCCGTCGGCGCTATCTCAGCTTGGTCCCATGCGAAAGACAGCCAGGCGCTCTGGGGCGCGTTCCACCTCTCTATCATCGGTACTGCGTCTTCAGGTTCGCGATTCACCGCTATGCCAACATCGCTGGCAGACTCCTCCAGTAATTCTATTAGTTGACTCTGTGATCCGGGCTGCACGAGCAACGTATCTCCACCCGCGCCGATATAATCCAACTGAAGGAGTAGACTGGGAGACAGTCGTGTACGGGATGCGACCGCTGGAAGATGGCGGAATGAACGCTCGTTTGCCAGGAATTCGTTCATTCCCGAATTTTCCAGGCTGCCCCCACCCCAGGCGATGAAGAGCACCGAACGCCTTGGATCCAACTCCTCTTGCTGCCACAATCGAGCCACTTCTAGCATAATGCTCACACCGGCAGCGTTGTGATTCGCACCTTCATAAACCGTACCATCGGGATCGATGCCCAATCCGTCGTAGTTGGCCAAGACAACAACGAGTTCATTTGAGATGGTGAAATCTGATCCAAGCAGATGGCCAAGTACGACTGGTGTTGTGGTCTCTTCTGGCGGACTTAGATCCACAGTCATTCGAACATTGGCATCCAAATCGTGGGCGATCCAACCAGGTCCACGTTGGTTTATTTCGGCTCCACCCGAGGCGAGATCTGAGAGATTTAGTCCAGCCTGGGTTACAATCGCCTGGGCAACCTCTGGACGAATACGAAGAATCGGCAAAGTTGGCTTCTGCAAATAGAGCTGGTCGGCATAAGCTAATTGAACCTGGGAGCGTACGGCATCCTGCGCGTCACCAGTAATCCAAAGAACACCCTTCGCGCCGCGAATGAGCGCCTCTGTGGTGAACCCGGAAGGGGCATTTCCCTCTATCAGCAGGATGATGCGATCCGCCAGGTCCAACCCTCGATATGACTCCCACGAATAGGCGGAATCATCCTCGGTGAATGACAAAAACGTAATAGGATATTCCGCGCTTCCGCTTCCCCCATGCCCCTCGGTCATAAACCCAAAATCGAGCTGGTGGTGGAACGATTCAAGTTCATCTCCATCGTCGTTCAACAAGACCAATTCCGGTTGGGTTACCGGTCTCACTATCCGGTTCTCCATCGGGTAGATGTATTCGGATTGGAGCCAGCCCGGATTCAGGCCATATTGTTCAAATTTCTCGGCAATGTAATTAGCCGCCTCTTGTGCGCCTGCCTGCCCAGGGCCACGGCCGTCCATCTCGGTCAACTGTTGAGTGTGCCCGTAGGCGGAATCAGCGTCGAACGCCTCCGCCACCCTGGCTAACCATGGAGCCGGGCCGGTGTTATTGATGATAAATACAGTCGCGACCGTAATGGCGACGACGACCACTAGCATTCGCTTACGCAGCAGAAAATTGGTGCTGACGTGATGGGATTCTATGAATCGACGCAGACCCTCACCTAGGGCTGTGAAACCTACTACAGCGATGAAAAACGCTGCTGCTGGAGGATAAACGATGAAGGGCTTCGCCCGTAGCCATCGATAACCTTCCGCCAACATGGCGCCCCATTCCGGCACTTCGGACAAGGTTACGAGCTGGGTCCCCGTTAATTCATCGCCTATCGAGATATGGCTTCCCCCGCCTATATAGACCCCTACAAAGCCTAGCTCACCAAACAACAACAATACGGCCGCCACCTCTAGAAAGGTTATTACTAACAGGGTAGGAAGCAAGTTAGGCAACACATGACGAACGGCGATGGCAAGATTGGTCGCACCAGCAGAGTGGGCGCCTTCAATAAAAGAACGCTTGCGAAGAACCAGGAACTCTCCCCGAATATATTGGGCAATTTCCGTCCAGCCGATGACTGTTAACGCTACGATAAATACAGGTAATCCCCGGCGAATGTCGAGGGCGTAGATTAGGATCATGCCGATTATCAACGCGGGAATGGCGGCAATGACGCCTATCGCCCCCATGATGCTCCGATCCCCGGTAGAGCCCTCGTTCCAACCCGCGTAAGCCCCGAATATTACACCCAGGATGATCCGGGCCATGGCTATGAAGGCAGCGGCAATGAGGGTGTTCCGCGCGCCGTAGAGCATCATGCTGAGAATATCGTTGCCGTATTCGTCCGTTCCCAACGGGTATTCTTCAGACGGCTCTAGGGGAGGACTGATCCACTCTCCGGTCTCAGAATCAAGATGGGGCTGGATGTGCTTGCTGGCGATGTAGGGGTTGCTGGTAGCCCATACAGGGCCAAATAGGACGACAAGGAATAGACCTGTAACGATCAGGCCTCCGAACACCAGCGGCAAGTTGAAAAAAGCCTTTGTAAATCGCAGCCTTCCTCGCCTTCCCGTTGGATTTTCCAAAGATCCTGGGTCGTTCTCTTCCTGGGATAAACTTGGCATCCGAGACAGCCGGGCCCTAGGATAGAGCAACATACTCAACAATTGTTTAACCGCTCTCATGCGCCTCTCTTATCCTTGGATCTACAAACCAGTAGGCGACATCCAAAAGCAAATTGAGCACTAGAAAAGTCAAGCCCAAGGCCAGCGCTATCGTGACCACAAGGACGGTCTGGCGAGCGTTGATAGCCTCCAGCATGAGTAAGCCGATACCAGGCCAAACGAAGAAGAACTCGACAACCGGTAAAGCCACGAGCGCGAAACGTAGGGAAACACCAACAGCTGTCAATACGGGTACGGCGATATTGGGAACCGCATGAATATTCACTATGGTTTGATTCCGAAGACCTTTTGCACGCGCTGTTCGGATATAGTCCTCATCCATAGTGCTACGTAGCGAAAGGAAGGAGGATCGCGTTAGATAGGCCACAGGTCGGGCGGCCAAAACCAAGACGGGAAGCAGCATATGCTTGTAATCCCACCCAAAACCGGCGATTTTGACCAGTTGTTTGCCGGTATATCTCACGTAATAGAGTTCCCCCGTACGCAGGAGCAAGGCGGCGAAGAAGGCAGGGACGGATATCCCTATTATGGTAAAAGCTAAGACAGGAAACGTAACCTTCTGCTTTTTTGAGAGAGCCGCCGCAGCGCCGAGGGGAAAGCCAATGAGGATCGCCAGACCTAGGGCCGTCAGCAAAAGGCCCATGCTATTAACATAGCTCTGCTTTAGGACGTCCAGAACCGGTACTTGACCACCGCTGGTTCTCGCGTAACCGAGATCGCCTCGAGCAATGCGTTGTATATATCCTTTAGTATCGTTAAGGGCTATCTTACCGTTCACTATGAGATCATAGCTCGGCTCGTCAACCTCGGAGTTGCGAATCATCCGCATGCCGAGGTTGACGAAGAATACGATCAGCACGCAAACCAGGAGGATGAAAAAAAGACGGCGGCTGATGAGTTGGAGCATGCGAGTCCTTGCCGGAAATGGTAAGCGGTAAGACCATTGGTCTTATCCAGATGGAATCTATCGACCTTCATCTCAAGCGATGACTGCTGGGAAATCACCTCACCGGCGGAGATGGGGCGTTCACTCTCTCCCAGGATACAAGGAAACCTACCTACAGGAGGATTATAGGCAGGTGTAATTTTAGTGTCAAACGAGTGGCATTTTGGTGTTGAGGTCTTGGATTTTCCGGGATCTTGTTCTTCCATGAATCAATGAAGGTTAAGAAATGGCTGAATCAATTTCCTCATACGTCTCAATTCTTCTTTCGATGACGCTTAGGCTGTCTTCCCAAAATTCCTGCCGCCTGATGTCGATTCCGAAACGAGCTCCAAGTTCAGCCGCGGTATATTCGCCAGAGTCTCGCAACAACCGGTCGTAGGCTTCTTGAAATCCAGGATCACCTTGTTTGTAGATTTGGTAAAGACCAAGACCGAAGAGCAAGCCAAAGGCGTAAGGGAAGTTATAGAAGGAGAGCCTGGCGCTATAGTAGTGGGGTTTCCAGGCCCACATATACGGATGCAGATAGCGACTGTCCAATCCGTCGCCGAAAGTCTCCCGCTGGCACTGCAACATGAGCTCGCAGAATTCGTCAGCCGATAGCTCAGCCTTCTCTCGGCGTTCAAATACCTCGGTCTCAAACAAGTATCGGGAGTAGATATCGACGATAACCTGTCCAGAATCCATGAGAAAAGAATCCAAGATTCCAAGTTTCTCGTCGTCGCTGAGAGCCTTGGCCAACATCGCGTCAGTGATGATCGTTTGATTGAATATTGAGGCTGTCTCCGCAAGAGTCATAGGAATTCGTCTTTGCAGCTGGGTCTTTCCCTCGAGACAGTAGTTATGATAGGCATGACCTAATTCATGAGCTATAGTGGCTACCTGGTCAAGTGAACCGTCGAAATTACAAAGTATGCGAGACTCCTCTACGGCCGGAACAGACATGCAGAAGGCGCCCCCAACTTTTCCTATCCGTGGTTCGGCATCAATCCAAGAACCGTCAAAGGCCCTTTGGGTCAGATAGACGAGGCGATCCGAAAAGGTTCCAAACTGCTCTTCTATGAAATCGGCAGCCTCCGAGAAGGTGAAGCGCCGCTCCGATCTGCCTACCGGAGCAAATATGTCCCACCAGGGTAGTTGCTCCAAACCAAGTTTTCGCGCCTTCGACTGCCAATAGCGACGGAAGGCGGGAAACGAGCCTCGCATCCCGGCGAGCAATGCTTCCAGAGTGTCTTTATCGATTCGTGCCTTTTCGAGTGAGCTGTCCAGGGCATCAGCACGGCCGCGATGTTTATCGACGGTATTAACCTCACCCTTTACCCCGTTCAAGCAAGCCGCCAGCGGCTCCCGCACAGACTCCCAGGTTGCTATCTCGACATCGTACGCCTGGCGACGGATCGAGCTGTCTGGATGGTTATGCTTAGTCTGAATGACCGTAATAGGTAGCTCTTCAATGTGGCCACCGGCATCAAACGGTGCTTTTAGTTGAGACGTTATCACCCCCTGCAGCTTCTCCCAACTGCTGCCACCACTCAACGAGAGTTCGGTCGCCAGAGCCTCTTCAGCCTCTGACATCAAGTATTGGCTTTGTTCCGATACTTCACGCAGATAGAAGGCATGCGCCCTGGCGCTCCCATCCCTACTTAACACGTCTTCCAGTATATCGGGCTTAGAGCTCACCAATCCGATCCAACCCTGGAAACGTACCTCTAATTTCCACAGGTCCGTTCCCTTCAGCTGTAACTCTGAAAGGCGACGCTTCGCCAGCGTATTGTATGAATCTGTTGTGGTGTACGAATGTACGTAGGCCATCAACGTCCTGAATAGACTCCGAATATCGTTGACCCTATCCAAATAGCCATCAACAATGTCACCCAGACGATCCGTATCCTCAGGAACCTCTCCTTCTCCGCCGATTTTTCGATGACCAACGTAGATGTTTAGTTCGTCGAGTTTTTCGGCTAGAGTATGTACTGCCTGAGAGAATTCGGGCGACTCAAGTCCCAGATAAATGTTTGACATGTCCCAATGCACTGCGGGCTCCGGTTGCGACTCCATTTTCTTCACCTCAGTCTTTCCGATTGCCACATTGGTGGCGAATCCACTATAAGTCCTCCTGCCCAGAACCGAATCCTGGTATCAACTGCCAGAGAGCTACCATATCACGCACGACAATGCCTCTTAAATCTTTTGCGGACACGCGCACGTTCCTATTCTCCACAGTCTTCCCCTTGGGTGGTTCATCCGGAAATCTGACCTAAAAGTTAGATGCATAATTGAAGGCTACTTATGCTGAGTTAATCGGTACTGTCATTATATGTCTTGCCAAATTCGGTCTGCAAATCCTGTCGAGACATATACATCGACAAAATGAAAAGGCAAACCAGTGTTCTCGGATAAGATAGAGAACAGAGACAAACCTGGATCTTGTTCTGAATGTATAGATATATTGATTCGAAGCGCAACTATTGGATTCCGAAGCAATTGGGCATGGTGTTGGGATTCTGTCGAGGGGTTTGCCGGAGAAGACTCTGGAGCAATCAGATGTATCCTATATCGTCGTCAAGGTATGACCTGAGCGGGAGTAGGGAGAATTTACTTGAGGGCCTTTGGTGGTAAACTTGAATTATGATGAAAATGTACAGCTGGAATGTCAACGGCCTTCGGGCAGCGCACAAGAAAGGCTTTCTTGATTGGTTAGAAGGCGAGAAGCCCGATGTTATAGGCTTGCAGGAAACAAAATGTCATCCTGATCAGCTTGATGAAGAGTTACGCAATCCACCTGGTTATTACACCTACTGGGGCAGTGCGGAGAAAAAGGGGTACAGCGGCGTTGCACTCTATACCCGACAAGAGCCAGAGTCGGTACAGATCGGTTTAGGAATCGGTGAATTCGATCAAGAAGGCCGGACGATCGTCGCCCATTACGGGGAGTATGTTCTGATAACGGCCTATTTCCCAAATGGTAGCCGCGACCACAGTCGCGTACCCTACAAAATGGACTATAAACGAGAATTCCTGACCTACTGCAACGGTTTGAGAAAAGAAGGACGGTCGGTGATTTTCTGCGGTGATGTGAATACGGCGCACCGGGAGATCGATTTGGCGAGGCCTAAACAGAACGCAAAGACCACCGGTTTTCTTCCCGTGGAAAGGGCTTGGATTGACGACGTTGTCAAACAGGGGTACGTGGATACCTTCCGGGCCTTACATCCGGATCAGGAGGGAGGCTATACTTGGTGGTCGTACATAGGTGGCGCGAGAGACCGGAACGTCGGGTGGCGTATCGATTACTTTTTCGTGTCTCCTGAACTGATGCCTCGAGTCCAGGCCGCTCAAATTCACTCGGAGATTTACGGCTCAGATCATTGTCCAATCAGTCTTTCGATCGAATAGACGGGTTGCAACGAGTATTTGCTATTCAACGACTGCAGATGGCCCACCTGACCATTATGATGCAAATTGGCTATCCAGGACGAGTGAGAAATGGCTCTGGATTTCATCCGTGGTGTGTATCTTGCCTGAACGTGATAGAGCTATTCGTAAGGGGCGATGGACCCTTATTTGACTATGAGATGGTCGAAAAGCGGGGGCACGGTTGACCGACACGAGTCAGGATGTTGACGCGCTAGAACCAAAAGCGGCGGTTGCAGTCGTAAAGATCGCCCGGCAAAGCCTGGAACTATTTCTGCGTCAAGACGTCTTCTACCATCCTGATCTGTCCGAGTTGCCGGCTGAGCTAACTGCCCCCGGATCCAGCTTCGTAACAATCACCAACCGTGGGAAACTTCGTGGTTGCATGGGGAACACAGAAGCTCGATACGCCCTGGCCAATGATATCGCCCGCAATGCGATATCGGCCGCCTCGAGGGACTTTCGTTTCGCCCCGGTCACTGCCGCCGAATTGATTGACGTGCGTCTCGAGGTAACGATTTTGACAGTACCCGTGCCGTTGCCTTATCACAGCTACGATGAACTGGTAACCATGCTAAAGCCAGGTGTGCATGGCGTGATTTTGACCTCGGGGAACCGCAAAGGGCTGCTGCTACCACAGGTGTGGGACAGGTTGCCCGAACCCGATCGATTCCTCGAAATGATCGCTCTCAAGGCTGCTATCCCTGCCGGTGACCTGCGGGACGCCCCCCCATCGGTAGATGTTCATACTTTTAGGGCCCACCACTATTCTGAGCTCGGGTATCGTGAACCAGGTAGTTAATAGCCGGCCTATGGGTGAGCAGCCAATCCCAACCCAGCCCGCATGAATGACTCACGCCTGGGAGTCACCCTTCCTCTTTGATAAGATCAATGGTTCCCAGGGGTTGTTCACGGCGTCGATAGCGCACTAAAGACGGTGGCACCGGCGGAACAGCACCTACTGGATTGGGATCCTGGCCTGAGTTTGGATCTGTTAATTCAACCTGGTATCACCGCAGAAGTAGACTAAGGAAGACCATCATCTCGTTTTTCGCGAAGCTCGATCTGAGGCATCGATGAGGACCTGCGCTGAAGCCTAAGAGATCGTAAAAGTGACTACCAAGCTCCTTGACAAAATCATTCCCGAGGAAGGCGCGAGCAGCTATGTACATGGTTAATTCGCCAAAGACCTTCACCATTTCAAATGTGCCGCTCTCGCCCAGTGAATCAAGCCAGTCGTCTACATCCTGGGTCATAGCTGAGAGATTCTTTCGGGACTTCCTGCCATGATAAGCCTTCAGATAAATCCGGCGCTGCTCCTAGTGTTCTCTATTCTCGGCCAAGAAAAGGATGTCATCCTGGAAAATAGGTCAGAAGAACGGGTATGCCTCCCGGACGGAGAAAATAATATCGGTTTCTTCCAGAAATGGCCTGCTGTATTCTGGTCCGATTAATACGACGCCCGGTTTGTTGTCCAGGGCTAGCGAGAAAATCTCGCCAAATTGCTCATACCCTTTGCGGAATAGCTCAACCGGGTCATTGCGAAAATCGAGCATATTC
>JBARZW010000143.1:0-2520 GCA_049650305.1 Promineifilaceae bacterium (SeqCode)
GCGAGGCAGATAGCCGGTCGCTAGGATAACAACGACAAGTATTGCCATCACGAGAACTGCAAGCCCGAGGCTTCGCCTGCCGATATTCTTCTCTTCCATCCGCCTAGCTATCTGCTTGAACACCCAGTATCACCAATCGACTAATCAAATTACAAATAACGACCATAAACCTTAAACCGATCTGAACCTCTTACTCCGGAAGACCAGCCGATACGGTTACCCTCACACAAATTACACATCAGACCTAATTGCGCGCGACCAAATATCTGGTGGTCTCAAAGCTGTCTATTTCGTTTTCGTTTACAAATTCGCCATATTCCCTGAAAATGACTAATGAGAGCAAAGGTGTAAGCTTTGCCAGGAGCAACCAGTACAGACGAAATAGTTCTAGATACAGCGCTTCGCACTGAAGCCCGATTCTTCGAAATAAGACAGCAAGGGCGCCAATCGTATCAACTTCTGCTTTCTGCTCGATTTTCTCAAAGACGCGAAACATGTACTCCAGGCCACAGCACGCAAACCGGTAATAGTCTTTGACACTTTGTATCGGATAGACGAAACGCGTGGTAACATTGAGTGTTCCACCTTTTTTTGGACCAGGTGCGACTCGTCCAAGGCTTTTTCAGGTGTGTGGAGAAGTTCCAGCACCTCGGTGGAAAGAATGCGGTAGAACGTTTCATCTGAAATTAAGTGCAATTCGTGAGCATCACCGACAATATCCATGCCCGGCATTCCTCTCACGTCCAACCCCACTCGGTTTGGAATATACGCTGCGTGTGTGGCGCGATTGGAGCCGAGATACAGGATTTTGCCTTCATCGGCATACTGCTTTACGAACTGTTCGATATTCTTCCGCCCAACCTTCCCCACCGGCCCAGATCTCTTTAGAGCCTTGAGCAGCAGCGGTGGGACTTTATCCCTCTCTGGGCAAGGCTCAGCCATCTGTCTATACTCCGAGCGGACCTGTGGGTATGTTTCCATTTAAGTCTATTGTCTCTCTCAACGAATCTCGATTTATTCTCAACCGCCTGCTAGCATCTTCCGAAGCATCCAGCAGGTCACCAAGCCTACTTCGCCGGCCTGTTATTGACATATCGCCGTACTGGATCATCCTCTCTCCCTGTGTAGCGCGAAGCGTCGACTCTGACTGGTAACACCCTGAGGTTGTAACGTAAACGGTACATGAAATAGCGAGGCAGCTTCTTCCAACCAGGAGTAAACATTCGACCAGAGGTCAAAACGGTCAATTCTTTTGAACCAGAGTACATGACACGCGCCCCCTCTGATTTGAAAGAGGGTCCAACGTTCATTTCGTCGGCCAACATGCCTCGGTCATACATTTCTAACATCAGTGAACGGTTGACGGCGTAATTGCTGCCACGATTTGTGGGGATCCGGAGAATGACCCGCTTCAACCATCGAGTAGCGTGATGTATCTGTACTCGGAAGCGAATTGACCAGCCGGGGCGCAGACCATAATAGCCCACATTTGTATAGGCTGCTTGCACACCCGATCTGAACTGGCGAATGTACCAGTCAATGAGAGCTGTAGGATTTGGTATGCGGCAATCACTATCGAACAGTATGGCGTGCTCGGATGAAGCATCACGTATGCCTGGGATGCGTGCGCTGAAGCCCACAGCCTCGCCCGGGCGCCGTACATCTGGAATGCTCACGACTATCAGACCAAGGCTTTCAAAGGTCTCAATCTCAGTGGGCGGCTGGTTAGGTTGATAGTTGTTGATCACAAGGATTACTTCGAGTGCGTGTAATCCGCCATAGTTGACAATATCACTCAGAATGTTCTGAACGTTTTCGAGGTCCCCTTGAGCGTTGACAGGGATAATGATCGACGCGTCAGGGGGTAGGTCAGGATTGCCGCGCAGGT
Source organism: Promineifilaceae bacterium (SeqCode) (assembly GCA_049650305.1). Taxonomy (GTDB): domain Bacteria; phylum Chloroflexota; class Anaerolineae; order Promineifilales; family Promineifilaceae; genus UBA11865. The sequence goes on from JBARZW010000143.1 coordinate 1,889, forward strand.
GCCTGATGTCTTCGCCCAGAAGAGTCAGCTCTGTCCCTCTAGAAAGCATGGAAACACCCCTCGGCACCGTCAAGTGCGTCTAGCAAAGGGTCCATCTGAAAACGATGGAGCCGAATGATATCTCCGAGGCAAGATCTACTGGTGGTAAATGTCATAGCGCTCTCTCCTTAGGAGGTGCCAGATGGGCGATTTGATTCGCTGATCCGCTCTTCCCGGTCTCTGAACGCTTGGGTTCCCAGCGCTCGATGCGGTGACCACGGAGTATATTCGATATGGCTATGAGGCAAGCCAGGTTCACCATGCAGAAGTAGGATGGTATGCCCAAGATCTTCGACCCACCCAGCCGGGTCCCTTTGAACAAGGCGCCTAAGGTGGCCAAACCATAAAAAGCAACTTGGGACAGCAGGGCGAGTCGGTAGAAAAGCCCATGTGACCAGAGGAATGGATTTAGAAACAAGAGCATAAGCAGAGGAAACACGACCGTGCGACGCAGTACCTTATGAGAAAAGATCTGGAGAGCGTAAAAACCATAACGGAACGGATTCAGTAGCGCTCGCCTCATCAACACAGCATGCAATCCACGGGTTGTGATGCGTACCTTACGGCTAAACTCGCGGCCGCTTGAGGCTGCT
>JBARZW010000144.1:0-44759 GCA_049650305.1 Promineifilaceae bacterium (SeqCode)
TCATGACATCTGTCACGTGTAATAGTATGTATTGATCACTTGACCATAATGCTCTTTACGATGGATCATATTGGAGGCGTAGTAGGCAGTGTTTGTTTTTGCCATGTTGGGCCATAGAAGCGATTTGAACATGCTCTAATAACTATCTCTGAGTCTATCCCAAGGAGGAAGTTGTCGTGAACACATTGTCACTCGATCTCCCATCTATGTATGGAGATCATCATGTTACCGAGGTTCGGCACCTCTTGCTGGAACTGTCGGGCGTAAGCGAAGTTTACGCCAGCAGCGGTTTCCAGGTTGTCGAAATTCAATACGACGAGGCGAAGTTAAACCCGGACGAGATCAGGGCTGTCCTTGGCGAAGCCGGTTACCTGGGCGAGCTCCAGGTAATGGTGGAACAGGGTGCAGTTGAAGATCGGGAGAATGGCGACAAGCCCTTCTTCCGTCAGACCGTCGCTTATGAGCAGACGGGTAGCTCAATCGGATTCGCCCAACAAGTTCCCTTCTCTGGCAGGCCGCTCTGGCCATGTCCTGGCATGGGGCCTATCAAACAAATCGAAGAGGAGTTGAACAATGGCTAAAACGAAACGAACCCCAGAAGAGCAATCCATCGATCCGGCCGCTCAGCAGATGCTGATCCGCGCCGACAAGTTGGGGATCTCCACAGCATTTACAAGAGCTGATGCCATGGCGCCCTGCAATGTCGGCTCGTCCGGCATGTGCTGCAAACTCTGTGGTATGGGCCCCTGCCGGCTGACCAAGGATGGACAGACGGGTGTCTGCGGGGCTACGATCGACACGATCCAGGCTCGAAACCTGGTCCGAGCCATCGCCGCTGGCGGCGCTGCCCACTCAGATCATGGAAGGGATATGGCTTTTACCCTGAAGGCAGTGGCCAACGGCGAGACCGAAGGCTATGTCATTCGAGATGTGGCAAAGCTACGGAATGTGGCGGCCAATTACGATATCGAGATCGAGGGACGGGCTCCAGAGGAGATCGCCAATGACTTGGCCGATCTGTATATCTCGCAGTTCGGACAGCAGAAGGGCGAGGTGGTCCTCACGAAAAGGGCGCCTGAGACTCGGCAGAAGATATGGAGAGAACAAGGAGTAGTTCCCCGCGGGATCGACCGCGAGGTGGTCGAGGCACTTCACCGTACGCATATCGGCGATGACCAAGACCCGGAACATCTCCTGAATCATGCTATTCGTACCAGCCTAGCCGATGGCTGGGGCGGCAGCTTGATCGCCACGGATATCTCCGACATCCTGTTCGGCACGCCAGCGCCCATTCTCGGAGAAGCCAACTTAGGCGTTTTGAAAGATGACATGGTTAACGTGGTCGTTCACGGGCACGAGCCAACCCTCAGCCAGATGATCGTGGCCGCTACACAAGATCCGGAGATCATCGAATACGCAAAGGCGGCTGGGGCCAAGGGCGTCAACTTGTCGGGTATATGCTGCACGGCTAACGAGATCTTGATGCGCCAGGGCATCCCGGCCGCGGGTAATTTCCTACATCAGGAACTTTCAATACTGACCGGTTCGGTTGAGGCAATGGTCGTGGACGTTCAATGCATCATGCAAGCCTTGGTAGGCCTGGCCGAGAATTTCCATACCTTGATCATCACCACCTCCCCCAAGGTTAAGATCAAGGGAGCGACCCACATCGAGTTCCATGAGGAGAGGGCCCTGACCATAGCCAAGGAGATCGTACGCACCGCGATCGACAACTACAAGAACCGGGGTGAAACAGAAATCCCAAGCGACCGGGAAAGGCTGATCCCAGGATTTAGTCACGAATATATCAATTATATGCTTGGTGGCAGTTATCGGGCGTCATTCAGACCCCTTAACGATGCCATCATGTCGGGCCGAATCCGCGGCGTCGCGGCCATCGTCGGCTGCAATAATCCGCGAAGTAAGCAAGACTATCTCCATACCTATGTGACGAAAGAGCTTCTGAAACAAGACGTTCTCGTCGTGGAGACGGGCTGCGGGGCTATAGCGAGCGCCAAGCTAGGCCTGTTACTTGGTGAAGCGGGTCTCGACCAGGTTGGCGCTGGTCTCAGGGAAGTCTGCGAGACGGTGGGCATCCCCCCCGTCCTGCACATGGGTTCCTGCGTCGATAATACGCGGATCCTGACCGTGCTGACGCAGATGGTCGAAGAAGGTGGTCTGGGCGATGACATCCATCAAATCCCGGCCGTCGGATTAGCGCCGGAGTGGATGAGTGAGAAGGCGCTGGCCATCGGTTGTTACTGCGTGGCTTCCGGCGCCTACGTCATGTTCGGAGGCGCCTCACCCGTAAGCGGTATGCCGGATCGGGTGGCCGATAGCACCATCATCACTGAATACATCAGTTCGGGCTGGGAAGAGATTTACGGCGGTAAGCTGGAATTCGTAGCCGACCCCGACGATATGATTCAGAAAACCCTAGATCATATAGATAAGAAACGCGCTGCCTTGGGGTTGCCCGAGTTCGACCCTGAGAGATTCGGCCGAAGCGGCGATGCGCGCATGATTGAGCTGGAAACGCTTTCACTGGGAGAACGCCGTGAGGCAATCTACGGTGTGGCGGCGGACTAGTAGAAGCTAGGAGGTAGACCAATGTCACGCTATATTGCAACCCGCGCTATTCGCGGATCGAACGCTCTCGTGGCGGAAGCGGAGACGATGCTTAACCGGGCCATTGCGGAAAAAGGGCCGGACACGCATGTTGCTTTCCCCAACACGGCTTATTATCTTCCATTGATTTTCGGTATGACCGGCCGGAAAGTGGACACGCTGGGTCAGCTGAAACCTGTGATGGAGCATGCCCGTTCATTATTGCATCCCCTTCCATCACCGCATCATTGGACACCCTATCTGGGTGAAACATTGGATTCCGGCATGGCAACTCTGTTGGCAGCTGAGACCATTGAGGCCATCCGATTTGTATACGAAATTCAGCCAGAGCCTTTCCCAGGCTTTCAATTGGCTGGCGGGACTTCTTTTACCAGCCCCGATTACGGGAGTAACGGCCAGGGATTAGATGGTCATCTGAATGGACCCATAGACGATATTCAGCTGCGTTCTTGGGGTATCCAGCTTGTCGACGGCCGTATGCCCGGTTTTGCTGCCATCGTCGGCGCCGCAAAATCCAATGAAGTCGCGGTGAAGATCGTGCGCGAGTTGCAGCGCCGGAACATCTTGACCTTTTTATCCGGCAACGTCAACGGGCGCAGCATCATTCACCAGCTAAATGAAGAAGGCGTCGAATTGGGATACGATACCTATACCGTACCTTTCGGCACCGACACGCTCAGCGCTATCTATGCCCTGGGCTTCGCCGTACGTTCGGCGCTCACTTTTGGCGGCATGAAGGGCGGACAAGCTCGAGATATCCTGCTCTATAATAAGGATCGAGTCTTCGCCTTTGTGCTCGCACTGGGAGAGGTCGACGACCTCAAATATGCGGCTGCCGCCGGGGCGATCAACTTCGGTTTCCCCGTCATCGCCGATACGGTTATTCCCGAGATATTACCTACCGGCGTAACAACCTACGAGCACGTGGTCAGCATGCCTTTCAACGAGATTGAAGGTGTGGATGACCTGGAGCGAGCCGAACGCCTGGTGCAGAAATGCATCGAGATCCGTGGTGTAAAAGTCCAGATCGCCGACGTCCCGGTTCCTGTGCCTTATGGATCGGCATTTGAGGGCGAGGTTGTGCGAAAGGCTAACATGCGCGTCGAATTCGGCGGCAAGTATTCGCGGGCTGTCGAGTATCTGCGTATGGTCCCCATGGACGAGGTGGTGGACGGGAAGATAGAGGTCGTTGGCCCCGGTTTTGATGACGTGGAGTTCCAAGGACACATGGACCTAGGCATCGTGGTCGACGTAGCCGGCCGGCAAATGCAGTCGGACTTCGAACCGGTGCTTGAACGCCAGATTCACTACTTCATTAATGGCGCTTCCGGTATTCAGCATATTGGGCAGCGAGACATCGCCTGGATCCGGATATCGGACTCGACGTCTGAAAAGGGATTTAACCTGGAGCACTTTGGTAAAATCCTTCACTCTCGATTCCACGCCGACTTCGGGGCCATTGTCGATAAGGTTCAGGTTACCATCTACACTAAACCTGAGCAGCTGGTAGAGATACTGGCCGAAGCACGAGAAGCCTTCGATTTTCGTAACAAGCGCCTGGCTAATCTAACCGACGATGCTGTAGACGAGTTCTACTCCTGTACGCTTTGCCAATCCTTCGCCCCGAATCACGTCTGTATCGTGAGTCCTGAGCGATTAGGCTTGTGCGGGGCATACAACTGGCTGGACTGCAAGGCTTCCTTCAGCATCAACCCCACCGGACCTAACCAACCGATTAAATTAGGCCGGTCGATTGACTTCGGAAAAGGTTACTGGGAAGGCACTAACGGTTACGCCAAAATCGGATCCCACGATGTCGTCACAGAAGTGGCCATGTATTCCATCATGGAAAATCCGATGACGGCTTGTGGTTGTTTTGAGTCCATCGTCATGCTCATCCCCGAAGCGAACGGCGTGATGGTCGTCAGCCGTGAGGATACCAGCATGACGCCTGCGGGTATGACCTTCAGTACGCTTGCCGGCGTGGCTGGCGGCGGCCTGCAAACACCCGGCGTGATGGGCGTTGGGAAATATTACCTGATCAGCCCCAAGTTCATATCCTCTGACGGTGGTTTCAAACGGGTGGTATGGATGAGCAGTTACCTGAAGGAAACCATGGCCGATGAGCTGAAGGTAGTGGCCCGTCGAGAGGGTGACCCCGACTTGATTGACAGGATCGCCGACGAGCGATCGGTTACAGATGTTGATGAGTTGCTGGCCTGGTTAGAGGAGCACAACCATCCATCACTGGTCATGGACCCAATCTTTTAATTCGATGAAGGGGATTAGCAATATGAGGGTGACTCTTCTGTCGCCGATCCCCATTATTTTTCTTACTAATACATGTCCGAACAAAAACCCGCGCCTCCGATGTTGGTGCGTGACCTGATGTCCATCGGGGTGTTAACCTGCTCGCCAGATACATCCGTGGTGGAGTTGACGCGAGTACTCTTAGATAGAGATCTGGAAGGGGCTGTTGTTCTGGATGTTCAGGGGCACGCGACCGGTGTGGTTGGACGCGATGATTTGATTCGCGCCTACTCGACAGGCGAGTACGAGGAAATGACGGTTGAACTTGTGATGCAGGATGGCGTACCACAAATTCCACCTGACATACCGCTTACGGCCGCGGCCCTGATCATGCAGGACAAGGGAGTGCGAATCCTGTATCTCACTCACCATGCTGGGGGGATCGAATACCCCGCAGCCATGCTGTCGTATAAGAACCTGTTGCGTCACATGGCTATGGAGAGCGAGGAGGAACTAGGCGACCTGGGCATCGAGGCAGATAGAGAATTACCATTGGAATCATTCGTCAAGCGTCGCGATAGCGCGCGAGATCAGGCCGGCCTGAGCTGAAAGCATGGATGAGCAGATGAAGCTTAGCCAGCTTTTCTCCCACTGGAAACAGGTAAGGGACGATCTGCTGTCGACCATCGATAAATTCGACGACGAGGAGCTTACCTTCGTACCGTTTGAATCGTCCATGTCGGCTGGGCAGATCATGCTTCACATCGGCGATGCGGAGGAGGGATGGTTCCGCTATGTTGTGAGCCGTGTGTTAGAAGAGTGGCCCGATTACGACCTTGAAGCATATCCGACCACAGAGGCTATCAAGGACCAGCTAATCACCGTCCACACCCGAACCGAGAAGTTCCTCGAGTCATTGGGTTTGAATGATTTGGAACGGATCATCGATATGCCCAAGAGAGATTACCGGCTTTCTTTAGGATGGATAATCTGGCATGTTTTAGAGCACGAGATTCACCATCGGGGCGAATTGTCGTTGATACTTGGAATGTTCGGCCGCGCGGGGCTTGACGTATGAGAAAGGAGACGGGGATAAGGAAGAAGAACCCGATCCTCGATTAACCGAGATTTGGATTTCACATCTAGGAATGTAGATGCGGTGCATGGGACGGGTAAAAAATCCCAATTTACGCCGGTGCGTCGCTTGTCATTGAGGAGTATGAACTATGCCGATTGAATTTGTAAGAGATAGTTGGCCTGGCGCTGTACGCGCAGTCACTATAGGCGCGACCCCAGAAGAGGGCGGGACGCGTGATCGGACCATCACCGTAGGCGGCGAAAAAGCGTTACCCTTTTTACACTTTGAGGTTGAAATGCCGAACCGGCCGCAGGTGGCTATCGAAATCAAGGACCGGAGACCAGACGACTGGTCGGCTCTTTTATTGGAGTTTTGGGGTGATGTCGTGGACGATCCATCTGCCTGGGCCAAGGCGGCCGAGGAAGCGGGTGCCGATCTTCTCCAATTGACCTTCTCTCTGAACGGCGGCGATGGGAATCCAACTCAGCCAGAATCCGCCGTGGCAACGGTTAAGGCGGTGATGGAGGCTAGCGCCCTGCCGCTGATGGTATTCGGACCGGGACAAGCGGCGGTTGACAACGAGTTGCTGGTGCCGATCGCTGACGCTACAAAAGGAGAGCGCCTGGTTCTTGGCATATGCGAAGATAAGAATTACCGAACCATAGTGGCGGCGGCGATGGCCAACGGGCATCTGGTAAATGCCCGTACACCAATGGACGTCAACCTGGCTAAGCAGCTGAATATTCTGATTAACGACATGAATATGCCGATGGACAGGATAATCATGGACCCGACTACCGGGGCGCTGGGCTATGGCATCGAATACGGCTACTCGGCCATGGAGCGGCTTCGATTGGCAGCGTTGCAAGGCGACGCGATGACGCAGCTTCCCATGTTGGTCACGCCCGGCTTTGAGGCCTGGAAGACCAAAGAGTCCAAGGTCGGCGTCGATGTCCCCGACGAATGGGGCGACTGGCTTGAAAGGGCCATCAATTGGGAGACGCTGACAGCAATAACGCTCCTTGAATCTGGCGCCGACATCCTGGTGCTTCGCCACCCGGAAAGTGTACGGAGGGTCAAGGAAGCGATCGATGCGCTGATGGTTACTACAGAGATGGCATAAGAGTGGACGGTAACTGGCTGTGGCCAAAAGTAAAAGATGAATCTATTGGCTGCACGACATCGAGTCACACAACTTAGACGGAGAAAATAGAATGGCACTGTCTGGCATTCAAATTTACAAACTATTACCCATGACGAATTGCAGGGACTGCGGCTTCCCGACCTGTCTGGCTTTTGCGATGAAGCTAGCGGCGAAGCAGACTGAATTGTCCCTGTGCCCCCACGTGAGTGAAGAATCACAAGCGAAACTTTCAGAGTCGGCCGCGCCGCCGATCCACCTGGTGAAGATGTCTTCGAACGGACATGAGGTTAAAGCCGGCAACGAGGTGGTTCTCTTCCGGCACGAGAAGACCTTCTATAACATGCCCGGTATATTCATCCGGATCCGCGATGATGAGCCGTCCGAGCAAATAAAAGAGAAGGTCACAGCTGCCGATTCCTACAAGGTTAATTATGTCGGCATCGACCTGACATTGGATGGTTTCGCCGTCGAATCGGTTTCTGGCGATCCGGCGACCTTTGCGGCTGTCGTTACAAGTGTCAGGGCCATCAGTGACCGCCCAATGATCCTGGTAAGTCGTGATCCCGAGGTTATGGCCAAAGGTCTTGAGGCTGCCGGTAGCGGGGGTGTCATGGTCTGCACGGCTGACGCATCTAACGCCGATGAGATGGCATCGCTAGCGAAGGCGAACAAATCTTCCCTGGCTGTTACAGCCGGTACAATGGAGGAATTAGCCAGCCTTACGGAGGCGATTAAAGCCAAAGGTGTGGAGGATCTGGTTCTGGATCCCGGAACTCGTGATTTTAGCTCATCGCTGGCTTTCAGCACTCAAATCCGCCGCCTGGCTTTGAAGAAGAATTTCAAACCATTAGGGTATCCTATTATTACTTTCCCGGGTGACGCCGCTGATCCAGCGCAGGAATCGATGCTTGCCGCTCAGGCCATCGCAAAGTACGCTGGGTTTATCGTGCTGGACCATTTCGCCCCCGAACATGTCTACCCGCTATTGGTGTTGCGCCAGAATGTCTACACCGACCCGCAGAAACCGATCCAGGTTCAGCCTGGGATATACGAAATTAATAACCCCGGTCCGGGAGACCCGCTGCTGGTAACAACCAATTTCAGCATTACCTATTTCAGCGTAGCCAACGAGGTGGAGGGCGCAGGTTTACCAGCCTGGTTGCTTGTTGCCGATGCCGAGGGCATGAGCGTTTTGACTGCCTGGGCTGCCGGGAAATTCGATGCCGAGCGAATCGCCAAGGATGTGAAGGGCTTTGGTGCGATCGACAAGATCGATCACCGGCGGATCGTCATTCCTGGACACGTAGCGGTTCTATCTGGCGAGCTTGAAGAAGAGTTACCGGGTTGGGAAATTCGCGTCGGCCCAAGAGAGGCAGTTGATCTGCCAACATTCTTAAAGCAGGCGCTGGGCTAAACGACAATTGCCGACCAGCAATTGTCAAGTGGTAATTGGCAATTTGCAATGGCTCAACATACCGTCAGATTTGATGTAGCCGCAGAGCCGGTAATCGTACAGACCGGAACCCTGCTCACCGAGGCGGCGCAAGTCGCCGGAGTCGAAATCACCCAGCCATGTGGTGGGCAGGGGCGATGTGGTCGCTGCATGGTAAAGGTTGGCGATGGCGATGTTCGCCGTCGCAGCACTCTACGCCTTTCGACGCAGGATGTGAATAAGGGGTATGCTCTTGCTTGCCAGTCGGTGATAGAGAGCGACGTAGCCGTCCTCATTCCTCCTCAAGAGAAAGTCGAGAGACGCCTGAGCACGGACAGGGTGGTAGCTAAGGTGTCGGTACCGGAGGGATACGCCTTTTACGGGCATCAATCCGTAAAACGCGTAAACCTCTCCCTCGATCCCCCGAGCATGGATGACCAAACTGACGACTGGAGCCGGCTGCGAAGCGGACTGCGACGCCAATTAGGGGTCAATGGCGGCGAGCAGCTGACTTTGCAGGTTTCACTCCCGCTCCTGCGAAACGTTGGTCGCATACTGCGTAAGGGGGATTGGCAGGTAACCGCGGTTCTGGACTTTGTTACCTGGAGCGATCATAAGCAGGCTCGCCTTATTGATCTGCATGCCGGGCACACGCCGGATGCGGCACCCTTATTCGGTGTGGCGATCGACATCGGCACAACTACCGTAACTGTGTGGTTGGTTGATCTAGTGACCGGCGAAGTACGGGCACAAGCGGCCGAGTACAACGGGCAGATTGCGCGCGGTGAAGATGTTATCTCCCGCATTATCTACGCGTCCAAGAGCGAACATGGTGCTGATGAGATGCACCGGCTGGTGCTTGAGACGATCAACCAGTTGATTGTGAGAGCCTGTATGCGGGCGAAGGTGGAGCCGGCAGAGATCATAAAAGCGGTCATTGCCGGAAACAGCACGATGATTCACCTGCTCTTGGGTCTTCCAGCGGAGAGCATTCGCCTGATGCCCTTCGTGACCTCCGTGAATTCGACCCCGTGGATGTCCGCCAGGGATATGACTCAGTCAGGGATGAGCTTGAATATCCATCCAGAGGCGACGGTAGACTGTTTGCCCGGTGTCGCCAGCTATGTGGGCGCAGACATTACCTCTGGTGTCCTCTCTTCAGGCATGGATGACAACGAGCGGGTCAGCCTTTTCCTCGACATCGGCACCAATGGCGAGATGGTCCTTGGCTCCAATGATTGGCTGGTGGCCTGTGCTTGCTCCGCTGGTCCTGCCTTCGAAGGTGCCGGAGTTCTGCACGGTATGCGGGCTACACGTGGAGCCATCGAAGAGGTCTGGATCAATGGCCAAACCTATGAGCCAACTTACAGGGTGATTGGAGAAACCAAACCTCGCGGCTTCTGCGGCAGCGGATTGATTTCATTGCTGGCCGAGCTTTTCCTGAACGGGGTGGTGGACAAGGGTGGTAACTTCAATGACACATTGGAGACACCGCGTGTGCGACCGGGTGATCATGGCCTGGAATACGTGGTTGTCTGGGGTGACGAGGCCCACCGCGGTCGTGATATCGTCATTACTAGAGTAGATATAGACAACCTTGTACGGGCCAAGGCCGCTATCTACGCCGGGTTTACGGTTCTCGCCGACAGCGTCGGATTTCCTTTGGATGGTGCGGAACAGGTCTTGATCGGCGGCGCGTTTGGCAAGTATATAAATGTGGAGAAAGCCGTGGAAATCGGCCTGCTGCCCGACATGCCCTGGGATCGGTTCCAGTTTCTGGGTAACACATCGGTGATGGGAGCGTACCTGGCCTTGCTCTATCAGGAAAAACGGGCTCGCATCCAGGAGATCGCACAGCGGATGACCTATATTGAGCTATCGGCCGACAATTCATTCTACGACGCTTTCACCTCGGCTCTTTTTCTGCCCCACACAGATCTGGCAGAGTTTCCGTCAGTTGTAGCGGAACTCGAACAGGTTAGACGCCAGCGTGACGGATCGAATTAGGATGTTGACCAAGGAAGAGAACAGCGTGTTTAGAATTGCCGGCCTGGTGAACGGCCATGTGGGCAAAGCGATTACTTGCCTCGTGCTTGATGTTGACTTTCTCCCGAATGTCAGCTGTCTGCCACCTAAACAAGAAGAAGGTGTCCAATGAGGATAAGAGGTCTGCACATCTTACTCACCTACATGTGTAATTATGAATGTGACCACTGTTTTGTCTGGGGCAGCCCATGGCAGACCGGCGTCCTAACCCTGGCCCAGATTGACAACATATTCAGGCAAGCTAAGGAGGTAGGGAGCATTGAGGAGATCTACATCGAAGGGGGTGAGGCATTCCTGTTCTATCCGGTGCTGGTTGAAGCCATTGGACGGGCGAAGCAATTGGGATTCGAGACCGGTATCGTAAGCAACGGCTATTGGGCAACTGGGCATGAGGATGCCTGGACTTGGCTAAAACCATTAGCAGCAGCCGGCCTCAACCGCATCGAGATCTCCTGTGATCTCTTTCACGGAGATGAATCAGAAGCGACTGAAATACACCCGGCAATCGCCGCTGCCGGAGAATTGTTCATCAACACAGATACTATCACCGTGGATTCACCTACGGGATATCGAGATCCCGGAGAAGCGCCGCCCGGAGAGACCCTGACAGGCGGAGGGGTCATGTTCCGCGGCCGAGCTGTTGAGTCCCTTGTGGCTGGTTTACCAAGACAGCCATGGAATTCGTTTACCGATTGCCCCTACGAAGATCTGGTTGATCCAGGTCGGATTCATCTAGATCCCTTTGGTAATCTCCATCTCTGCCAAGGGATCGTCATGGGCAATCTCTTTGAACGCCCGCTTAAGGAGATTTTGGAGGAGTACAACCATAAAAGCCATCCGATCGCCGGACCCATCGTAGATGGCGGACCGGCCCAATTAGTAAATTACTATGATCTGGAATCTGAACCGGGATACGTCGATGCATGCCATCTTTGTTACTCTGCCCGGCTGGCGCTGCGTCCACGCTTCCCGGCGGAACTCAGGCCGGATCAGATGTATGGAGTGATCAGGGATTAGGGATTAGGGATCGGTACTGTAGCTTTGTAGCAGCTTTTTGCTCAGCGATACTGGTCCCCGGTCCCTAATCCCCGATCCCAAAAAAAGGAGATATCTATGTATATAATCGGCGAAAACATTCACATCATATCCAGCCATGTCAAAGAGGCCTTGCGCGAGAAAAATGCCAAGTTCTTTCAAGAGTTGGCTGTGCAGCAAGTAGAAGCTGGCGCCAAGGCATTGGATTTAAATCTGGGTCCCAGGAAGAAGGATTGGGAGGAAGTTTTCCCTTGGATCACAAAGGCGGTGGAAGCCGTTGTCGACGTTCCCCTCTGTTTCGATAGCACGAACTTGATGGGGATCGAGGCGGGATTGCGAACCGTCACCAAGACCCAGCCGATCATTAACTCCACTTCGGCCGAACCGGAAAGGTTGGAGAAAGTACCTCTGATCGCCAAGCAATACAACGCGCGGCTCATCGCCCTGACCATGGGCAAGAGTGGTATTCCCGTCGGGGCCGACGAGAGGGTGACTATCGCTCTTGAAGCGCTCATCCCCCGGATGCTGGAGATCGACTATCCAATTGAAGACCTCATCATCGACCCACTGGCTTTGACGGTTTCTGGATGCCAGGAATATGGACCTGAGTTAATCGAAGCGGTCCGGACTCTGCAGTTTGCATGGGATCCGCCGCCCGCCATCTCGATCGGTCTTTCGAACGTTTCCAACTCTGTTCCCCACAAGAACCGGCCCCTCATAAACCAGGTATATTGTGTAATGCTGATGGGGGCGGGCATGAAGATGGTGATCGCCGATCCCCTCGATCTTGATCTTATGGAGACCATCCGCATAGTCGAGGAGAGGAACGACAGCACGGCTGTCGGGGGACTTCTCCTGAGTATTCACGACCGGATCGCAGTCATGGAAGAGCCGGTTATCGACGATGTCGATATGAACGATCCGCAACAGGCGGCAATCTGGAAAACTGTTCAGATTTTACTGAACAAAGTTATTTATGCTGATTCATACCTACAACAGGAGGCAATGGCCTGATCCAGCTCAATTGAGGGAGAATGAAAATAAGAAAGAATAAGATCACTCTCGAAAGCGTCCCCGGAAAACCTTAGCTAAATATAGGCTATGTCCGGGGACTGGGTTGGAGTTTCCACTGGAGCGCTAACCCAAGCAATTCAGTGATGTAAATAGTGACCAGATTGAGAAATGGAATTCGGGCAAAGAAACAACAGGGGATACGAAGTCAATGAACGATCTTCCCCTCATCCTGGCCAACCACCGAGGAGTATTCATGATCTGATACCCATAAAAATCGAATGCTATTCATATGTTTTGAGTGAAATCTGAAAATACGATTCGTGAAAATCTGTAAATTACCTAGCTGATTTTCAGAGGAGTTTAATAATGTTAGCTGAAAAGGATACTGTCGACGTTGATGAGCTGTTAGCTAAGGCTGAGAAACCCGCGGCCGATGCCATGGAGCTCCATCCCTTTTACCGGGGAAAGACTGAGACCGCGCTCAAGTGCACGGTTCGCGATTTTAATGACTTTGCCATTTGGTATACCCCAGGTGTGGCTGCGCCTTGCAGGGCGATCGAAGCCGATCCGGACAAGGTCTATGACTACACCAATAAGTGGAATACCGTCGCCGTCGTCAGCGATGGAACGCGGGTTTTAGGGCTTGGCGATATCGGGCCGAAAGCCGGACTTCCGGTTATGGAAGGAAAAGCCCTACTTTACAAATACTTGGGCGGCGTCGATGGTATTGCCATCATGCTGGATACCAAGGATCCCGACAAGATGATCGACACAGTGCTGATGCTGCAACCGGCATTCGGCGGCATCAACCTGGAAGATATCTCTCAGCCGAAGTGTTTCCGTATTTTGGATACGTTGCGTGAGAAGGCGGAAATCCCTGTGTGGCATGACGATCAGCAAGGCACAGCTACCGTGACCTTGGCTGGTCTGATGAACGCCCTCAAACTCACAGGAAAGAAGAAGGAAGAGGTGAGCATCGTCTTCGTCGGCTCTGGGGCATCCAATGTTGCCTGTTCTCGCCTTGCATTTGGCTGGGGAGTCGACCCAGGTAAATGCTTCATGGTTGACAGCAAGGGCATCCTGGGTATGCACCGAAAGGACCTGGAGATGCGCCGGGCTGAGTACGTGGATAAATGGCGGTTATGCCAGTCGACTAATGCCGATGGTCGCCAGGGCGGAGCTCCCGAAGCTATGGAAGGCGCTGATGTCGTTATCGCCCTCTCAAAACCAGGTCCAGGGACCATATTGCCGGAGTGGATTGAGAGAATGAACACGGATTCCATTGTTTTCGCCTGCGCCAACCCGATCCCTGAGATTTGGCCATGGGAGGCCAAGGAAGCGGGGGCCGCGATTATCGCCACCGGTCGATCGGATTTCCCCAACCAGGTAAACAACTCGCTTGGCTTCCCTGGCATTTTCAGAGGCGCACTTGATGTAAGGGCTCGAACCATAACGGACGAGATGTGCTACGCGTCGGCCGAGGCCTTAGCCGAGCATATCGGTGATAAATTGGACGAAAACCATATCCTACCGAGTATGGATGACTGGGAGGTATTTCCCAGGGAGGCAGCGGCAGTGGGCATGAAGGCTCAAGAACAGGGCGTGGCCCGATTGGAAAAGAGCTATGACGAACTGTTCGAGCATGCCATCCAAATCATCGGCCGATCACGACGATTGACTCAGATGATGATGAAAGAAGGCTTCATCGCCGAGCCGCCGGTAACTTAGGAAAGTGCCCATGCGTCGCCCTTTTCCGGTGTAGTCTGATCCGCTAAGGCGGCCGTTCTACCGGTTGGGTGACGCGTGGATATATTCATCACGAGGTGAGAAATGTACGATTTAATTGTTGTTGGTGGTGGACCGGCTGGCCTCACGGCGGCTATCTACGCCATACGTAAACGGTTGGACGTTTTGCTGATTTCCGAAGATCTAGGCGGAAAGACAAACTATCATTTGGAACTTCCCGATCAGGAGACCTACCTGGTAATTCGAGGGGTAGAGATTATAGAGAAATTTCGAAGAGAGCTTGAGTATCTGAACTTCGCCAGGCGCATGGAGAGGGTCGAACACGTCAGCCGGCACAATGGCCATTTTTCAGTCCGGCTAGAAAACGGTGACGAACTTGAGACGAAGGCTGTGGTTATCGCCACCGGTACCCGCCAGAAGAAGATGAAGGTGCCCGGTGAGCGCGAGTATATGTCGCGGGGTCTTTGTTATTCAGCTATCAGCTATGCCCCTCTCTTTATTGACAAGAAAACCGTTGTAATTGGCGATGGAGATTTAGCCCTTCGGTCAGCGGCTGAGCTGGCTACCGTAGCCCAACATGTTCATATCGTTGGCCCGACCTCTGCGGCTCTGGCAACACCGCTCGGAATGAAGTTGCAGAACTCTGATAACGTGACCATTCTTGAGGGCTATTCAGTGGCCAGGGTGCTGGGTAATGGCTACGCTGAACGGATCGTCGTTAAAGATCCAGAGGGTAATGAATCGGATATTCCAGCCGATGGCACCTTTGTAGAGATGGGTCTGGTACCGAATTCGGCCATGATCGCGGACCTGGTCACGACCGACGATCAGGGCTTCATCGAAGTCGATTGCCAGAACCGGACCGATGTGCCCGGCGTTTTCGCCGCTGGTGATGTGACAAGTATCTTTGCTGAACAAGTACTTGTAGCCGTTGGCGAGGGCGTCAAGGCATCCCTTTCGGCATACGATTATCTCCTGCGCTTGGCCTAATTTAGAGACAGGTAGGGGTCCCTGAAAGGGGTCCCAGAAAGACCTTTCAAGGGGCGCTCATGAGGGCGCCCCTTTTTTATGATAAATCTCTACTATATTAGTGACATATGTCACTTGAATACCCCAGGTCCAGGGCTTTAATTAGAAACCATACTACTGCACTGTGTGTTGTGGCCCATTAAGCTTGTAAAGCGACAGGAATTCCGAGCATGGTACATCGAAACCACAGGGCTCTTAGGGGCATCAGCGGCAGAAAGCGCTATTGCGTCTACGAGCCAGAGTTTTGAGCTTAGGCTCTTAGCCAAGGCTTCAAGCCAAGCCCCGGTTCCCACTGCCCTCACCGTAGAAAGCCACATTTCAGCGCAAAGTATGGCTTATCATCTATCTCGGGAACATTGAACTTTAGAACATGCTAACGAATCATCGCAATAATCATCGCAACCTCAGACCAAAACCGCCAAAACCGGCTGCTGCGCTGGTTGTGGGCGGCGGGATCGGCGGTATGCGGGCAGCATTGGACCTAGCCGACGCCGGATTACGCGTTTACCTGGTCGAGCAAACGCCTTGTCTAGGTGGTCGGGTGGCCCAACTTGGCTACATGTTTCCCCAGCACGACTGTGTTCTTTGCAGGGGAACACCCGACCATGGCTACGGGTGTACGCGCCCTTCGATCTCCCCAGCTTATATTCAGCACAATCGTCATCCCAACATCGAAATCCTAACAAACACGCGGGTGCTGGACGTCGAGGGACAGGCTGGCAATTTTACCGTATCGCTGCGACAGGAGCCGCGCTACGTTGACGCCGATCGCTGTATCAATTGTGGTCGATGCGCACAAGTATGCCCCATAGAGTTGCCGGATAGCTACCAATCAGGGATGACGGTCCGTAAAGCCGCCTATAAGGTGGCTACTCGCGCCGCACCCGACGCCTATGTCATCGATCGAGGGCCGTACTGTGACGACTGTGGCCTGTGCATTCCCGAATGTCCGACGGAGGCTATCAACCTGAACGAATCATCTCGCCTCCTTTCAGTAGAAGTTGGCGCGATCATCCTGGCCCTTGGATTTAAGATCTACGATCCGACCGAGCTTGATGAGTTGGGCTACGGTCGTTACCCCAACGTAGTCAGCGCGATGGAGTACGAGCGAATGGCTAGTCGCTCAGGTCCAACCGAGGGCGCCCTTTCACGGCCTACCGACGGACGCGAGCCGCGCTCGATCGCCTGGCTCCAATGCATCGGATCCCGGGATCAAGAGAGGGGGTACTGCTCCTCTATCTGCTGCATGTACGCCACTAAAGAAGCGATGCTGGCCAAACAGCGTCTTGGGGATGATATTGAGTGCTCGGTGTTCATGATGGAGGAACGAGCTTTCAACAAGGAGTACAGCACTTACTTTGCCAAAGCCCGCGAAATCCATGGCATTAAATACGAGCACTGTCGTGTATCGGCCATTAAGGAAGATCCGAGCACTGGCGATCTACTTCTCCGTTACTCTACCCCAGATGGCAGGCTTATTTCCCAAACCTTTGAGATGGTTGTGTTGGCCACGGGTGTGCAACCTCCCGATTCCGGCCATCACTTTACCAAGCTTCTGGATCTAAACCTGAATGAGTTCGGTTTTTGCGAGACCCATAAGTTCACGCCCTTACAGACTACTGACTCCGGGGTCTTTGTCTGCGGAGCCTTTTCTTCCCCCAAGGAGATATCTGAGACCATCATCGATGCCAGCGGGGCGGCGGCCGAGGTCATGCGGCTCCTTAACGACCAGCTGAATACGTATCCCTATAGCCGGCAAATGCCGTTTCTGTCCCGGAATAACCTTCCATCGGAACGCGATGTCTCGGGAGAACCGGCCCGTGTCGGCGTTTTTGCCTGCGCCTGTGGAGGCACGATTAGCGAGGCGCTCGATCTGCCTGAGATGACGCGCCAGGCTGAGGGTTGGCAAGGCGTCGTCGTAGCCGGCGAGGTGGATTTAGCTTGTTTTCCGCATGCCCTGGAGCATATTCAAGAGACCATACAAGAGAAAGAACTGAACCGCGTCGTTATTGCGGCCTGCAGCAATCGGACCCATGAATCCCTGTTCCAGCGGGCGGTGCGTCAAGTAGGCCTCAATCCGTACCTGGTAGAACTCGTCAATTTGCGTGACCAATGCAGTCAAGTTCATCGAAACCAACCGGCGACGGCGAACCGAAAAGCGATCGAGTTAGTGAGGGTAGCAGTAGGGCGGGTTAAGGCGGCCAAACCCATAAGTAAACTCGAATTTGAGACTCATACAGCCGCCTTAATCATTGGCGGAGGGCTATCGGGTATGACCGCTGCCCTGGCCATAGCCGACAGCGGATATGACGCGATCCTGGTTGAACGATCAGATGTCCTAGGTGGGCACTTACAGAATATGTACTATGTAGCCGAAGGTGAGAACCCACGGCGGCTGGGAAGAGACTTGGTGAATCGTGTTCAATCCCACCAGCGGGTCGAGGCACATATCCGCACTGAGGTTGTTGATCACGGGGGACATGTTGGGCGTTTTTGGGCCGACCTTCGAACCACGCACCTTGACGGCACGACAGAGACGTTCCGTGTTGACCATGGAGTGACGATTGTCGCTACCGGGGGAAGGGAGACCCGTAGCCATCAGTGGCTGGATATTCCACAGGTCATCACCCAGGAGAATTTAGAAGAGAAAGTTGTTCACCACCCCGAAGAGATCGCCGCCCTTAAGGATGTGGTGATGGTTCAGTGTATGCGACCCGAGGGGACGTTAGACTACTGCTCTCGCGTCTGCTGCACCAACACGATGAAGAATGCCATTCGCATCAAGTTGTTCAACCCGAGTTGCCGGGTTACGGTGCTTTACAAGAACATTGTGACCTACGGTTTTCGTGAAAAGTACTACACGGAAGCAAGACGTCTTGGCGTCATATTCGTTCGCTATACGGACGAAGCACCACCTGAGGTCGTTATTGAAGAAGGCGGCTTAAGAGTTCGGGTTCGTGATTTGTCACTAGACCGATGGCTGTCACTTCCGGCCGACTTAATACCGTTGAGCATGTCGATCGCTCCATCGAAAGGCACAAAAGAAGTGGCCAAGATGCTTCGCCTGCCGCTGTCCAGCGAGGGGTTCTTCGAAGAGGCTCAGATGAAGCTGCGGCCGATGGACTTCATGAGGGAAGGCATCTTCCTTGCCGGCATGGCCCATTATCCAAAATTTATCGAGGAGAGTATCAGCCACGCACTCGCTGCCGCGGCCCGTGCTCTGACGTTTCTTTCCCAGGGCACTATGTATCTGGGCGGCGTGGTCGCTGTAGTCGATCCCGACCGATGCGTTGGTTGCCTGACGTGCACCCGGACCTGTCCCTTTGCCATCCCCCAGGTAGTAGAGCTTGACGATCGGCCGGGCGTCGGCGGGCTTGGCGGCGCTGCCTTTATCGATCCAGCCCAATGTCAGGGATGCGGAACCTGTACTGGTGACTGCCCTGCTGATGCTATCCATCTTATCAACTATACAGATGAACAGATCATCCTGCCCGAAATAGGTGGCCTGGGATCCTGGCAGGTTGAGCGTGCGAGATAATATCCTTAGTAAGATTATGAGTGGTAAACATACAGACGAGACTTTTGAACCAGAGATCACTGCTTTTTATTGCATCTACTGTGGCTTTATGGCTGCCGACACGGCCGGCGCACTGAAGGTACAGTACCCGGCGAATGTGAAATTCGTTCGCTTGCCTTGCACCGGAAAGACCAATATCCGCTATGTATTGGAGGCATTTGAGCAGGGAGCGGACGGCGTATATGTAGTGGCTTGCCCCTTGGGTAACTGCCACCATGTACGGGGCAACGAACGAGGGCAAGCGAGGATGCACAGAGCAGCAAAGATCCTCGAAGAGATTGGGATTGAACGAGAAAGACTTGGCATGTTCTTCATGTCCGGAAGCCAGGCTCAAGCATTTGCGGCCGCCGCTCATACTATGACTGAGCGTGTCCGGTTTCTGGGACCGAATCCTTTGAAGAAAGTAGATTTACCGAAGCAGGAGGTTGAGGCCACCGACCAGGAAACTGAGGACGAAATTGGTTTCCGTGGTCGAGCGACGGTCCTAGGCGATTGATCGATCGCGAGGAGGCTTGGTACCTTTCATTCTTCCTCCGTCCTCCGGCAGAACAACCGAAACGTGATATGTAATGACTGAGATTGAAACGGCAGAAAACCCAAAGCACCGCATCGGCGCCGCGATGGTGGTTGGGGGCGGCATTGCTGGAATGCAGGCTTCCCTGGATCTAGCCGATCAAGGCTTCAAGGTGTATCTAATTGAAGCGAAGTCGGCTATCGGCGGCAAGATGGCGCAATTGGATAAGACTTTTCCAACTAACGACTGCGCCATGTGTACCATATCCCCAAAATTGGTCGAAGCCGGCCGGCATCCCAATATCGAAATTCTGACTGACTCGGAAGTCGCGACCGTGGATGGCCAGGCCGGCAACTTCAAGGTTACTCTACGGCATAAACCGCGATACGTTGATCCTGATAAGTGCGTCGCCTGTGGCGATTGCGCAGAAGTGTGCCCGATAATCGTACAGGACCCATTCAACGAAGGGTTATCGCCTCGCCGGGCAGCTTACAAACTATATCCCCAGGCGGTCCCGAATGCCTTTGCCATCGATAAACGCGGCATTGCACCCTGCCGGGACGCGTGTCCGGCGGGACAGCGAGCCCAAGGCTATATCGCCCTGATCCGGGAAGGTCGCTGGGACGACGCGATGCGCGTCATCAAGATGGATAATCCATTTCCAGGCATTTGCGGTCGCATCTGCAATCACCGTTGCGAGACAGCCTGTAACCGGGCACTGGTCGACGAACCGATTAACATACGGGCCCTGAAACGATTCATCACCGACAAAGTCTATGCGAAGCCGCGGCAGCCAATTGAACCACCGGAGAGGCTCTTCGAACAACAAGTAGCCATCATTGGCGCGGGCCCATGCGGCCTGACGGCGGCTCAAGATCTTGTAACGGTTGGCTATGGAGTGACCGTGTTCGAGGCAATGCCCGTGGCCGGTGGCATGCTTCGCCTAGGTGTGCCCGAATATCGCCTGCCCACAGATATCATAGAACGAGAAGTCCAGGACATCATCGATATGGGTGTGGATCTGCGCTTGAATCACCAGATCAATAACCTGGACGATATTTTCGAGGATGGATACGACGCGGTCTTGATATCGGTCGGCGCCCACGAAGGGATCCGTCTTCCCATCCCAGGCGCGGATCTGGACGGTGTTTTGATAAACACCCACTTTTTGCGAGATGTGCGTCTGGGCAGGTATGAAGACGAAACGGCTGAACCCCTTGGAGAACGGGTCCTTGTGTTGGGAGGTGGCAATGTTGCCATCGACTGCGCCAGGAGCGTTGTCCGACTCGGAAAGGAAGTTCACCTGGCTTGTCTGGAGGGTCGCGATGAAATGCCTGCCCACAACTGGGAGATAGAAGCGGCCAAGGCTGAAGGGGTGGTACTTCATCCAGGACGGACATTTGAACGGCTGGTTGGCGATGCTAATGGGCGCGTCCGGGCCGTGGAGTGCCAGCGGGTGGCCTCTTTCAGTTTCGATGAGACAGGGGCCCTCCAACTAGAGAAAGAACCGGACACTACCCATGCAATCCCTTGCGACACCGTAATTTTCTCCGTGGGGCAGCGAGCCGGTCTAGCCTTCATACCTGATGACGCCGGTGTGGGGCTAACGGGACAACAAACAATAGCCGTCAATCCCAACACTCTGGCCGCTACCCGGGAAGGCGTCTTTGCGGCCGGCGACAGTGTATCCGGCACATCCTTTGTCATCGAAGCCGTGGACAGCGGCCATACGGCCGCGCGATCTATCATCCGCTATCTGGAAGCTGACCATCTCGAACCTCCCCGCAAGCCCAGATTGCCCGTCGTCCATATGGACCGGCAGGAAATATCCGATAAGTTGGCAAGGGGAGAGATCAAGCGACAGAAGCGAATCCCTCTTCCCGAACTCGCCGTCGATGAGAGAATACGAAACTTCGTCGAAATAGAAGGGGGATACGACGACGTGAGCGCTCAGGCGGAAGCCTCGCGTTGTCTGGCCTGCGGCATCTGCTCTGAGTGCATGAGTTGTGTCTATGCCTGTGGCGTAGATGCCATCAATCACGACGATATCGAGCGGTCGACCGAGATCTCAGTTGGGGCGGTGATTCTGGCCCCAGGATACCAGATTTACAACGCTCAATTATCAGAGGAGTATGGCCTCGGCCGCTTCCCGAACGTAGTTACCTCGCTACAGTATGAGCGGATGCTCTCGGCCAGCGGGCCGACAAAGGGTCACGTCCAGCGACCGAGCGACGGCCTTGGTCCAAAGCGTATCGCCTTCCTGCAGTGCGTTGGCAGCCGGGATCAGAGTCATGATTACTGTTCATCGGTCTGCTGCATGTACGCGGCCAAAGAGGCCATCATGACCGTCGAACACGCCAGAGCTGAAGCCCGAAGCGGCAATGGCAACGGCGACGTCAGCTGCCAGGTCTTTTTCATGGATACGCGTTCGTATAGCAAGGGATACGAGGAGTATTATCGCCGGGCTCAGCAGAAGTACGGGGTGAAATACACGCGCTGTCGTCTCGGCGATGTGAAGGAGGACCCGCAAACCGGGAACTTACGCGTGAGGTATACCTCCCCCTACGAAGGCGGCAATGGTTTGGTGGAAGACGAATTTGACCTGGTCGTTCTGTCTGTAGGGATGGAAATATCGGACTCGGTGAAAGAACTCGGCCAGAACCTGGGAATAGAACTTGATCCGTATGGCTTCTGCCATACGACCTTATTTGATCCATTACAGACGAGCCGGCCTGGCATTTTCGCCGCCGGACCATTCCGTGAACCAAAGGACATTCCGGAAACTGTGGTTGAGGCCAGCGGCGCCGCCGCATCGGTCGCCCGCTTGTTAGCGCCCGCCAGGCACACGCTAACCGAGGTTCAGGAATACCCACAAGAGCGCGATGTTTCAGCGGAGATGTCGAAGATTGGTGTGTTTGTCTGCCACTGCGGGAGCAATATCGGCGGTTTCCTGGATGTGCCCGGTGTCGCCGAATACGCTCGATCATTACCTGGTGTAACCCATGCCGAAGACAACCTGTATACCTGCTCGCAGGATTCTATCGCCCATATTATCGAGCAAGTGAAAGAGCTCGAGCTGAATCGCGTCGTCGTCGCCTCGTGCACGCCTCTAACGCACGAACCGCTCTTCCAGGATGCGCTTCGTCAGGCCGGATTGAACCCCTACCTTTTCGAGATGGCCAATATCCGGAACCAGTGCTCCTGGATCCACTCTGAGAACCGGGAAGCGGCGACGATTAAGGCAAGATCACTGGTTCGAATGTCTGTTGCTCGAGCTGGTCGATTGCAGCCCCTTGAGACAAGTGTTGTATCGGTAGACAACTCTGCCTTGATCCTTGGAGGCGGAGCGGCAGGCATGACGGCCGCGCTTACGCTAGCCGACCAGGGATTCCCAGTTCATCTAGTAGAAAGAGAGACGCAGCTTGGCGGCAACCTGCACAAGCTGCGTTATTTTGTCCCCTCGAACGGAGATAGGAAAGCCTGGTCTCCTTCGGAATACCTGGCCGAAATGGTATTTAAAGTTCGGCAGCATTCTCTAATCCAAACCTACCTGTCGACTGAGCTGGTTAACACCGGCGGATTCAAGGGCAATTTTGTGTCCACACTGCGAAAAGATGATGGACAAGAGAGCTCGATCGGGCATGGCGTCACTATCGTGGCTACGGGCGGCGTTGAGTACAAGGGCTCGCACTACGGCTATGGCGACGACGAGCGTATCGTCACCCAGCAGGAGTTTGAGGCGTTAATCGGGGACTTACCCACAGGAGTGGGCTTGGCCGAGAGGAACTCGGCAGGGGTTGAGGATGTTGCATCTCGAATGCCCGCGTCGCTCAGCGACCGATTCGCTAGCGGCGCTCCAAAATCTGTCGTGATGATCCAGTGCGTTGGACCGGCTGAAAAGTATTGCAGCCGGTTATGCTGTACCACAGCGCTAAAGAACGCCCTTAAACTGAAAGAGCTGGATCCAAAAACCGATGTGACAGTCATCTATAGAGATATTCGCACCTACGGCTTCAAGGAGCGCCTATATACAGAGGCTCGCCGGGTCGGTATCCGGTTCATTCATTACGATTTTGATCGCAAACCGGAGGTACTCCTTTCAGGGGCTGATTCTCCGATCTATGTCGATGTGCTGGAACCGATGTTGAACAGGAGTCTGCGACTCTCGCCCGATCTACTGGTTCTGAGCATGCCAATCGTCCCGTCCACAGGAGCACGTAAATTGGCCCGCCAGCTGAAATTACCGGTGGACATGGATGGCTTCTTTTTGGAAGCGCACGTCAAGCTGCGACCGGTAGATTTCTCCGCCGATGGTGTTTTCATGGCCGGTTTGGCCCATTATCCCAAACTGCTGGATGAGACCATCGCCCAGGCTCAGGCCGCCGCTTCAAGGGCCGCAAGCGTCCTGGCCCAGGAGACCATGTTGACCAACGCGCGGGTGGCCGTGGTGGATCCGCAGCAATGTGTAGGCTGCTTAACCTGCGTGCGAATATGCCCATACGGCGTTCCAATGGTGGACAGCGAGTTCGCAGGCGTGGGGAACATACTTGGCACGGCCTATATCGAGCCGGCCGTTTGCCACGGCTGTGGCATCTGTGTGTCCGAATGCCCGGCCAGAGCTATCCAGCTGATGCACTACACGGACGGACAGACAATCACAAAGTTGGATGCGTTGTTTGACCTGGATATGGCCGCTGTAAATTTCGTACCCGTAGAGAATATTGATCTTCTGTAGCGTATGATCGAAAAGTGAGTGAATTTATGAGTGGTGATGGCTTTGAGCCCGAGATCGTCGCTTTTTGCTGCAGGCACTGCGCCTATGCGGCGGCCGACCTCGCTGGCTCGATGAGATTGGAGTACCCAACTTCCATCAAGGTGATCGAGCTACCCTGCACGGGCAAGCTCGATGTCTTGTATGTGCTTCGGGCCTTCGAGAAAGGCGCTGATGGCGTTATGGTCGCCGGTTGACTGGAAGGCGACTGCCATTACCTGGAAGGTAATATAAACGCCCGAAGACGAGTCGAATACGCGAGGCAGCTATTGGAGGAGATCGGTCTGAAGGGACGGCGCGTCCAGATGATCAATATCTCTTCCGCCATGGGCGGTCAATTTGCCTGGTCGGCCGCGGAACTCACCGAGGAGATCCGGCAAATGGGCGCCAATCCGCTTAAGCGGGTTGAGGAGGTGTCGTAACCGTGGACGAGAAACCTTATATTCTGATTGTCGACGACGATCCCGACATTCTTGACAATATTGTCACCGTGCTAGAAACCCGACCGTACCGGTTGGCTACTGCGCGAGATGGAAAAAAATGTATGGAGATGATCAAAGAGGATCTCCCCGATCTGCTGATCCTAGACCTGCTCATGCCCCGGATGGATGGTTGGGGCGTTATCAGGGAGATGCGCAGTGAGCCAAGCTTCGTAGGCGTGCCGATCATGATTCTTACTACGGTTATCGAAGACGCAAGTAGGCGTCGTTATGAACTGGAAACGGGCATCGCCATGGATGTCCAGGAATATATCCAGAAGCCAGTCGCTCCCAGCGAGCTCA
Organism: Promineifilaceae bacterium (SeqCode); assembly: GCA_049650305.1. GTDB lineage: Bacteria > Chloroflexota > Anaerolineae > Promineifilales > Promineifilaceae > UBA11865. The sequence continues at coordinate 25,047 of JBARZW010000144.1, forward strand.
TCAGACAAGTCGAGAAAATACTTGGACTTAGGAACCATGCTTAAGACGACGTCCCACTCTTTACTTCTAGCCGAGCGCTTAGGCCGGTCAGAGATATTCGGCGATTTATGCCGGGATGACCTCCTGGCAATCGCTGAATTGTGTAGCGAAGAGACCTATGACGAAGGAGAATCGATATTGGTCGAGGGTGAGGTGGCCGAGAAGCTGTTTGTCCTCGAACGTGGGAAAGTAGCGTTGGAGAAGAAGGTACAGCTCGGTCGCCATTCCACGCCCCGTAATGCAACCATAAACTACATAGTGCCCTACAAAACGACTGGATTCTCAGCGCTTGTTTCGCCTTATATTTATACGACGTCGGCCATCTGTGTCGAGCCGGCCAGGGTCATCGCTGTGGATGGCCCATCTTTGCGCGCCTACCTGGATACACATCCGGTCGTCGGTCTTAAGGTAATGGACAGGCTTACAGCCCTTATCGGCGACCGTTATCGCCAGGCTATCAGCACCCTGACCTACTTTCTTTCTGTTGTTTCCCACGAACTGCGATCACCGCTGGCGGCAATAGAAAACTACCTACTCGTGATGTTAGAGGGATATGCAGGCGACCTGACTCCTAAACAAGAACGGATGATCAAGAGGAGTATCGTCAGAGTGACCGATCTTCGCGGGCAGATCGGCGACATCGTTGACTTGGCCCGTATGCGTCCCGAGCAGATCCAGACGGACTTTACATGGTATGACATGAAGGAAGTGGGTAATCAGGCGATCGAGGACGTGCGTTTAGCGGCCGCCGAACGGGACATACGAATAAACGTTGAACCACCCCCTGAATTCGAGCCAATTGTTGGCGCTCCACGGCGTATGCGCCAGGTCTTTACCAATTTACTCAATAATGCCATTCGCTATTCACCCCAAGGAAGCACGGTGACCTTTCGAGCTCGGTTTGAACCGGATGAGATGGTCGTTGAAGTGGAAGATCAGGGTCCTGGTATTGACCCAGAAGATATGCCGCACATTTTCAAAGAGTTTTTCCGTTCCAGCAGCGCAGGAGACGCTCCCGGCATGGGTCTTGGCTTATCGATCGCGAAAATGATCGTCGACGCCCATTCCGGTCAAATTTTAGTCAGAAACCTACCAGGTGATCCGCCGGATGGCGATGATGATCAAACGGGAACGTGCTTCACTGTTAGGGTTCCCAAAAATCTGAAGACGGCTGAGATGCGGCGCCAAGTGTGGATGGAGAGAGAAGCAGGTCATTGACGGGAATCATCCGGATTGGATGATACTGGCTCGCTTGGTTTATTAGGGAAAGTATATTCTGTAATCATGATGGGCAACTCGAACACGAAGAGCGATCAGCCCAATAACGGGAAATCAGCTGGCCCGACCGGCGCTGTCATGGTGGTTGGCGGCGGTATTGCCGGGATCCAAGCCGCCCTTGATCTTGCCGACCAGGGATTCAAGGCATTTCTGGTCGAAAAGAAATCGGCGATTGGCGGTCACATGGCCCAGTTAGACAAGACCTTTCCCACAAACGATTGTGCGATGTGCAATATCAGCCCCAAGCTGGTGGATGCCGGCCGTCACCTGAATATTGAGATCCTCACCGACGCTGACGTACTGGGTATCGAGGGCGAGGCCGGGAGTTTTGTGGTCAAGGTTCGCCAGAGGCCTCGATATATCGACGTGAATAAATGCATCGCCTGTGGTGATTGCGTCGAAGTGTGTCCGGTTTCGCTGCCTGATTTGTTTAATGAGGGATTACGGGAACGAAAAGCCGCCTACCGCCTCTATCCGCAAGCAGTCCCCTCCGCCTACGCTATCGAGAAAACCGGAACGGCCCCCTGTCGAGATGCCTGCCCAGCCGGGCAGCGCGCCCAGGGGTATATCGCCCTGGTGGCTGAAGGGCGCTACCGTGAAGCGTTCCGGGTAATCAAGGAAGATAATCCGTTTCCCAGTGTGTGTGGGCGGACGTGCCACCATCCATGCGAAGGTCATTGTAACCGGGCCCTGATCGACGAAGCCGTGGGGATCATGGATCTTAAGAGGTTCGTCGTGGATCATGCCCTTGCTTATGGGCGAGAACCTGTGGAAGCAGTGCCGAGGACCCGCCCAGAATGGGTCGCCATCGTTGGCGCGGGGCCTGCCGGGCTAACGGCCGCGCATGATCTGGCGAAGGAAGGGTACGGCGTAACGGTATACGAAGCGCTGCCCGTGCCAGGGGGTATGATGCGGGTTGGCATTCCCGCTCACAGATTGCCTAAAGGCGTGTTACAGCAAGACATCAACGACATCCTTGCCCTTGGCGTTAATCTGAAGACAGGGACGCCGGTTCGAGATCCGGCAGCTCTTCTAGAGCAGGGTTACGACGCCGTTTGCCTGGCGACGGGCATCTCCAGCAAAGACCAATCTCTTGGCATCGAAGGAGAAGAATCCAAAGGGGTTCTCCCCGCCGCAACTTTCCTGCGCAAGGTAAATTTGGGCGAGCCGGTAACCATCGGCCAACGAGTGGCGGTTGTCGGAGGTGGCATCACGGCTCTGGATGCCGCCGCCGTTGCCAGGCGGCTAGGGTCGGAGGTTTACCTGGCTCTCGATCGACCACTTGGGGAATTACCGGCCTATCATTGGGAAGTTGCTGCCGTTGAGGCGGAAGGCATCCACCTCTATGAGCGAACAACGGCGACCAAGATCCTTGCCGAAGGAGGGAAAGTAGCCCGTCTGGAATTGGCTGAAACCACCAAGGGCTTCACGCGAGATGCATCAGGGCGTCGCCGGCCTAAGATCGTCCAAGGAACCGAGTTTACTATCGATGTGGATACGGTCATCGGGACCGTGGGACAGTTTTCAGACCTGCGATTTCTGGATGAGCGTTTTGATGATTTATCTGCCGACAGTAAAACCCTGGCCAGCGAGATGCCTGGCCTGTTTGTCGTAGCCGGCCGGAAAACCGGAGCCAGCTTTATTATCGAGGCCGTTGCGCTGGGTCACCGGGTGGCAGGTTCCATCCATCGCTATCTGCAAGGTCTGCCGCTGGAACAACCCGCCTCAACCTCGCCGCCTGTGGCCAAGATTAGGCGCCAGGACCTCTTGAAGAGAATCCAAACTGGCGAGATCGAGTCCCGACCAAAGACGAAACCCGCCTTATTGCCCATGGAGGAGCGGGTATCAAGCTTCCGCGAAGTAGTTCTAGGCCTAACCGACCACCAGGCCCGGGCGGAGGCCCGGCGCTGTCTGCAATGCGGGGTCTGTTCGGAGTGTCTGGCCTGTGAATACGCTTGTGGCGTCGAGGCCATCGACCACAATATGGAAGCTCAGGAACGGGAGATTGCCGTTGGTTCTGTAATATTGGCGCCCGGTTACCAGGTATACAACGCCGAGTTATCAGAGGAATTTGGCTATGGGCGCTATGCCAATGTGGTTACGGCCCTCCAATTTGAGCGTATGCTCTCCGCCTCAGGACCAACGATGGGGCACGTCCGCCGACCATCTGACAGCAAGACGCCTGGCAAGATAGCGTTTCTGCAGTGCATTGGCTCGCGGGATCAGAGCCACGATTACTGCTCGGCCGTATGCTGTATGTCTGCGACAAAAGAGGCGGTTATCGCCAAGGAACATCACCCCGACCTGGATGTACACGTCTTCATGATGGATATGCGCGCTTTTTCCAAGGGGTATTGGAGTTATTTCGAGCGAGCTCGCGACCGATACGGTATTAATTACACACGCGCCCGTATCAGTATGCTGCACGAGGAGCCAAATTCCCACGCCCTGATATTGGAATTCCAGGATGATGCCGGACAATTGGTCAGCGAAAGATTCGACATGGTTGTGCTGTCCGTAGGAATGGAGATATCCGATTCCGTCCGCGAACTAGGGGACCGCCTGGGAGTTGAGTTAGACGAGTACGGCTTCTGTCACAGCGTGAGGTTCAACCCTATCGAGACCAGTCGCCCGGGGATCTACGCTGCCGGACCATTCCGGGAGCCGAAAGATATACCGGAATCAGTGGTGGAAGCCAGTGGCGCGGCGGCCGCCAGCGCCGGGCTCCTCGCCTCGTCTCGATGGACCCAGACCCGCGAAAGGAGTTACCCGCCGGAACGAGATGTCTCATCTGAAGAGCCGCGAATAGGCGTATTTGTTTGTCATTGTGGCTCCAACATCGGCGGATTCTTGGATGTTCCCTCTGTTACAGAGTATGCGCGAGCACTGCCTGGCGTCGTCCATGCCGAGGACAATTTGTATACGTGTTCTCAGGATTCGATTCAGTTGATCACGAAACGGGCCGAAGAGCACGATCTGAACCGGATCGTCATCGCCAGTTGTTCCCCCTTAACCCATGCGCCCCTATTTAAAGATAGTATTCGGGCCGCAGGTTTGAACCCATATCTATTCGATATGGCGAATATACGCAACCAGTGCTCCTGGGTACACTCAGATGATTGGGATAGTGCCACGGATAAGGCCAAGGATTTGCTGCGAATGGCTGTAGCCAGGGCCGCACTTCTGGAGGCTCGACATACCGTCGAGGTGCCTGTTCACCAATCCGCGCTGGTGATTGGGGGTGGGGTAGCCGGTATGACAGCCGCCATATCTCTGGCTGACCAGGGCTTTCCGGTGCACTTGGTGGAGCGGGATAAGCAACTAGGCGGAAATTTGCGCCACATATACACGTCTGTCCAAGACCAGGATCCACGGGAAATTCTCTCTCGCCTCATTGGTGGGGTAGAGGAGAACCAAATTATCAACCTCCATACGGAAAGCCGTGTCGTACGAGCCAGTGGCTTTGCCGGTAACTTTGTCAGTGTGGTTGAGCACCAAGATGGAAGTCAAGAAGAGATCCAACACGGGGCGACGATTCTGGCAACCGGCGCCCAGGAATACCGTGGCCCTGAATATGGATATGGAACTAATCCGAGAATTGTTACCCAGCAAGAGCTCGAGGGATTGCTTGGGGACTGGGGATCCGGGACTGGGGACTGGGGAGTAGGGATCGGGGATCAGGGATCGGGGATCGGGGATCAGGGATCGGGGATCGGGGATCGGGGATCAGGGATCGGGGATCGAGGATCAGGGATCGGGGATCGGGGATCAGGGATCGGGGATTGGGGATCGGGGATCAGGGATTGGGGATCAGTAAACTCGCCTGACTCCAGTCCAAAATCTGTCGTGATGATCCAGTGTGTCGGTCCGGCCGAGAAGTTCTGTAGTCGAATTTGTTGCACGGTGGCCCTAAAAAACGCCCTGATTTTGAAGGAACGTGACCCTGACGCCCAAGTGACTGTAATCTACAAAGATATTCGGACTTATGGCTTCAAAGAGCGGTTATATACCTCCGCGCGAGAGAAGGGCGTGATCTTCATTCGCTATGACGACGATCGCCGGCCGAAGGTTGCGAGCGAGGAAGATGGATCCCTGACTGTGGAAGTCGAGGATCCAGTTCTGGGCAGGTCGTTTAAGCTGCAGCCCAACCTACTAGTGCTAAGTATGCCGGTCGTCCCCAGGCCGGATGTCGCCGAACTGGCGGTGATCTACAAAGTTCCAACAGACGCCGATGGATTCTTCTCAGAGGCGCACGTAAAGCTAAGACCGGTGGATTTTGCCACAGAAGGCGTATTTATGGCCGGGATGGCCCACTACCCCAAGCTCACCGAGGAGACGATGATCCAGGCCCAGGCGGCTGCCGCGCGAGCGGCGCGGATATTGAGTCGCGATACGCTGACCGCCGGCGGCCGGGTCGCTATCGTGGATGCGCAGCGTTGCACCGGTTGCTTGACCTGCGTGCGAATCTGCCCCTTTGGTGTGCCGATCATGGAGCCCCACTTGACTGGCGTTGGGAATATCAACGGCGCCGCCTATATCGAACCGGCCGTTTGCCAGGGTTGCGGGTCTTGCGCAGCCGAGTGCCCAGCCCAAGCTATTCAGCTGTCGCACTATACCAATGAGCAGATGGCTGCTAAGGTTCATGCTCTTATTAACAGACGACCCGAGATCATACCGTTGGAGGACGTGAAAGCCGTCGCTGCTTGATTTGAAATGAGGATAAACGAAACAGTTCGGTGCAGAAAGAGATTGAAGAGGGAGTTGCTATGAGGGCAACTCGCCTTCTGCCGATCTGCATCCTGATCTCGATCGGTCTTGCTATAAGCGAGAAGCTCGATGCTGCCACTCTTTTTCAGAGCGGCCGTACTATCGGCTACGGGGAAAGCGTCAGCGACCAGGTAACCAGTGAAAACGGTGACCAGTGGACATTCGCTGGCCAAGCTGGAGACAGTGTGTCCATCGAAATGAACGGGATCAGCCTCGGCGACACATTCCTTGTGCTGCTTGGTCCGGGTGGCGAGCAATTGGCCCTTGACGATGATAGCGGTCCAGGACTGGATTCAATGATTAGCGAATATACCCTTCCGACCACGGACCGGTACACAATTGTAGCCCGGGGGTATGGTGGAGAATTGGGGACGTATACGCTCCTTTTGGAGAAGGTGGTCATAGGATCGGGAGACGGCGATCCCAGCCCTACCAACACGAGAGAGTTGGGCAATGGCGATCTGGTTGATGGGCTGGTATCCAGCCCAGAAGGAGACCGATGGCCATTCCAGGGAGAAGCAGGTGACAGCGTTACGATTGAGATGAACGGCGTTACCTTGAGCGACAGTGTCCTGGAGTTGCTCGAAGCTGGGGGCGATCTCCTTGCCGGCGATGACGATAGCGGCCCATCATTGGACGCGATGATCGCCGGATTGGTCTTGCCGCGATCTGGACCCTATACCATAGTAGCAAGGGGACATGGGGGTGAAACCGGTACCTATAAACTAGCCCTGTATCTGACCGAGCGAGGCGAGGTCGACGGCAATGGGGGATCCCTGACTTTTGGAGAAACCGTTGAGGATAGGATCGCGATCCAATCTGGAGACTATTGGACTTTCCAGGCTGAGGTGGATGATGCAGTCACCATCGAGATGACCGGAATCTCACTGGACGATGCTTACCTTGAGCTTATTGGTCCGGATGGCGATCAATTGGCTTACGACGACGATGGAGGACCTGACCTCGATGCGCTTATTAGTGGCTTCATTCTGCCTGACACTGGCGAATACACCATCATAGCCAGAGGATACGGCGAAGGGACAGGTACCTACACCTTGTCGCTAAGCTTAGGCACAGTGGGCATAGAGAGCGAAGGATTTCTGAGCTATGGTGATTTAATCGAAAACGCGATCAACAATTCGAATGGCGATGAGTGGAAGTTTTCAAGCGAGCCAGGCGATGTCGTTTCCATCGTAATGACCGGGATAAGCCTAGACGATACCTATATTGAACTCTACGGCCCTGATGGCAACAGGCTGGCCTATGACGATGATGGCGGAACAGAGCTGAATTCGCTGATTAGTGGCTATGCCTTACCAGAATCAGGCACCTATACGGTCGTTGCCCGGGGTTATGGAGGCAATACCGGGACCTATACCCTCCAACTGCGCCAAGGGATTGAACAGGTCGTCAATGCTGTCGAAGGCCCATTAAACTATGGGATATCTGTCAACAGTCGGATTACGGATGAGGAAGGAGAGGAGTGGACTTTCACGGGTGAAGCGGGGGATGTGGTGACCGTTGAGATGAACGGCATCACCTTGGATGATCCCTATCTGCAACTGTTCCTACCAGACGGCAGTATCGAGGCAAGCGATGATGACAGTGGTCCAGGATTCAACGCCTTGATTGGTGAACATGTGCTCCCGACTTCGGGCCAGTATACGATCCTTGCCCGTAGTTTCGGGAGTAGAAACGGAACTTATACCTTATCGTTAAACGGAGCTCCGGGAGGCAGCCCCGATGCGCCTGGTGTCCCACAAATCGCCAGAATTGAACTCCCGGCCTGTGGTACGGGAGCGACCTACTTCTTGTTATCCCTTGATGGCACAGATTTGCCGGACCATCATTTTTTCAAGGTTACTTTTGAAGCTTTTGGCGAGGAGGCGGCGATTCAGCATTTGATGCCGGTGACGGGCGCAGATCTGGAAGGCCCGATCACAGGGACGGTCTTACTCGATGTCGCTGGAGAAACCATTGACCTCTCGGGAATGAATACAACGCAGGAGATAGCGGTAGCGATTGGTCAAGAACTTGATCGACAAGGGCTTGATAGCGTGCCGTCCTTCAGCCTTACCTGGTATGAGACAAGCACCCAGCCACCTCTGGAGTTTGTGATCTTAGCAACTCACCCTGGCGCTGGTGGTGTAGGCGGATTTATAGAGTGGCAGCAAAGCCCAGACGATGAGCGAAGCGAGCACAGGCTCTTTATTACTTGTCAATGATGCAATGTCATGAATGAGGAAACGACACTTCAGATAGTCGCCTACTGCTGCGAACATTGCGCTTACGCAGCGGCTGATTTGGCCGGGGGATTGCGGTTGCAGTATCCCCCATCGATAAAGATTGTTCAGCTTCCCTGTACGGGCAAGTTGGATGTGCTGATGGCCCTTCAGGCTCTCGAAGTCGGCGCCGATGGCGTTATGGTGGCAGGCTGACTGCCAGGTGACTGTCATTACCTGGACGGTAATAAAAACGCCAAGCGCAGAGTGAAACATTTAAAGGACTTATTGGATCAGATTGGTATGGAACCTGAGCGAGTTGAGATGTTTAACCTATCGTCGGCAATGGCCGGTGAATTTGCCGCCGCGGCCACCATGATGTCTGACCAAATAACAAAGTTAGGACCGAATCCGTTAAGAGAGATGGATAAAGGAGATCTTTAATTGGCGGCTGGCGCGCTAAGCCAACTCCAAGACATTACGCAGAGTTAACACGGCCGTGCAAAACACCAAAATTGGGAATTCAATGGTTGGGAAACAGGTAATATCAAACCCAGAACCCAACGCAAGTTTAAGTGTAGGTAAAAGATCGATTTCTTAGGAGCGTGTATTATGATTGTTGCAGAACAAAAGTCTCTGGATGAGATTAAAACCATGGTGGCCGACGCTGAAAACGTGTTGGTCGTGGGTTGTGGTACCTGTGTGACAGTATGTTTTGCCGGAGGGGCCCGTGAGGCGGCTATTACCTCTATGTCACTGAGGATGTCGTCAAAACTCGACGGCAATGGCAAGCAGGTTACGGACGTGACTGTCCAGCGTCAATGCGAATGGGAGTATCTCGACCAGATCGCCGATCAGGTAGCGCAGGCCGATATCGTATTGTCCCTGGGCTGTGGTGTTGGCGTGCAGGCCATTGCCGAGCATTTCCCCGAAACCTGGGTAATACCCGGTCTTAATACCAGCTTCCTGGGTATGCCTACTGAACAGGGTGTTTGGGCGGAGCGCTGCGCAGCATGTGGCGATTGCGTCCTAGGTCTCACAGGAGGCATCTGCCCGATAGCCCGGTGTTCGAAGTCCCTGCTCAACGGACCCTGTGGTGGATCCGAGGCAGGCCACTGCGAAATTGATCCCGATGTCCCCTGTGCTTGGCAATTGATATACGATCGGCTTATCAGCATGGACAAGTTGCATGTGTTATTGGAGCTACAACCACCCAAGAATTGGCGCGCGTCGCGCGATGGCGGACCACGAAAGATCGTACGCGAAGACCTGCGGTTGTTAGCAGAGGAGGATTAGGCGATGACCACTGAAAAGAAGAGTAATAACGGCTATCTATCTGGATCGAACCTAGAGCTCGTGCTGCGTGCCGGTCACTTCACCGTGACCTCTGAACTAGGGCCTCCTCAAAGCGCGGATAGTGAGGTCATCCGTGAAAAGACTGCCTTGCTGAAGGGCTACTGCGATGCCGTAAACATCACAGACAACCAGACAGCGATCGTGCGAATGTCCAGCATAGGCTCGGGGACCATCGTCGTACAAGAGGGCCTGGAGCCAGTTATCCAGATGACTTGTCGCGATCGTAACCGGTTGGCTATCCAGTCGGACCTACTGGGCGCGTATGCCCTGGGGATGCGAAATTTACTCTGCCTCACAGGAGACCACCAGAGTTTTGGCAATCACCCAACAGCCAAGAATGTTTTTGATTTGGATTCCATCCAGTTGGTGACGCTAGTTTCTGAGATGCGTGACAAAGGCATATTTCAGAGCGGGGACGCATTCAAGGGACAGGAACCACGGTTTTTTGTGGGCGCGGCTTCTGCGCCCTTCGCCGATCCCATCGACTTCAGGCCTTATCGCCTAGCCAAGAAGGTTAGGGCAGGCGCGGATTTCATCCAGACCCAGTTGGTTTATGACATCCCTGCATTTGAACGATATATGGAGAAGGTTCGTGAACTAAGCCTGCACGAACAAACCTATATCCTTGCTGGTGTAGGACCGTTGAAGAGCCCCGGTATGGCTCGTTATATGAAGAACAATGTGCCAGGAATCCTGGTTCCCGATGAGTTGATCAAGCGCATGACCGACGCAGGCGCACCTTGGACTGGAAAGAAAAAGGACGAGTTAACCCCAGATGACAAGAGGGCCCGATCAAAGGCCTGGCGAGAGCAAGGCATACAGATCTGCGTTGAGTTGATTCAGCAGCTTAAAGAGATTGAAGGTGTCGCCGGCGTTCATATCATGGCCATTGAATGGGAAGAAGCTGTAAAGCCGATAGTAGAAGGCGCCGGTTTGCTTCCAAGACCAGTGATGGCCGGGCCAGAGATGGTACAGCTATCGGATGACGCCGCCTAACCATCGAACGAGCAATCTGGCAAGCGACAACAAGAAAGATCTACACTTAATAAGCCAGAAGACACCTCATGAACAGAAAGACAAGAGTGGAACGGAAGAATCGGCGGCATGAGATGAGTAAGCCTGTTAACTCTCCCCAAGCCCAAAACGATCTTCTCAGGAGTTATGTATGACAGAAATATCAGAACAAGAAAAGAATAGCATGACCATCAGTTCTGTGTTGGCAGAGCGTATCCAGGAAGAATTAGGGGAGAACGTTTACCTGTGTTACCAATGTGTAAAGTGCACCAGTGGCTGCCCGATCGCTGAGTTCTTTGACTGGCAACCGAACCAGGTTATGCGTGCCTTACAACTTGGCCAGGAGGATATCGCCCTGGAATCCAAGACGCCATGGTTGTGTGCAGCTTGCCAGACCTGCACCACACGCTGCCCCCAAGGTCTGGATATCGCCTCCATCATGGATTTTCTGACGCGAGAGGCCCTAGATCGCGATATTGAGCCACAGGTTCCCCAGGTAAATGATCTCAACAAGGCGTTTATGCGCGAGGTGAAGTTCTGGGGCAGAGCCTATGAGCCTGGCATGATGGCCGAGAGATTCATTCGCCGGCCGAAGGACATGTTTGGTGACGTCGAGCTTTACAGCAAGATGCTTCGGAAACGAAAGGTAGCCTTTCTGCCGAGTGTAGGCAGACCATCTAGAAACGTTAAACCAATTCCTGATGCAGCCAACGCCGTCGCCTACTACCCGGGCTGCTCATTGCATTCTACGGCCCAAGAGTATAATTCGTCGACAAAGGCCGTTTGCGAGGCCTTGGGTATGAAGCTAATCGAACCTAAAGGCTGGGTGTGTTGTGGCAGTAGCGCCGCGCACAGGAGCGACCCAAAAGCGGCAACGTTGCTGCCAATGGAAAATCTTGCTCTGATCGAGCAAAGCGGATTCACAGAGGTCACCATGCCCTGTGCCGCCTGTTTCAGCCGCCATAAATCGGCCCAATTTGAGCTGCGCCATGACGGGCAGCACAAAAAGGAGGTCGACGAAAAAATCGGTTATGATTATCAAGACTCGGTTTATGTCAGTACCATCTCGGAAGCGATCCTTAACCATGTAGGGACCGAAGATGTGGCGGAGAAAGTAAAAAAGCCCTTGGAAGGGCTGCGCGTCGTTTGTTACTATGGCTGCCTCATAACCCGGCCGCCGGAAATCACCGGAGCAGAGCATCCGGAAAACCCCACGGATATAGATCATCTAATGGAGGCCTTGGGCGCCGAGGTCGTAGACTGGTCGTATAAGACCAGCTGTTGTGGCGCAGCGCATACCCTCACCCAGCCCGAGATCGTCATCACCTTGAGTGGTAGATTGGTGAACCATGCCCGCGAGGCCGGCGCCGATGCCATGGTCGTCGCCTGCCCGCTTTGCCACGCTAACCTGGACGCACGACAGTTTCAGATGGACGTCGACGAGCCAGTGCCTGTTCTCTACTTCACCCAATTGATGGCCCTCGCTCTGGGACTCCCAGACAAAGATGCAGCTCTCGAAAAGAATATGACTGATCCGCGACCGTTACTGCGCAGCAAGGGACTGCTAAAAGCCTAGGCGGACGGCATCCTGGATCGAGGGCGATGACAAACAGCGATAAAGGGCCAACGACCACCCCCAGCCAATTAGGCCGGCGGGTGGAAGAACTCAATGCAACCCTGCGCGACGTAGAGCCGGGTACCCTCTGCGTTCGTACTGGCGCCTCGTTCGAGCCAGGGGAAGCCGAATCCGGAGCGTTCCACCTGGCTTACTGGGGACGGGAGATCAGCCTAACGTATCCTGAATTCTCCTGCTATAAGCAGGGTGGGGATGAATTAGGCATTATGGATCGAGCTATGCTGGCCTATTATTTTACTACGTCTGATGGCACGCCTCTGACCGGCCGGTGGATATCTTTTTCCGAGTTACCTGACGGCAAATTCTACGCCCAGGCATTCCAGGGTTATTCCGGGGGCGAACTGGCCAAAGTGTTTGAAAACGACGTGGAAGGTTTCACCAGGACAGCGGTAAGTATCGGTGGGCGTAACCCTGACTCGGGGCAGCCGATAGGGGATATGGCGTTCGCGTACCAGGTGCTTCCTCACGTAAGACTACTGGTCGCCTGCTGGTTGGGCGATGAAGATTTCCCGCCTTCCTATCGCGTGTTGTTTGACGCCGCCGCCGGTCACCATTTATCGACGGATGCTTACGCCATTTTGGGCAGTATGCTTACCAAGCGACTGATTAAGGCAGGTGGGGATCGGGGATCAGGAACTGGGGATCAGGGATCAGGGACTGGGGATCGGGGATCGGAGACTGGGGATGTCACAGAGTGACCGCTTCGCGAACAGGGGCTGGGGATCAGGGATCGGGGACTGGGGATCGGGGATCAGGGATCGGGGACTGGGGACTGGGGATCGGGTATGATTCGAGGTAGTTTCGCATAATACAAGCATGAGGATGAACGAACATCAGGATTTCGCTGATACAATGAGGACTAAACGATGAAAATAGCCATTAGCGGAAAGGGTGGAGTAGGGAAGACGACGCTAACCGCGCTGCTAGCCCAGATCTACGCCGATAGGGGGCGCGAGGTTTTGGCCGTCGATGCTGATCCGTCTCCATGCCTCGCCGGAGCGCTTGGATTTCCAGAAGAACAGAGCAGCCAATTGCGGCCGATAGCGGAGATGGACGCCCTGATCGAGGAGAGGACCGGCGCCAAGCCCGGCACCACCGGCGGGTTCTTCACCTTGAATCCCAGGGTAGACGACATTCCCGATCGATTTAGTGTTTCGCATAGAGGTGTCCGGCTACTGGAGATGGGCTCTGTTGACTTGGGTGGTTCTGGATGCATCTGTCCGGAGAGCGCGATGCTCAAAACCTTATTCATGCACCTGCTCTTTCGAAAGGACGATGTGCTCCTTCTTGACATGTATGCCGGCGTCGAACATCTAGGCCGGGCTACTGTCGACTTTGTGGATGCTATGTTGGTGGTCGTTGAACCCACAAGGCGCAGCCTGGGAACGGCCGCACAGATCAGGAAATTGGCCAACGACATCGGCCTGACGGGTTTGTGGCTGGTCGGCAACAAGGTGCGGAACAAAGAAGACGCTGACTTCCTGACCTCGGCGTCTCCCGATATGCCGTTGATCGGTTACCTGCCGGCCGACATGGCTGTTCAGGAAGCCGACAGGGTGGGAGAGAGTGTTTATGACTATGTACCATCCCTCCGTCAAGCCGCTTCGGAGATCGCCGAGAGGTTACAGGCTGAGATCGGAGAAACAGAAGCAGAGAGTGCTGGAGACTGAGCGAAAGGTCCGCCTACCAGTGTTATTTGATGACGGCTCGCAGCTTTTGATTAATGACCAATTGGTAATTGACAATTGATAAGTGACAACTGACAATTAGCATACGACAGACGGCCATCTGTTGTAGTTAAATTTCTTATACGATGAGGTAACAGTTACATGACGACGACAATAGCATTGGCCGGCAAGGGAGGAGTAGGTAAAACCACAACTGCCGCGATGATCATTAAGTACCTGGTGCAATCCCAACCCGGCGCCATCTTAGCGATTGACGCCGATCCAAGCAGTAACCTGAACATGGTTTTGGGCCTGGATCTGGAGTGGACGGTCGGCGAGATCCGTGAGGATCTGCTGGTACAGGTCAAACAATCGCTGACGGCCGGTGGGGCAGCCATGGGTTCGCTGTCAGGTGGGATGAGCAAGCGGGACTACCTGGATTACGAAGTCCGTTCCTCCTTATCAGAAGGCGAACGTTTTGATCTCATCGCCATGGGCCGGTCGGAAGGCCAGGGCTGCTACTGTGCCGTAAACCATAACTTGCGCGAAGTTATTGACTCTATTAGCAAGAGCTACCGATATGCGGTGATTGACAACGAGGCCGGTATGGAGCATCTTAGTCGCCGGACTACGCGTGACGTGCAGCATCTGATCGTCGTATCAGATCCCACTCAACGGGGTCTGGTCGCGGCTGAGCGCATCGCCGGTTTTCGAAACGAACTGGACATCCATATCGAAAACACGTATCTTATTCTTAACCGGCTCAACGGCGAGATGCCTGCACCACTCCGCGAGAGAGTCGAACAGATGGATATCCCGCTGTTAGGGGTAGTGCCTGCAGATGCTGAGCTGGTTGAGTTCGAATTTAGCGGCCGTCCGCTTGTGGATCTGGGCGATGAATCCCCAGTCTATCAGGCGGTAGCCGGGATGATGCGAGAAATATTACCCTGACGGTTTATCGGCCATAAGAGGCCGATAAATTAAAAGGGGGGAAAGTAATATGAACGGTGTTGATGCGCTTAAGTTGGCTGACACCGCCGAAGTTGAACACCTGGAAGTGGTCGAGGTGCCAACGGAGCTGGAGCCGGACGGTGATCGTGCCCGACTGGAAGAAGAGCATTTCCATCCCACTTTCGTACCGCGAGCGGTCTCACCGCAGCCGGTACTGGAAGGCAGCAAGCTCAAACATCCTGCCCTCTATTTCAACCAGGAGCTGAGTTGGATCGACTTCAATTGGCGGGTCCTGTCGCTGGCCCTGGACGAGCGGACGCCGCTGTTGGAGCGCGTTCGATTTGTGGCCATAACTGCCAGCAACCTGGATGAGTTCGTTCAGAAGCGGGTGGGCGGCCTAAAAAGGCAGGAGGCGGCCGGCGTGCGGAAGCTCTCACCTGACGGCCGGACGCCTTCCGAGCAATTGGCCTTGATCCGCACCGCGGTGCAGACCATGCACCAGACCATGACTGCTACGTGGGAAGAACGGCTCAAACCGGCCCTGCTTGAGCAGGCCAATATCGTCGTATGCAGTTACGACGAATTGACGGAAAAAGAACGGGCCAGATTGCACGAGCATTTCCAGACTCAGATCCACCCGATATTAACGCCTCTGGCACTCGATCCCGGTCACCCGTTTCCGTTCATCTCTAATTTGAGTTTTTCCCTGGCCATCATGCTCCGCCATCCGTTAAGGGATACAGTTCACTTCGCCCGTCTGAAGGTTCCTGGAAGCCTGGGCCGATGGATACCCTTAGGCAAGCCAAGGTTGAACGGTGATATAGAGGAACCTTTGCGATTCTTGCCGGTCGAGCAGTTGATTGCTCATCACGTTAGCGAGCTGTTCCAGGGCATGGAGGTGAGGAGCGTTCATCCTTTTCGCATCACGCGTAACGCCGACTTGCGCCGAGATGAGGAGGAGGCTGAAGATCTCCTTTCTATGATCTCTGAGGAACTTCGCGAGCGACGGTTTGCACCGGTTGTGCGACTCGAGGTGGCGAGAGAGATGCCGGAGTACGACCGACGTCTGCTGATGCGAGAACTCGACCTCGAACCAGAGGACGTCTTCGAAGTTGATGGGATGTTGGACTTGACAGACTGTAACCAGATTGCTGATCTGAGATTGCGCCAGTTTAAATATAGAACCTGGGAACCCGTAGTCCCGGGCCGGCTAGCCCATGAAGGTGAGACGAAGGACACACGGGATATTTTCGCCATCATTCGCCAGGGAGATATCCTTGTTCACCACCCATACGATTCCTTCGGGGCCAGCGTTCAGAGACTCGTCGCCGAGGCAGCCGCCGACGAAAGAGTGCTGGCTATAAAACAAACCCTCTACCGTACCTCTGATGAATCCCCAATCATCAGATCCCTCATGCAAGCGGCCGAAAGTGGCAAGCAGGTTGCCGTGCTGGTGGAGGTCAAGGCGCGCTTCGACGAGGCAAACAACATTGAGTGGGGCCGCATGTTGGAAGATGCGGGCGTCCACGTGGCCTATGGCTTGGTTGGCTTGAAGACTCATAGCAAGGCGACCCTGATCGTCAGACAAGAGCACGATGGGGTTAGGACCTATTGTCATATTGGCACAGGCAACTACCATCCCAAGACAGCTCGTTTGTACACCGATTTGGGTCTGCTAACCTGCGATCCAGACCTGGGATATGACCTGGTCAATCTGTTTCACTATCTTACTGGCTACGCACCGGACCAGCCATACCGGAAGGTGATGGTTGCCCCGCGGGATATGAGAAATTCCTTCAACGATTTGATCAAGAGAGAGATTGGTTTCCAAGAGAGTCACGGAAACGGACACATAATCGCCAAGATGAACGCCCTCGACGATCTGGGGATGATCAGGAACCTGTACAACGCGTCGCAGGCGGGGGTGAAGATCGATTTGATCGTCCGTGGACACAGCCGGCTGCGGCCTGGCCTTAAGGGTTATAGCGATAATATCCGGATCATCAGCATTCTCGGACGGTTTCTGGAGCATGATCGCATTTATTATTTCCACAACAATGACCAGCCCCAGGTATTCATTGGCAGCGCCGATTGGCGGAACCGGAACCTGGAGGATCGCGTCGAGCTGATTACGCCCATTGACCAACCTGAGCTTCGCCATCAGTTGATAGCCATTCTTAACGATGCGCTGAACGATAACCGGTTGGCCTGGGACCTAGACACTGAAGGAAATTACCGGCTCCGAAGCCGTGCGGATGGCGAGCCTGAGCGAAATTTCCAAGAACTGCTGATGAAACAAGCGCAGAAGCGGGCTAAGAAGGCGCGATTGCTCTAGGACTCCGTCTATGGCTGGTAGCCGGCGGGAATAGCTGAAGAATTGGCATGGCTTTCCAACCGATGACCATCGACGAAAATCACCGCTGTACATCGTGCAGGCAGAGCTATCGGTTCGCGACCGTCATTTTTGGGGTCTGTGTGGATGCTGAGGAGGTGGGGCGCATTGCATCCTTTATCACCCGAATCGATCCGCATATTACCCATTCTTTACTGGTATTTTGGGCCAATGATCTTATGCCAGACCTGCCGGCTACCCCAGTCCAACAAGCTGAGGACTCGATAATGGCTGCCCTCGATGTTGGGTTGGAGAATGCCCCTATCGGCAACCGGCAAATACTCGGTCTCGTTCACTGAATCAAGCCATCATCGTAACAAGGAGGCATACCCCATGCGATCTGTCTACGCTATCTCAGGTGGGGTGAGTAAATTCACCAAAGCCCGCCCCGACAAGACTTTTCAAGCCATCGTCAAAGAAGCCTACGATTACTCCCTGGCCGATATCGGCATCAGCCACCGCCAATTCCTGGAACTGGTCGACGGGAGCGTCGCCTCGTACTTCTCCGATCATTTTACAAGACAGCTTATGGCCGGGATCATGGTCCAGGACTATCTGGGACTGTGCCCGAAGCCTGGGCACCGGGTGGAAGGAGGTGGGGCCACAGGCGGCATCTGTTTCCAGGAGGCCTGGAAAGCCGTCGCCTCGGGCTATATGGACGTCTGCCTGGCGTACGGCTTTGAGACCATGAGCCACGTGGCCACCTGGAAGGGAAACGAGTTTATAGCCCTGGCCTCGGACGTGAGTTTTGACTATCCGGTGGGAGGTTTTTATTCCGGGTATTACGCCATGATGGTCACGCGCCATATGAAGGAGTTCGGCACGACGCCGGAGCAAATGGCCCACGTCTCGGTCAAGAACCACATGAACGCCTATTACAATCCCTATGCCCAAAAACGCCAGAAATTGACGGTCCAGGATGTGCGCGAGGCGCCCATGGTAGCCTGGCCCCTCACCCGGTTGGATATCTGCGTAATGTCGGACGGCGCCGCGGCCACGATCCTGTGCAGCGAGGAAGGGCTGCGGAAGCTTGAAGCGGCCGGAGCCCAGGTTCCTCGACCGCTGGTCAAGGTGTCTGGGATCGGCCGGGGGACCGACGCCATGCGCATGTCTGACCGGCCGCACCAGAGCTACGAAGATTTCCTGCGTTACAATCTCCTGCCACACGAGGATACGGCCGAGACCCGGGCTTATTATAAGGAGCTTTGGGAAGCGGGTTTTCGCTACCCCGGCGTGCACTCCTTCAGGGCAGGGCGGATGGGCTCGAGAGAGGCTTACAAGAACGCCGGCATCGCCGACCCCCTGGCTGAACTGGATTTCGTCGAGCTTCACGATGCCTACACCAGCTCCGAGATCCAGACCTACGAAGACATGGGTCTCTGCCGGTACGGGGAAGGCGGTGAATTCGCGGTCAGTGGGAAAGCATTCATGACCGGCGTCGAATACGACCTGGATCTGCCAGAAGCTCCTGTCTGTCCCGTCAATCCAAGTGGGGGGCTCATCGCTTGTGGGCACCCGGTGGGGGCCACGGGCCTGATGCAGGGGGTATTCGCCATCTGGCAGCTCCAAGAGACCATCGACAAGCACTTCGAAGACCCGACGCTCCAGGTACCCAACGCCCGGAGGGGGGCCATCCACAGTCACGCCGGTACAGGCACCTACGTCACCGTCAGCATACTAGAGAAGGAGGTATAAGATGGCCGATAATAAAATGGAAGAAACCTTCGGCGGCTATATCCTGCATAACGTCCCATTTCCGGAAACATTGGATGAGGCAGCCCTGAAGAGCCTCAAGGCGATGGGCCCGATCCTCATCGAGCAGCCATACAGCGTCACCTACCTGCATTCTTTCGGCCAGGATTCACCCTTCTTCGCCGGATTGGCCAACGGTCATTTCCTGGTCTCCAAGGAACCCGAGACGGGTTACACTTATGCCACGCCCAGGGGACATGACATGTACAGCGGCGAGGAGACGGAATGGGTCGAGATCCCCGTAGAAGGTACCGTGCACGCCTTCACTGTCTGCCACTTCGGCAGTGAGGAATTTCTGCCCGAATGTCCCTTCGTCCTGGCCCAGGTCGAATTCCCCGGTGTGGATACCCTATTTCTAGCGCGGATCATCGGGCTCGATCCGGACGAGGCCAGCCTGGATTGGATAGGTATGAAGGTCAAAGGCCACTTCCGCCGGCTGAGCAAGTTCAAGCCGACGGACGTTTACTTTAATCCGGTTTGAGAAATGCTCGATTAGAAACTGTCAATTTTCAACAGCCGACTAGACGTTGGTTTTTGCCCATTAAGACCATAATCGCCTGGATTCAGCTTGCCGGAGCAAAGGGCCTATCGGAATCCTAGAACACGGAAGATACGTGATTTCGCGTAGTCATCACAGTA